>JAZNEM010000143.1:0-18932 GCA_045588595.1 Eubacteriales bacterium
GCAAATTTGCTACGCAAAACCGATTTGTTGCATCTGCGCTGCCATTATGGCTATGCAAAACCTATTTTTTAGGAAGTTTTTGAGGGGTCAAGGGGAACTTTTTACAAAAAGTTCCCCTTGCGCGTCCCCGACAAAGCAAAAAATCGACACGCAAATTTACGTGTCGATTTTTTATTTACATTATGTTTTTATCAGTTGAACATACCCGAGAAGATATCGTCAAGAGCATCCTTCTTTTCCTCAACGACCTCTTCGGTCTTTTCTTCGGCAACACCGTCTTCCTTATCGAAGCCTGCTGCGATAAGGGTTATCTTCATCTCGTCGTCAAGAGTCTCATCGAAGTTAACACCCCAGATAACGCTTGCGTTAGGATTACACTCATTGGTTATCATGGTACAAGCGAGGTCAACGTCCTCAAGTCCAACGTTAACAGAAGCGGAAATGCTGACGATAACACCCTTTGCGCCCTTGATAGAGGTTTCGATAAGCGGGCTGGAGATAGCCATAGTTGCCGCGACCTGTGCCTTATCCTTACCGTTCGCACGTCCTACACCCATATAAGCAACGCCCGAATTTTCAAGTACGGAACGGATATCCGCAAAGTCGATATTTATAAAGCCAGCCTTATTGATAAGGTCGGAGATACTCTGAACACCGCGAAGAAGTATCTCATCCGCCTGTGAAAACGCATTGATAAGAGTTATTCTCGTATCGGATACCATCTTGAGTCTTTCGTTAGGAATAACTACGAGAGAGTCAACGTACTGACCAAGCTCTTCAATACCGTTTCTTGCGCGATCCATCTTGAGCTTGCCCTCAAATCCAAAGGGAGTAGTTACAACACCGACTGTCAAAATTCCCATTTCCTGCGCGAGCTTTGCAACGATAGGAGCTGCTCCCGTTCCCGTTCCGCCGCCCATACCTGCGGTTATAAACGCAAGATCCGCTCCCGCAAGCGCACGCTTAATATCGGAAGCCGCTTCCTCCGCAGCTCTCTTACCTATCTCAACGTTAGCGCCCGCGCCAAATCCGTTAGTTATTTTTTCTCCGATAGCTATCTTATCAGCGGCTACCGATTTTTTCAGAGCCTGCTGGTCGGTATTGACTGCTACGAAATCCACGCCCTGCAAATTTTCGGTTATCATGCGGTTAACGGCGTTATTTCCTCCGCCTCCGATACCCAGCACCCTTATTTTTATACCAAATTCATTAGCTTCTGCCTGTGCAAACGTCATTTTTTATTCCTCCTAAACGCGTGTTCCGAGCCTACTCGGATTACACTTTATTTCTCATATATATGATAATATATTTTCGTTATTTTTGCAATAGTTTTTTTGATTTTTTTTGTTTTTTTCGACACTAACGTTTTTTCAAAAATGCCGCCCGACGCGGAAACGTTCCGTTTAACAGGCGGCAATTATTTTTAATTATTTCGTACCGAACATATCGTCAAGGAAGTCGTCCCATTTATCAGAAGACTTCTTGGGAGCACCCTCGCTGACGTTCTCTTCTGCCTTGTTCTCTTCCTTCTTTAAGACAGCGTTCTCATTATCGGAGAAGTTTGTTGCGATTATGGTTATGCGTATCTCATCCTCAAGCTCTCCGTCAAACGCAACACCCCAGATGATACTTGCCGAAGGATTGCACTCGTTGGTAAGCATTGAACACGCGGTATCGATATCCTCAAGTCCAACGTCTGGAGAAGCGGTGATACTAAGTATAACTCCCGTAGCACCCTTAATAGAGGTCTCAAGCAATGGGCTTGCGATAGCTTCTTTAGCAGCTGCCTCAGCCTTATCCTTACCGCTTGCGTTTCCAAGTCCCATATGAGCTCTGCCGGAGGCTGTCATAATGGAAGATACGTCCGCAAAGTCAAGGTTGATAAATCCTTCAACGTTGATAAGCTCGGAAATACTCTGTACTGCACGGCGCAAAACGTCATCTGCTATTGAAAAGGCGTTGAAGAGGGTGATTCTCGTATCGGATACGAGCTTAAGTCTTTCATTAGGGATAACAACGAGAGAATCAACGTACTGGCTGAATTCAGCAATACCCTCGTTTGCCTGATCCATTCTGCGCTTACCCTCGAAAGCGAAAGGAGTGGTTACTACACCGACGGTAAGTATCTTCATCTCTTGCGCCAATCTCGCAACGACAGGAGCAGCTCCCGTTCCCGTTCCACCGCCCATACCTGCGGTAATAAATACCATATCTGTTCCTGCGAGCATTGCCTTTATCTCGTCGATAGACTCTTCAGCGGCTCTTGCTCCGATGCTGGGATTTGCGCCCGCGCCGAAGCCCTTGGTGATCTTCTCACCGATGACTATCTGTGTTTCAGCCATTGAATTCTTCAATGCCTGACGATCTGTGTTTATTACTACGAAATCCGCTCCGCGAACTCCCGAGGCGATCATACGGTTAACGGCATTGTTTCCGCCTCCGCCTACACCGATCACCTTAATATTAACAATACGTTCTTCGCTATTATCGTGTTCAAAAGTCATTCGTACAATCCTCCTACGTATTTTCAAAGCCAAACGCACATTGCGCGCTGCTAAAATAAATTCATAATAATATAATACTATATCTTTTAATATTTTTCAATAGTTTTTTCAAAATTTAATGATTATTTTACATTTTTTTTTGCATATCGCACACATTTTAAAAATACCAAAGTTTTCAACATAAAAAGGCCCTCGCGGTCGCAAAAAACGACTTGCGCTCAATATCAATAAGTTGAGAAAATACACCAAAACCCGCCGAGATCCTTCTCGGCGGGTAAGTTTTCCTTAACTTAATTATATTAAACTTGCGGTGGGTCTTTTTATTATTTTAAGTTATATCAGTCCGTTTGCGCGGAGATCCCCCTCAAGCTGATTTTTCGTGCGGTAGCCGACAAGCGTTTCAACTACCTCTCCGTCCTTCACAAGAAGGAGAGTCGGGATACTTGCTATATTATATTTCATCGCAAGCGAAGGGACTTCGTCTACGTTTACCTTACATATCTTTATCTTCTCAGAATATTCTCTGTCTACCTCCTCAAGTATGGGAGCTATCATGCGGCAAGGTCCGCACCACGTTGCCCAGAAATCAAGTATTACGGGCTTATCGGAGCTTATTACCTCGCTCTCGAAATTCATTTCTGTAATTGCAACTTCTGCCATTTTTATCTTCCTTTCTATTCTGTTATATTCTGCTCATATATCGGTTTAAAGGAGACTGCCGCGGGATTTGACGCGTTTATCTCTCCGCCAACATATTCCTTTACCTCTTCCGAAGAAACTATTCTTTCAACCGTCTCAAGCTTTGCCTCAAGATTCGACATATCGCCCATATACACCTCATATACACCCTCTACTGTCATGTATATCTCAAATCGGCTCGTTAAGTCAAGCTTTGTTATACGGGATTTAAAGGTATTCTGTCTGACCGTTGATATTATCTCAAGTGTCTTGCGTATCTCCTGCTCGTTCTCGCCAAAGCTCGGCACGCTTCCGCGCATCGCGCTTTTTATATTCGGAAGCACAAGCTCGCACGCTCCGAAAGCGGATATCCTCTCCTTTGATGTAGTTTCGGTCATGACCTTCATGTCGGAATCAAGAACGTAATAATCTCCCGCGATATCTATATACCACGAGGGGCTTTTTTCCTCCAGAGAAAACCTCACCGTGTTCGGAAATTTGGTCGTTATTTTGACCGATTCAAGATACGGACACGCCTCAAGTATATTTGCCTCGGCTTTCTCCTTGTCTATCGAATAAAGCTTATCTCCTCTTTTCAACGAGGATGCGTTCACGATATCGGTATATTCGTACGTCGTTATTCCAACGACTTCAAAATGCCTTATTCCAAAAAGACTGCGTACGAAAAGGAAAGAGGTAAACACGAACACTGCGCACATCAAGACCGTTACCAAAAGCAACACAAAGGCTCTGACGTCGACTTCTATCTCAAAACGCGGTGCTTTTTTTGAACGCATTACCTTCTCCTTCCCATTCACTTTCGCAAAATTTTAAAAGTCCTTTTTCAATCGTTCTTTATTATCTTTTCGTTTATCGAAAGCAAAAGATTCATTTCCTCGTATATAAGTTTTCCTGCATCGCGATTACAAAATACCGCTACTGCCTCCTCCATTTTTTCCCTTGCCTCTTTATTGGAGTAAAGCTGTTCTGCGGCTGCCGTTATGCTCTCCTCTGTAAGATCCTTTTCCTCTATGAGCATACAAGCACCCGCATCGGCAAGGACCTTTGCGTTTTTATACTGGTGATTGTCCGCAACGTTCGGAGACGGTATGAGTATAGCCGCCTTTTTCATCATGGCTATCTCTGTAAGCGTCATTGCTCCCGCGCGGCATATCACAAGGTCTGCCGCCGCCATATACAAGGGCATATCGTAGATATACTCCTTTAATACGAGACTCGGCTCTTTTTCAAGTCCGTAGCCTACGAAAAGACGCATAGCGTTCTCATATCCTCGGCTTCCGCCCGAATGATAGTGGATAACGTCTTCCTTTTTAGAAGAAAAATTTCTCATTACATTGACCGCCGCCTCATTGATACGCGGTGCGCCAAGGCTTCCGCCAAAGGAAAGAACAACGAATTTAGACTCGTCTATGCAAAGCTTCTTTCTTGCTTCCGCGCGATCTACGGTAGAATAGCTCTTGCGCAAAGGATTTCCTACGTTTACTATTCTTTGATGTGTATCCAAAAGCTCCTCTGTTGCCTTAAAATTCGTAAGTATAACGTCCACCTTGTTCTGAAGCTGTCTTACGGCAACTCCTGGAAGCGCGTTAGACTCGTGTACCATAGTGGGAATTCCCATTGATGAAGCCGCCTTTAACAAGGGCCAGCAAACGTATCCGCCCGTTCCGATAACGATATCGGGCTTATACTCCTTGATTATCTTTTTAGCCTTTGAGGGAGAGGTAAGAACAAGGTACGCGGTCTTTACGTTCGAGAGCGAAAGAGAGCGTCTTATTCCCTGTATCTCTATATGATAAAGCTTATAATTTTCCTTTGGAATGAGACGATTCTCAAGTCCCTTTTCAGTTCCGACGAATGCTATCTGCGCATCGGGAACGTTCATTTTTATAATATCGGCTATCGCAAGCGCGGGATTGATATGCCCGCCCGTGCCACCGCCTGTAAGAAGCACTCTTAAAGCCATTATCTTTCCTCCGAATTATTTTTTCTGTGTTGAAAAGCGTGAGATCGAGAGGATTATTCCGACCTCAAATACCTGTAATATAAGTGCTGAACCACCCGAGCTGAAAAACGGAAGCGAGATTCCCGTATTTGGCATCGAGTTGGTTACGACCGCTATGTTCATCGCTACTTGAAGAGCTATCTTAAAGGTAAGTCCCCAAACGGTAAGTGCGCAAAATTTATCGGGAGCTCTTTGTCCGATAATTATACCTCTCCATACAAGAAGCGCGAAAAGAAGTATCAAAATGAATGCTCCGAGGAATCCGAGCTCCTCGCAAATTATGGTAAAGATAAAGTCATTCTGCGGCTGGGAAACGTAACCGAATTTCTGTCGGCTGCTTCCGAGTCCAAGTCCGAAAAAGCTTCCCGAGCCTATTGCGTAAAGTCCCTGTAAGGTCTGCCAAGCCTCACCTCTTGGGTCAAGTTCCTCGAGCTTCAGCCAGATATCCACACGCTCCTGCGCATAGCTCGAAACAGCTATAAGCAAAACGCCCGCAACGGCAATAATACCTATGAACATCGCAAGATATCTTATTCGCGTTCCTCCGAGGAACATTACCGCAACTCCTAACATACCGACTATCATAAGTCCCGATATGTGAAGTTCAAGTGCTATAAGACCGCAGATAACTCCTATAATTATCATCGGCATAAAGAAGCCGTATTTAAAGTTTCCTCCGAATTTATGCGTCGTTACTATCTTATCCTCGTATTTAGACATATAAAGCGCAAGCATCATGACCGTTGCCATCTTTGCGATCTCCGAGGGCTGAATGGTTATAAATCCGAGGTCTATCCATCTCTGAACGCCGTCTCCGCCTCCAACGACGAGAACGACCAAAAGCAACACTATCGCGCCCGCATACGCAAGAGCCGCGAATATTCTCCAATGCCACGGACGCGCAAAGACCACGAACAAAGCCGTAATTCCTGCCGCTATCAGAGTAAATATAACGTAACGCCACAAAAAGTAAGTGGAATCGTCATATCTTTGTTCCGCGTAGACCGCGCTCGCGCTATACGACATGACCGCGCCAAAGCAAACAAGCAACATGGCAATAAGTAAGAACCACATATCCACGCTTCCCTTTACCAAGGGTTTGGGTTCTTCCGCGGGAGCGGGGTGTAAAGGCTCTGAAAATATCACGTCGGTCTGTGCGTGACGCTCTGCCGCCTTCTCTCTTTCTTCTCGAAAGAGCTTTGCTAGCTTGCTTTCCTTTTCCTCTTTCTTTGAAACGACCGCTTTTTGCTCTTCTGTTTCGGGGAGTTCCCCGTCTTGAATTCTTTTTTTATCTTTCAAAATTCGGAGACCTCCTAAAATAATAATTAAATATTACAGACCAAACCAAGCTATAACGCACAACAAAGCCGTTACAAGCGAGAAAACGATAACTATTTTATTTTCGCTCCAACCGCCCTCTTGAAAATGATGGTGGATAGGAGACATTCTGAAAACTCTCTTATTGCGAAGCTTGAAGCTCGCGACCTGAATCATTACGGAAAGCGTTTCAAACACATAAACACCACCCGCGATAAATATAATGATAGGCTCGTTTATAATAAACGCCATTCCCGTTACCGCACCGCCAAAGAAGAGCGAGCCCGTATCTCCCATAAAGACCTTTGCGGGATTGAGATTATATATAAGAAAGCCTATTGCCGCGCCGATAACAGACGCGGAGCTTAACGTAAGAGCAACGTTACCCTCGTGCATAGGATTCATCAAAGCAACACAAGCGAAGAATACCGCTACGACGAGAGTCACCGAGCCCGCAAGACCGTCTATGCCGTCGGTAAGATTCACACTGTTTACCATTCCGACAATAAGAATGAGGGCAAACACGTAATAAACTATACCAAGGTCAACGAATTTGTTCGTAAAAGGAACGTGAAGTATCGTGTCAAGATTGCCGAACGCTCTCATCATAATAAGATAAAGCGCGGCGGCAACTACCTGCAAAAGAAACTTCTGCCAAGCCTTGAGTCCCTCGTTTTGCTTTTTTATAAGCTTGCAATAGTCATCGACAAAACCGACCATTCCGTTGAAAACGGCAAGAGCCATGGTGAGCGCCAAAGGTATAAGCGCCTTTTGCTCTCCGTTGACAGCGTACCATATGCTCATTCCGAGAAGGACGATAAGTATCGCCATTATAAATATTATTCCACCCATCGTAGGTGTTCCCGCCTTACCGAGATGGCTCTTCGGTCCTTCGGCTCTTATCGATTGTCCGACCTTCTTTGCCCGAAGTATCGGTATGATAAAGTGGGAAAGTATCGCCGTTAATACTAACGACGATACTCCCACTACAATAAATTCAATCAAAAGCTTATGCATTGATCTACTCCGATTCAATAGTCTTATGCGCGGCAGAGTCTGTCGCTGTTTTGTTTAAGATAAGTAAGAACTCTCTCAAGAGCTGCGCCTCTGCTTGCCTTAACGAGAAGCACGTCACCTGCCTTGAGTGAGTGGAGAAGCATTTCTCCGCTGAGCGCAGGGTTCTTTATATCATTGTTGCGGAATATCTTTTCGTTGACCATTCCGCCAAACACCGCTCCGTTAGCTATGCCGTCAGCCGACGAGCCAAAGGTAAAGAGAAGATCTCCTCCGTTGTCGGCAAACTCCTTACCGACTTGCTCGTGGAAAAGCTCCGAGCTAGTGCCGAGCTCATACATATCCCCAAGCAAAGCAGTCATTCGTCCTATTCCTCTGCCACGGTAAAGGTCACGCAAAACGCCGATAGCCGCGTGCATAGACTCGGGACTTGCGTTATAGCAATCCTCGATCACCGTAACGTCTCCGATATTATAGATGTTCTGTCTCATTCCCACAGGCTTGTAGTTACAAAGTCCGCTGAGTATAGCCTCTGTCGAAACGCCCATGCGAATACCTACCGCAAAAGCGAAAAGTGCCGCGTAAACATTGTGTTTGCCCATAGCGGGAATGGTTATATTCTTTAAGGTCTTTCCGTCATACTCAACGTCGAATACAGTATGATAGATCATCGAACGGATATTTACCGCTCTGAAGTCACACTCGGTATCGATGCCGACGAAGATAGGCTTATGTTCCTCCACCTTGTAAGCGCGCAAGAGCGGCTCGTCACCATTCAAGAAAAGCATTCCGTCCTTTGAAAGTCCCTTTACTATCTCCATTTTTGCTTTGCAGATACCCTCACGGCTTCCGAGATTCTCCATGTGCGAAGAGCCGATATTTGTAACGATAGCAACGTCGGGGTTTGCGGTACGTGAAAGATACTCTATCTCGCCAAAATTGCTCATACCCATTTCAAGAACCGATACCTCCGCATCCTCGCTCATTGAAAGCATGGAGAGCGGCATACCGATATTGCTGTTATAGTTGCCCTCGGTCTTGTGTACCGCGAAGCCCTCGGAAAGAACTGCGGAAACGAACTCCTTTGTTGTAGTCTTTCCAACACTTCCCGTAACAGCGACCTTTTGGTGTGTGCTTCTGCTGTCGTAAGCCTTTGCGAGAGCGCCGAGCGCTCTGACGGTATCGTCTACGACGATAGCGCAAAAGCTGTATTTTGATTCGGTAAGATATTCGGGAACACGCTCACAAAGAACGCATTCAGCACCCAAGGACAGAGCCGAACCGATAAAATCGTGACCGTCAGCGCGCTCACCGCTGAGTGCTATGAACAACGAGCCCTTTTCCGCCTCACGCGAGTCGGTACAAACATTGTTGAAATACGCTCCGACGTTTACGTCACCGCCAAACGTACAAAGCGTTCCGTTACATACGCGAGCGACCTCTACCATAGCAAGACGACCGCAACCTACGTTTATCTTCATTTTTCAGCCCATCCTTTCTGTTTTGAACAGTAACGCTCAAAACTTATTATACCTGCGTTTCACTCGGAAAATACCGATATATCGCATTCCGAACTATCTCTCTCTCATCAAACGGACGTTTGCCCGCTTTGTCAATTTCATATTTTTCGTGTCCCTTGCCCGCAAGCACTATAACGTCTCCCCTTCGGGCATTTTTTACGGCATATTCGATAGCCTCTTTTCTGTCGGGCACCGTGACAAAAGGCTTTTCCTTGTCGATCCCCTTGAGAATATCCGAAATTATCGCTTCCCTGTTTTCGCTTCGGCTGTTATCCGAAGTAATTATCACAAGATCCGAAAGCCTTGACGCGACTATACCCATTAGCTTTCGCTTACCGCGATCTCTGTCTCCTCCGCATCCGAAAAGCAAAACTATCCTACTATCCTTTTGAGCCGAACGAACCCCCAAAAGCAGATTTTCAAGAGCATCTGGAGTGTGCGCATAGTCGATAATGACCGAGAATCCCGTATCATATCCTACGCTTACTCTCTCCATTCTTCCGCTCACTCCCTCAATTTTTGAGAGCGCGAGAGATACCCTATCCGCCCCTATGCCACAAAACAAAGCAAAGCAGGCGGCTTGCAGCGTGTTATTTACCGCAAAGCGTCCCCCCATATTAAGCACTATGGGAATGATTTCGTTGTTAAAGCAAAGCTTATAGGAGCAATTTCCACTCTCCGAAAAGCTTATATCTTTAGCTATATAATCTCCGTTTTTCTCGCAAGACGTAGTCAAAGCGCGAACGGATATGTCATTCAAAAGTTGTTGTCCCCATAAGTCATCAGCGTTTATTATCGCCGTTTGACACATAGAGAAAAGCTTTTTCTTGGCATTGAAATATTCTTCCATGCTAAGATGAAAATCGAGATGATCTCTCGTAAGATTCGTAAATATGGCGGCTTCAAACTTAATAGCATCGCACTTGCAAAGTGCTAACGCGTGTGAGCTTACCTCCATGAAAACGAATTCAGCACCCTCACGCTCTATCTCGTAAAGAAGCCTGTAAAGTACCTCGGGGTCGGGTGTGGTCATATTTGCAAGCGGATCGTCTCCGGAGTTATTAAGCTCTTTACCGCCCACAGACACACACCCAAGTGTCCCGATGCTTGCGCACCGATATCCCGCCTCCTCAAACACCGAGGCGAGTATTCGGCACACAGATGTTTTTCCGTTAGTGCCCGTGACACCAACTATCCGCAATTTTCCTGCGGGATCGCCGTACCATGCGTTATACAAACGAGCCAAAACCGATCTTGTGTTTTCAATTTTAACAATTGCGGCACCACCCACAAACACATCACGCACTTGCTCGCAAACTATAACCGCAGCTCCGCGGCGTATCGCGTTACCGATATTTTCGTGTCCGTCGAATCGCAAGCCCTTTATACAAACGTATAGGCTTCCGACGCTGACTTTTTCAATATCCGTAACGATATTTTTTACTTCAATATCCCCGTATTCCGAGGAAAAATCAAGCTCGGCTTTGCCGAATAGCGCAGATAGCTTCATTATAGCCTCCGAAAGAATAATTCTTTAAACTTCCGTTAAGGCTTTCGCGCCAAATCAAATTTATCTGTCGTATTTAGGATCTTCGTCGCCGTCCATGCTTCTGAAATTGACAACAATAACAGTTCCTTTAGGCACTTTCGTTCCTTTAGGCACGGATTGTGAATAAGCGACTGCCGACGTACCCGAAAGATACGCGGGAGTTCCTTCTATTTTAATATTAAGTCCAAGTCCCGCAAGACGCGCGTTTATCGCGACAGCGGGTAATCCCGAAAGATCGGGAACGGTCACCATATCGGGAGAAGCCTCTCCGACGCATATCACCACTCTGCCCGACGCGCTCTCCATGAGAGTTCCCGCGGCAGGAGTTTGTGACTTTACTATACTTTTATCGGTAGCGTCTCCGACGATGATACATTCAAGTCCGCGTCCCTCAATGCTCTTTTTAGCCGCAGAAACGCTCCAACCTCGATAGCTTCCTACGCTTATTGCCATGTTGTCAAGCTCATCTTGCGTGTACTTTGCTTCAACGCCCATGTGTGGAAGGATATTTTCAAGCGCGTCAGCAATATAAGGAGCGGCAACCGTGCTTCCGTAAAGCACACCCTTTGTCGGCTCGTCAACTATAATTATTATCGCTATCTCGGGATCGTCCGCGGGAGCATATGCAACGGTTGAGCAGATATACATGCCCTCTTTGCCCGCCTCTTTTTTCTCCGACGTTCCCGTTTTAGCCGCTACGCGATATCCCGCGACATATGCGTTTTTCGCGCCTCCGTTTCCCGAAACACCGTCCTCGAGCATTTGAGAAACGACCTTGCAGATATCCTCGCTGACTACCTGTCTTTTAACTACCGTCTCATGCTGATAGATTATATTGCCCGCATCGTCGGTTATCTGATCGACAAGATATGGTTCAACGAGCTTTCCGCCGTTTGCGACAGCCGAAACGGCACATATCTGCTGAATGGGAGTAACGTTAAAGTTCTGACCGAACGCGTATATCGCAAGGTCAAGATTGCTCATTTGAGAAGTAAAGATACTGTTACCTTCTCCTGGGAGGTCAATACCCGTTTTTTCTTTATATCCGAATGCTTTTACGTAATTTGAATAATTTTCTATTCCAACTCGCTTACCAAGCTCCATAAACCATACGTTACAGGATTGCTGAAGTCCCTCGGGGAAAGTAAGCGTTCCATGTCCCGTTCTTTTATGACAGTGTATCCTTCTGTCCGCGACTATCGAAGAGCCTCCGCAACTCAATGCGTCAGTCAGCTTTACGACTCTTTCCTCAAGTGCCATGGAAGAAGTGATTATCTTGAAGGTAGAACCCGGAATATAGCTCTCGGTCACCGCCTTATTTGACCACATAGAAGTCAAAAGGTCACGCGACATATCCTGATATTCGTCAGAATCTTCAGAATAGCCCGAATTCGCAAGCATTTCCTTTGATACGTCATCGAGCTCCCACGGGTCGTTAAGGTCAAAAGGTGACGAGGTCGCCATAGCAAGTATCGCGCCCGTCTTTACGTCCATAACTATTCCGCAAGCTCTGTTTTGTGCCTCGTGGTCTGCAACCGTCTTTTCGAGCTGTTCCTCAAGAAAATGCTGAACTGTGGTGTCTATAGTGGTATTTAAATTGTATCCGTTTATAGCTTCAATGTAACTTGCGTATTCATAAGGCATCTCGTTTCCGTACGAGTCTCTTGCCTTGATATAGTATCCGTCTACACCCTTTAAGTACTTATTATATTGAAGCTCAAGTCCGTAAAGTCCCGCTCCATCACTGCTCGTAAATCCGATTATATGCGCGCCAAGCGTGTCTCCGGGGTAATACCGAGTGCTTTGCGCCTCCATATACACCATATCCTCAAGCTCATTTTTAGTGATAAACTCGCTCACCTTATCAGCGGTAACTTCGTCTACCTTTCGCTTGATGGTTCTGTCGAGATACTGCGTATACTGCGTAGCCTGCTTATAAACGTCGTCGTAATTTACAGAAAGCAATTCCGCAAGACCGTTCGATATAAGTTCCGCATAAACTACGTGATTCTCTTCCTCGGCAGCTTCCTTTTGAGCGTTGGCTATTGAGGACGGAGAAATAAATACTCTGTACGTCGTTATGTTAGTCGCCAGAATATTTCCGTTTTTATCGTATATCTTTCCTCGGTTAGCGGGCACGGGCGACTCTGTGGTCATCTGATTTATGACCTTTGATTGATACTTATCGAAGTTGACAGTCTGAATGATCAGTATTCTGAACAGAAGCACCGCAAATATAGCGGAGATCACAATACCGAGTATAGTCGAGCGTTTTACGGCACTCGTGCTGATCGTTCCGTCGGGCATCCGTTTTCTCCTTCCGACAAGGGACCGTCCGTCGCCTTTCGTTATTTATTATTTTCTTTATTATATTATGATAACGATAGCGCTTTTATTCAAAGGGATCAATCGTTTATTTCGATTCCGAACGCTGCGAGCAAAGCCGCAAAGCCTATGTTTTCTTCCTCGTTTTCATCGTATATCGTTATCTCCTCACCGCTATTTACGGTAAGGTATTCCTGATCTGCATACTGACGCTTGATCATACCGAGGCTTTTCGCTTCTTCCTCAATATCGTTTACGTTATACTTAAGATCAAGCTTCCCTTGAAGCTCTGCCTGCTGTGCTTCAAGCTGTGCTATTTCGCTCTTCTTTCTTCCAAGCTCTCCCGAAGCGCTTCCTACCATGACCGAACCGCTTACGATAAGTCCAAGCGAGACCGCAAACACTGCCATGCCGCTAAGTACGGACACGGGAACACGGAATCTTGCACCGTTCGTGCGGCCCTCCTTGCTTTCAACGGGAAACCATTTTTCAGCAAACTCCTTTATGAGCGCCAGTACGTTTGATAAGTGACCCTCCTTTGAATCCGAATCGGCGGGCACTATCCCACGGCTTGCCGCCGTGGTTTTTCGTTGAGGCACGGCGGTGTTCTTGACCACCTGCGTCTGTACCTCTTTTTCTTTAAGAGCGGAGGGCACGTAGAATGCTCTTCTGCTCTTGAAGTATCTTACGAAATCGTCAGACGTCATATATTTACTGCCGTTGTATTCTCCGCTGCGGTACTGATCGCCTATCATACTGCGCGAATCATATTCAACGTAGTTTTCGGCAAGCTGTGCGCGAGATGCTTCTTCTCTTCTTGCCTGAGTAGCTATTTCATTTTTTACGTTAACGGCAATTCCTCTTCCCTTATATCTTGCGCGAAGCTCTTCAATGCAACGGTTATAGGAATCGTTCGTGTATTCAACAGCCATTTTTATCAGTACCTCCAAATTTTTCAGTGGTTTATCTACCACGCATTATCGTATTTTTATCTTATTATTACATATTTATATCAGAGCTTTTCTGCGACTCGCAGCTTTGCGCTCCTTGATCTCGGATTTTCTTCCAATTCCTGCTTGGACGGAAGTATCGGTTTTCTGTTCACAAGCTTTACCATAGGCTTGTTTCCGCATACGCACACGGGAAAGTCTTTAGGACAAGTGCAACCTTGCGCCATCGAAGCAAAGGTCTGCTTTACTATTCTGTCCTCAAGCGAGTGAAAGGTTATTATCGCCACTCGTCCGCCTCGTCTCAAACGGCTGACCGCCGATCGTATCGCGGGTTCTATTACGTCAAGCTCTCCGTTGACCTCTATCCTTATCGCCTGAAAGCTTCGCTTTGCGGGATGATGACCGCCGTCTCTCGCGAATGAGGGAATCGATCTCTTGATGAGCTCCGAGAGTTCAAGAGTAGTTTCTATCGGCTTTCTTTCGCGCTCCTTTACGATCGCGGATGCGATAGATGCCGAATATCTTTCCTCTCCGTATTCAAATAATATCTTTTTTATCGCCGCTTCATCGTAAGTGTTTACCACGTCATAAGCACTTAAAGCGCGTCTTTTGTCCATTCTCATATCAAGCGGAGCGTCCGACATATAGGAAAATCCGCGTTCAGCAGTATCAAGCTGATATGAGGAAACACCGAGGTCGAGGAGAAGTCCGTCTATCTCCTGAACACCCAATCGGTCGCAAACACCGCTTATTTCCGAAAAATTGCTTCTTACCACTACGGCACGCTCTCCGTATGGAGCTAAACGCGCGCTTGCCGCGGCGATAGCCGCCTCGTCCTGATCTATCGCGATAAGACGACCTCCATCAAGATGCTTTGCAATTTCAAAGGAATGCCCGCCGCCACCTGCAGTTCCGTCTATATATATTCCGTCAGGCTTTATAGCCAATCCATCAATGCACTCGTCGAGAAGTACCGAACGGTGCGAAAATACTATCTCTCCCATTATCAGAGTCCGTAGGATTCGAGGAGATCCTTCATGTCAGCCATATCCTCGTCGCCGACCATAGCATCATATGCTTCCTCTGACCATATCTCCGCATATTTGCCGCAGCCAACAACGACTGCTCCCTTTTCTATCGCCGCGTAGGAGACAAGAGCGGGAGGAAGGATTATTCTTCCCTGCGCATCGGGAGACACCTGTGCCGCGTTTCTGTGAAGTGCTCTCAAAATAGCCTCGGAATTCTTTCTTTCCATTTTAACTATGGGTTCAATATATTTCTCCCATTCTTCAAGGGAATACACCTTAAGGCAGTTCTCACGTACGCTCTTGGCTACCATAAAGGATTCTCCAAGCTCTTCACGGTGCTTTGCGGGTATAAAAAGTCTGTTTTTTACGTCTATGTTGTGTTTAAATTCGCCCGACAGCATCTTTTCTGCCTCCTTTCAGCGCTTTTTTAGTGGGTGTTTTTCGTTTCGCGTGTTTTTTATCTGTTTTTAACCCATTTCGCTCCACTTCGCCACACTTTCCCCCACTCGAAGTGATATTATTATAACTTATTTCATATTTATATGCAATAGTTTTTTTTAAATTTCCTAAAATTACCTCGAAATTTATTCAAATAATTTGTCAAAATTCTTTTTCATACGAAATTTTTGCCCATTTTTTGACATTTTATTTGTTTATTTTACATTTATTTACATTTCTTTTATTTTTTGTAAATTGCAAGATATTGACATAACTTTATCATAACTTCAAATTTTGATTTATTGGTGTGATCTTTCTGCAGTCAATGATCTCTTTAGTTGACCCGTTTCATAAAAATCTAACTACCTATTAGAATTTGAAAAAGCAGCAGATCAACTGTGACCTGCTGCTTTCTGTTTGTTTATTCGTATATTTTAATGTCAGTTTGGTTTCCAAGTGTAATAATTCTCTCTTATCTGCGTTTGAAAATCCGAAAGAGAGGTCTGCGCGTATGTGCCTGCCTTGTATAGAGCATACACATCGGGAACACTCATGTCTCCAAAATTCAACACCGTGGGAGGTATATCGGCAGTAAAGCCCTTCATTGCCAAAGTGTTTCTCACGGCATCTCTGCCAAGCTCGTTATAGCCGATTTGCGTATAGTGCGGACCTGCATAGTGCATCTGAATCATAGTTGTCGGTCGTTCGTATCCGTGAAGCTTTGCAAATTCCTCCTCATCGGGATAAACGGTATTAAAATACTGTTCGACATACGAATCTTTATCTACCCAGCGGTCTCCCGCGTTCGAGCCGATAAAAATATCCGCATTATCGCCCGTGGTATTAAGTCCGAGATAAAGCTGTGCCACACGCACTCCGTTAAACACGGTATCGGCATAGGTGTACACGCCTGTGCTTGCGTCGTAGGGCGCAGTACGTGAGAATGTTCTGGTTGCTACGATCGAGGCAAATTCGAGACTCTTGCCATCTATCTTCCAATCCTCTTTCATAGACTTATAAATACTGACGAATTTTTTCGTATACGTTAAAGCACCCATACTTGCGTCACTCTCGCCCTGACACCAGAAAAGTCCGTAATGCGAAAGTGTGTAATGTCCTGCTGCAATTTCGCTCTCCATTGTAGAGATGACCCCCGTCATAACGCCGTCCATTTCGGTGTACTGGTTACGGCGGTCACTGTGAGTTTTGGCAGCCTCTGCCTTATGGTCAAGGGTGCTATCGTTATAATCCTTCTCCCACGTGTTGATTATAGATCCGGAATGAGCGCAGTTGACGACCCATACCTTATCGCCCGTTTGCCTGCGCCACTGATCTGCAATAGCAGAGTCCATTCCGCCCTTGCCCGTTCCGTCTGCGGTTAGGGCGTTTAGCTTATATTCAAGCTCGTTTCCGTTTATGTTAAGCGTAGATGTAAGAGCTTTTGCAACGTAACGCGCGCCGTTATCCTTATCAAGATACTCGGAGAAAAGCTCGTCATTTCCGTAATTGTGAAGGCTGTCGGTACAAACATTACTATGGTAGTGATACGCAGGCGCGTAGGTTGAATAAACCGTACCAACAGGATTTTTAATGCTCTTATATGCACTTCCGTCCGCACCTTCTGCATTACTCTGCCCCGCGATGAGCAGAACGCTGATCTTTGCAGGTTCGGCTTTCAAGAGATGAGAAGTTCCGTCGGCATAGTTTACCTTAACCGTACCAACTCCTGTTATAACGGCATTGGTTTTACTGTCGTTTACAAGCGTTACTACTGCACTGTCAGAGGCTTGTGTTCCTGCAACCTTTGAGGTTATGCTTGAATCAGAAAAGGATGCAACCTCCTTCGAAAAGGTGTACCTGTCATCATAAGAAACTGTTATATCGTATTTAACGGGATCGGTTTCAAGTGGCAGAGAAGAATTTATCTCCCCCGTATCATCGCTTGAGCAGGCAACGAGCGTCAGCAACATCACGATTGCCAAAAAAATTGAAAATAGCTTTTTCATATTGTCCTCCTTTTGAGTATTTCTGAAATCATTATATCACATAAAAATAAAAAATGCAATCTCTATATTGTGATATTTTAAAATTCTGCGATCATTCAAGAAGGTCTTTTTTAGTATATCAACAAATTTTACGTTCAAAAATGGTCGTAATACACGACCTCATCCATAGGACGTTTTTTATAATGCATATCAAGAGGTTTTGCATCAGCGGACGGATAACCGAGGACAAGGAGTGCTGTTGGTTCGAAGTCTTCGGGTATATTGAAGCTTTCACGCATAGCAAAAGGATCGAAATGCATCACCCAGCAAGAGCCTACACCGATATTATGTGCGGCAAGCATCATATGTGTCGTTACAATTGCGGCATCTACAGGAGAGGACTGCGCACCGTCATAACGTCGTTTCCAACTTTCATTCTTGTTATGACAGATAAGCATAGCTGTCGGAGCGCCAAAGTGACACTTCGTACAACTACGCAGCTTATTTATTGACTCATCGCTGTTAAGCACAAGTATTCTCTGCGGTTGATAATTACATCCTGTTGGAGCTTTATGTCCTGCTTCCAGTATCTTATCAATTACCTCTTGTGGCAAATGCTCCTCTTTAAAGTTTCTTACCGAATATCTTTCGGATATCAGTTTTTCAAATTCCATTATTTCAATTCCTTTCAATATTTATTTTATTTCAACGATTTATCTTTTGATTTTAAAAAACGTTTCTCGCATCGAATCGGCGTATTTGCACGTCCCCCCTTTTAGTATCACACTGATGAACAGTTGCCTCCTCTTTTGAAGGGTCGAAATGTCTGCAGACAAGTGCGGAGCTGACTGCATCGTTCAGTGCGTTATGAGCACAGTACGGAGGCTCGTTCAGCATCCATTTTACTTTTATTCTCGGGTTGATTCCATTCAAGATCAAAAACAATATATTTCATAGCTTTTACCGTTCTGTTTTTTTACATTATATCATAAAACGAAAAATACTTCAACAGAATTTCTTAATTACAAAAAAAATATCGATTTCGCAAGCCGAAACAGTTCTATATTTTGAACTGTTCTCCGCAAAAGCAAAGAGGACAGACCGAGATCTGCCCTCTGAATGTATTTTTTGCTATATCAACATTTATTAAAGTGTTTTTTCGGTGACCTTTTTATTTCAGGACACCTTGGGAATCTTTTAATTATTTGCCGAAGTATCTCTCAAGAAGACCCTGGAAAGCCTTACCATGTCTTGCTTCGTCGCGTGCCATCTCATGAACGGTGTCGTGGATAGCGTCGAGGTTGAGTGCCTTTGCTCTCTTTGCGAGATCAAACTTGCCCTCGGTTGCGCTGTTCTATGCCGCAACTCTCATCTCGAGCTTCTTCTTGGTGCTGTCAGTCACTACCTCACCGAGAAGCTCCGCAAACTTTGCAGCGTGCTCTGCTTCCTCGTAAGCTGCCTTTTCCCAGTAAAGCGCGATCTCGGGATAACCCTCTCTTGCCGCAACTCTTGCCATTGCAAGATACATACCAACCTCAGAGCACTCGCCCTCGAAGTTTGCGCGAAGGTCCATTATAATATCCTCGGGAGCACCCTTTGCA
>JAZNEM010000144.1:0-3163 GCA_045588595.1 Eubacteriales bacterium
TATTGAGGGCAAGGAGACTTCTATAAAACTCCGCTCACCGCAACAGCTGGCGGTAATTCGCGCTCTTTATGAGAGTGAAACGACAGAGCTTTGCGAAAAAGAGCTTTGCGAGAGAGCACATACCACGGCATCGCCATTGAAAACTCTTTGCGACAAGGGTATCTTGAAAAAAGCGAAGCGTTCTATTGACCGTTCGTTTTTACCCGAAATAAAAGACTCGTTAAAGACCGAAATAGTTTTAAACGACGAGCAAGAAAGAGCTTACGAAACACTTTGCGCACTCTCTGACAGCGGTGAGCCAAAGGCAGCTCTTTTACACGGAGTTACAGGAAGCGGAAAAACCAGTGTTATGCTTCGCGTTATTGACCACGTGCTTGATGCTGGGCGTGGAGTTATAGTTCTTTTACCCGAAATTGCACTTACACCGCAGTCACTAGCGATATTCTGCTCTCGCTATGGAAAAAAGGTCGCTATAATCCATTCAGGTCTTTCGGCAGGAGAGCGGTTTGACACTTACAAACGAATAAAACGCGGAGACGCAAGCGTAGTTATCGGAACGCGCTCCGCTGTTTTCGCTCCGATAAAAGACCTCGGTATGATAATAATTGACGAGGAACAGGAGCATACTTATAAATCGGATATGAATCCGAAATATCACACACGCGACATAGCAAGATTTCGTGCCGCGTGGCACAACGCTTTGATGCTTTTATCATCGGCAACTCCGTCCTTTGAAAGCTATTCAAGGGCAAGAGAAGGCGCGTACACTCTTATTGAAATAAACAAGCGATACGGAAAAGCCGTACTTCCGACAACGACAGTTGTTGACATGAGAAAGGAAAGTGCCGAGGGCAGCACTTCCCCTCTCAGTACCCTTCTATGCAAAAGACTCGTTGAAAACTACCAAAGCGGCAACCAATCTATTCTCTTTTTGAACAGACGCGGATACAACAATTTTATAAGCTGCCGCACCTGCGGAAAGCCGATACAGTGTCCGAAATGCAGTGTTTCCATGGCTTATCACACGTTTGGAAACAGCTACGACAAGGGTGAATTGCGCTGCCATTGGTGTGGTTTGAGAACACCTCTGCCCGAGGTCTGTCCCGAGTGTAAAAGCACACATCTTGCGAAAATGGGTTACGGAACTCAACGCATCGAGCAAGAGCTTTCCGAGCTTTTGCCAAACGCGCGCATTTTGCGTATGGACGCGGACACAACGACCTCGCGTTATTCCTATGAAAATATCCTAGGTCAGTTCAGAAGACATGAAGCCGATATCCTTCTCGGTACACAAATGGTAACGAAAGGACATGACTTCCCCGACGTAACGCTCGTTGGTGTTCTTCTTGCCGACACCTCACTCTATCTTGACGATTATCGTGCGGGTGAGCGTACTTTTTCGATGCTGACACAGGTCATAGGGCGCGCAGGGCGAGGAAATAAGGCGGGAGAAGCTATCATACAGACATCCAATCCCGACCATGAATGTATCCGTTTGTCTTGCGCGCAAGATTACAAGACCTTTTATGAAAACGAGATACGTTTGCGCCGTGCGCTTCAATTTCCTCCTTTTTGCGACATCGCTCTGCTTACGATAACGTCACCCGAGGAAAAGGAATTACTTAAAGCATCAACTATGCTCAGAAACGAATTTTTGAGTCTGCACAAAGAAAAATATCCCGAATTGCCGATCGATTCGTTCGGTCCGTTTGAAGCTCCCGTTTACCGAGTGGAAAACAGATACCGCATGAGAATGGTAATAAAATGCAGGCTCAACAAAAAAAGCCGTGCGCTCTTTTCCGAGCTGTTGAGCGACTTTTCAAGGGCATCGATACGAAAGCTGACCTTGTCTATCGACTTCAACCCGTCAAATCTGTAATTTTTCAAAATTTTCAACTTATGAATGGAGACAAAAATGGCAAAACTTAAAATACTTAAGATAGGTGACGAAACGCTCAGAAAGGTGAGCCGTCCCGTTGATAATATAACCCCCAGAATCTTAACTCTTCTTGACGACATGGTAGAGACTATGCGCGCCGCTAACGGCGCGGGTCTTGCCGCGCCTCAGGTCGGTGTTCTTCGCAGAATAGTTGTCGTTGAGACCGAAGAGGACGGACTTTTTCAGCTCATCAATCCAAAAATAATCGCATATTCGGGAGAACAGGAAACAGAAGAAGGCTGTCTTTCCGTTCCGGGTCGCTTTGGTATTACCCGCCGTCCCATGCACGTTACCGTTCGCTATCTTAACAGAAAGGGCGAAACTGTCGACGTTACCGCATCGGGCTTCCTCGCAAAAGCATTTTGCCATGAGCTTGATCACCTCGACGGCAAGCTCTACGTTGACTGCGCCATAAAAATGGACAACGATATGTAGGACGCGGTTACTTTTCTTTTGAAAAAGAAAAGTAACCAAAAGAAAACATTAGCAAAAAATCAGCAAAATGTTTTCGAACTTTCAAAGAACTTTATCAAAAGGAGACTCTAATAGAATGAAAGTACTTTTTATGGGTACGCCCGATTTTGCGGTATTCTCTCTCAAGTCGCTTATAGATGCGGGGCATAATATCTGCGGAGTTATAACTCAACCCGACAAACCTCGAGGACGCGGATATACGCTCACGCCCCCTCCCGTTAAGGTCGCGGCTATTGAAGCTAATATCCCCGTTTATCAACCCGCAACGCTTCGCGACGAGGCTTTTGCCGCACTCCTTTCCGAGCTTGACCCCGAAATAATCGTTGTTGTAGCTTTCGGAAAGATACTTCCGCAGAACGTTCTCGATTACACGAAATACGGTTGCATAAACGTTCACGGCTCGCTTCTTCCCGAATACAGAGGAGCTGCCCCCATGCAACGCGCGATAATCGACGGCAAAGACGTCACGGGAATCACCACCATGTATATGGCAGATGGAATTGATACAGGTGATATGTTGCTTCGTGAAGAGATAAAAATTGAAGAAGATGATAATTTTGAAACGATGCACGACAAGCTTGGAGCGCTTGGAGGAAAGTTAATAGTAAAAACACTCGAAGGACTCAAGAACGGCTCGATACAGCGTATTCCGCAGGACGATTCCCTTTCGACCTACGCTTCAAAGATCGAAAAAGCCGACTGTCTTATCTCGTTTGACAAGGACGCAAAAGCAAGTCGGAGGCCAAGCGG
>JAZNEM010000145.1:0-9360 GCA_045588595.1 Eubacteriales bacterium
GTAAGAGTTGCGGTCTTTCCCGAGCCTGCGGCGGCGCTGACGAGAAGAGTTTTGCCTCTTGTGTCCATCGCGTCTATTTGTGCGGAAGTCCATTGTCTTTCAAGTCGGATCGTAGCCATGTCGTTCTGTGAGCCAAGGAGTTGGTTTTCCTAATTGTCTTCCTAAGACCGCTTGGCCTCCGACTTGTAAGAGTTGCGGTCTTTCCCGAGCCTGCGGCGGCGCTGACGAGAAGAGTTTTGCCTCTTGTGTCCATCGCGTCTATTTGTGCGGAAGTCCATTTTCTTTCGGTACTCATTTGTCACCCTCCTTTCTTAAGATATTTCAACGTATCGGCATACCGAACGGAATTCACAGTAAGAGCAAGGGTCTTTTCCACCGTATTTGAGTGGTCGCGCGTCCGCGCAACCACTTCTCATTTCCGCGGTTATTTTTAAAATTACATTCTCCATGTCGGAGAAAAGTTTTTCAAAATGTTCACCACTCAAAAGAGAATCTCCGCTAAATATACCGTCCTTTTGAGATATTCCCGCAAGAAATTGCGGAGAAAGCTCGTCATTCATAGCAAAGAGTATCTCATCGTTTCCGAGCAATAAGCCGTTTCGCTCTATCTCGGCATCAGCTGATTCAATAACCGCTTCCTCTTCGGTGTAATCCTCAAGCGAGACGACAGGTACTTTTGCGAGAAGATATATCATTCCCGCGGGAGTCGCTGTCTTACCCTCTTCAAGTCCCAAGGATCTCGCAAATTCGGTGTCGCGGTTGCGGCAAAGCGTGCAAAGATATAGAAGCATCTGCAGATTCATGCCGTGCTCTACGTCCTCGAGAGAGAAGCTCTTTGAGCCCGTCTTGTAGTCCACGACTCGTATATAGACCTCACCGTCTTTTTTATAAAGGTCTACGCGGTCGATAATACCCGAAAAGGTTACCTTGTAGCTCTTATCCTCGGGAATAAATACCATAGGACGAGGATTGCTTCCGATACCATTTGTTTCAAGCTCAAAAAACGCAGGGCGGAATTTACTGTGCTCCATTTCTTTTAGCATATTATCTATAACAAGTCGAGAGAGCTTTTTTAGTCTTGTGAAAAGGTGAGCGAGCTTTTTGGGCGTTTGTGCATCGGACGGAAAGATGCCGTCAATGTATGCGTCAACTATCTCATCTCCTTTTTTTATTATCATTTCTCGGCTTGGGAGAGAGCCGTCGGAAAGCTCGGTCACAGAGAAGCGTAATAGCGTTTCAAGTACGTGGTGAACGAACGTACCCATGTCACTAAACTCAAATTTTGCTCGTCCGCTCTCGCGAAGCTTAAGCTCCGATGAGCAAAAATATTTGAAGGGACAGGAAACGTATTTTTCAAATCTTGAAAACGAGAGCGTCATGTTTTCGTAACGTTTTTTAGAGGTAACCGCTTCAGATAAGTGCTCGGAGGGAGAGAAGCTCTCGGCGGACGAGCGTCTTTCGATAGAGGGAACGTAGGGAACGCAAGCCTTTTTTAATGCTTCTCCTCTCGGAGTCCCCGATAGCTTTCTCAAATGAGATACCGCGCTTTTTGGAGCTCCCGTCAGATATTCAAGCTCGTCTCCCTTGAATTCATGAACGTTGATAGATGGGAACAGAGCTCTTACGCGATTGAACGCCAAAGATGGAAGCCTTTGCTCGCTCGCACCAAGGTCCGACTCGGCAGTAAAGAGATAAAGTCTTTCCGAGGGAGAGGAAAAGGCACGTAGAACGTACATAAGCTCGTCCGAAGAACGCGAGTCAACGTCTCCCGAAAGCTCGATATCAAGCGCATCAAGGCGTTCACGGTCACCGCTTGAGAAAACTCCCATATCGTGTATAGCGGCAGGAAAGACAGATTCGCAAAGACCGAGAACGAAGGTGTATTTTATGTTTGACGTGCGCATAGTAGCGGCAGAGCCGACAGTTACCTCGTCGACCGAGGTCGGTATAGTGCCGATATCCGTCTTGTCAAACACCGTCTTTAATATGGTATAAAGGTCATCAACATTCGCTTCTTGCTCCTCCATAGCTTCGCCGACGTCCGCGAGCGTGTTAAGGATAACTCCGTAAATAGAAGATATTTCAGAAGCGGATTTTTTCTTGCCTCTTGCCAATTCCTTTTGCGCAAGTTTGTCAAGACTTTCTTCAAGTCCTAAAGACGAGATATATTCAAACAAAGCACGGCACATATCCGCAATAGTCTGTGAGGCATCAAGAAGAATAAAGAGCTTTGTAAGAGGCTCGACCACAGCCTTTCGCGTTTCGTTGGCTACAAGGAGTATCTCCTTTGCGCGCTCACTCATCTCCTTTTTGTATCCATCTGGATTCATGGTCCACTCTCCGTCGGTGAATTTAGCACCGCGGATATTCCATGTGTTTACGTATTCCTCAAACAGATCTATGTTTCTTTGCGGAATAGGATAAAGTCCTGTTTTAACGTGAGCTAGAACATCGGTCCTTTGCCAGTTAAAACGACGTATCTTTAAAGCCGAAATAATAAGCTTTATCGGAGCGAGAGAGGAAAGATCGGTCTTGTCCGCCATAAAAAACGGTATTCCGTTCTTTTCAAACGCGGGCTCGATTATACCCTTGTATCTTGACGGTTCTCGTGCGATCACCGCAATATCGCGGCATCTTGCACCATTTCTCAATAGTTCAAGAATATGCGCTGCAACAGCTTCAGCTTCCGTATAGGAGTTTTCACATTTCTCCATTACGATGCTTTCAGCCGAAGCTTCTATACCGCTGTACTCTCTGACGTCAAGCTGCCAGAGATTTTTCGTAAGATAAGCAAGTGACGGAGAGTTTGCGCGCAGATTTTCACCGAGTATTTCGTATTCCGCACCCCCGTGCTTGTCCGCGTTTCTTTTCAGACGTTCAAAGGAGCGTTGAATGCTCTCCGTGTAATTTCCGTCATATTCGGGATAGGGCAGAGGGATAGTTACTGTTACGTTTGAAGCACTTGCAAAAATTCTATCGATAACTTTGTGCTCAACGGCTGTAAACGAGGTAAACGAATCTATGTAAACGTCACAGTCAGCAAAGAAATCGTGTTCCTTTAGTGCGTCATAAAGACGAGAGAGATCGTCTGCGGAATCGCTGTATTTTTCGGATATAAGTCTGTCAAACGAAGCATATATAAGAGAGAGATCTCGTAACTTTTTGCGCAGAGGATCGTCCTTGTCCAATTTTTCAGCGGCTCTTTCTATCACCTCGGGCGATACGGAGCACATTTTGAATTCGTTTACCGCATTTAACATAAGGTCGCAAAGAGAGGCATCATTGTCCGCAAAGCTGCCGTATTCCTCAAGCAAAGGAGAAAGCTCGCGCAGATTTTGCCACATAAAAAGATAACGGATAGGCTTTTTTATATAGCTGTACGAGAGTCCGCCGTATTCACGGCAGACTCTGTTGTATAGACGAGAGAAATTAAGCACCTCAAGGTCAAGCTGGGAGGTGGGAGGGAGAGCCTTTAGCGTCATGCGTTCAGCGGAGACAGCTTCTTGTTCGGGGACTATAAGAAATGCGCGTCTGCCCGCGGAGAGACTTTTTTTAATGTTTTCCAGTACGCGAGTTGTTTTTCCGCTTCCGTACGTTCCGAAAATAAATTTTATCATGCGCTTCTCCTTTCCATGTTATAAAAAATTATTGCAATATAATGAAAATCGTGGTATACTATAATAAAATATGTAATTTGTATTTTAATAAATATATTATAACATATATAGATAGCTGTTTGCAACTGTTTTTTTGTTTGAGTTTAACTTTTTTGTAATTCAGCAAGAGTTACATAATCCGTCAAAAAACTGTCACATAAAAATTTTATAATAAAAGTGTATATTAAATAAAATTTCAAAAAAGAGTTATAAACTTTTTTGCGAAAGGAACGGAGTGTTCATGCAAGACCGTATTAACGATAACGATAAAAATACCAATAATGACGACCTCGGTAAAGATAAATCTTTGGAAGGAAATGAAAGCTATGAAAATAATCAAGATAGCAAAGAAAGCAGCGAAAATTATCAAAAAGAGCCTAAAAGCGAAATCGAAGCAAATGAGATCAAAGAGCAAGACAATGAAAAAGAAGGGCAAAATAATGGAAAAGAAGTGGGAGACGATCAAAGATCCGAAAGTGTGATCGATAAGGTTTTTGAAAACGAAGTGCCAAAGACGGCATCAACCACGTACGCGCCTCCTTACTATACCCCACAAACGAGCTATTATAATAATCAGAATAATGAATCGGACAAGGAAAAGAAAAAAGAAAAGCGCGGGGCAAACGCATGGGTAATAGCGGTATGCGTGGTAGTAAGCCTTGCGATATCTACCTTTGTCGGTGCTTTTGCTGGCTATTATGCCGTATATTCCTTGGCAAATCTTTCGGGAGCGGAAAACACAGGCACTATCATAAAAAATAATGGCAGAGTTGAGGTGGATAAGGTAATACAGGAAGAAGATTATTCCGCCATGGATGTTTCAGGAGTTGCCGCAGCGGTCAAGGATAGCGTTGTTGAAATAACTACTTCATCTATCCAGACTGATATCTTCTTTGGTCAGTACGTAACGAGCGGAGCGGGAAGCGGAGTAATAATTTTGCAGACCGAGGGCTCAAACGTTGGCTATATCGTTACAAATTATCACGTTGTCGAAGGTGCAAAGGAGATAATCGTGCGTTTGACTAACGGAAACGAATATACGGCTTCGTACAGAGCAGGAGATGCGGCTATGGATATAGCCGTTATAGAGATACAGGCACAGGAGAAGCTCGTATGTGCAGAGATAGGCAATAGCGATAAGCTTGCTATCGGTGACGAAGTCGTTGCGATAGGCAATCCTCTCGGAGAGCTCGGAGGAACTGTCACGAATGGAATAATAAGTGCGCTTGAACGTAAGATAATCGTCGAAAATAACGCAATGGTTCTTTTGCAGACCAACGCGGCAATAAATCCAGGTAACTCGGGCGGCGGACTTTTTGATATGGGCGGAAAGCTCATCGGTATAGTAAACGCGAAAGAGGCATCTGCAGGAATAGAGGGTCTCGGCTTTGCTATTCCAATAAACCGAATCGAGCAGGCAATAGAGGATATACTATCCGAGGACGGATACGTAAAGGGCAGACCTACCTTGTCGATCACAGTTTCTTACGATTCAAGATACGGACTTTACGTAACGAGCGTGGACGAGGGAAGTCCTTTGCATACGGGAGACAAGATAATCTCTATCGGCGGTACGGAAGTACAGAGCGAGCTTGAATATAACATTATGGTTTCGGGGCTTGAGATAGGTTCACAGGTAGAAGTAAGCATAGTCCGAAACGGACGCCTTTTGGATGTAAACGTTACAGTATCGGAGAACAAGTCTGTATAAAGGCTTTTAAACAACGACGGAGGAATATTATGTATCGCATTTTAGTTGTAGATGATGAATCACGCATTAGATCGATAATAAAGAAATATGCGGAATTTGAGGGACATACCGTTACCGAAGCGGCAGACGGTATGGAAGCGGTCCATCTTTGCAGAACTACTGAATTTGATATAGTAATAATGGACATAATGATGCCCGAACTCGACGGCTTTTCGGCTTGCCGAGAGATAAGAAAGATATCGCAGATACCGATAATAATGCTTTCGGCAAGGGGAGAGGAATACGATAAGATAAACGGTTTTGAGCTTGGTATAGATGATTACGTTGTAAAGCCATTTTCACCAAAGGAATTGATGCTTCGCGTAGAAGCCGTAATGAAGAGAGTAACACGAGCTTCAACAGACTCGATGAAAAAGGAAAACGTAGTTATAGAGCTTGATAACGGTGGACTTCGCGCGGACATCACGGCGCGCCTCGTATTTATAGACGGAGAGCGAATAGATATGTCGCCAAAGGAATACGACTTGTTTTTCTATATGCTTGAAAACAGAAACATAGCTCTTTCAAGAGAAAAGCTTATAAGCGACGTTTGGGGATACGATTTTTACGGAGACGTACGTACCCTCGATACACACATAAAGCTTTTGAGAAAAAGCCTTGGACGCTACGCAGGCTTTATAGTTACGCTCAGAGGCGTAGGATATCGCTTTGAGGGATAAAAGTGAGTAAGGATCTTGAAAGCAAGCGGTATAATTCAAACCGCATAGGCATCAAATGGAAGATGTTTGCCTTGCTGATCATTTTTACCGTATTTGCAATACTTATAGTTTGGGTGTGCGGCGTTCAAATGGTAAGCCGATTTTATCAAAGCACGAAAATTAAAGAGCTTAAATTTTCAAACACTTCTGTATCTGCCTCTTTGGGAGATACGGAACGTCTTCAGCACGCTGTAAATGAGTGCGCTGATGAATACTCGATAGATATATGGGTTTATTCGATATCTCCCAACGCAGCTTACAAGATATATTCGGCAAGCGGTACGGGATTAAAAGAGCCTATATTTCTGAATAAGCATATGTTTGCGATGTATGAAACTGCTGTACAGAACGAGGGGCGGTATACCGCTATCGTTCCTATGCATGAGTTTGAGGACGGTTTTGAGATGCACGTGTTTTCGGATAATATGGGAAATTCCGATGCTCTGCCATCTTATCATAACCATTCAAGCGCATTGGTCGCATTGTCGATAAGTACCCACGATATAGAAGGAACGCGCTACGCAATTTTTCAAGCATCGAACCTTACCCCTGTTTCCTCAATGGTAAAGACTATGCAAAATCAATTTCTATGGATAGGTGTATCGTTGACGATCTTGGTGCTTATTTTTGCTGATTTAATGTCAAGACTTATCACCAAGCCGTTTATAAACATGAATAAAGCCGCGAAGTCCTTGGCAAAAGGAGATTACAGCGCGGAATTTTCGGGTAAAGGTTACCGCGAGATAAACGAGCTTGCAGATACATTGAATTACGCGGCGGACGAGCTCTCAAGAAGCGACGCGCTAAAGCAGGAGCTTATAGCTAATCTTTCTCACGATCTTCGTACCCCTCTTACTATGATAAAAGGATATGGAGAGGTAATGCGTGATATCCCGGGAGAAAATACTCCTGAAAATATACAGGTAATAATCGACGAGACCGAGCGACTTTCCGAGCTTGTAAACGAAGTCTTTGACCTGTCTAAGATACAGTCGGGCGCGCAAAAGCCGAAATTTGAGATATTCAGCTTAACAGATACAGTCAGCTCCACTATGCACAGATATGAAAAGCTTACCGAGCAGGACGGATATAGAATAGAGTTTTCGGAGGACGGCAACGCCGACGTATGCGCCGACAGAGGTATGATACTTCAGGTCGTATATAATCTCATAAACAACGCGATAAATTATACGGGAGAGGATAAATACGTTTTCGTAAAGCAAGAAAAACGCGGAGATAACGTGCGTATAAGCGTTGTAGATACGGGAGCGGGAATAGAGGGCGATAAGATACCTCTCATATGGGACCGATATTATAAGATAGATAAGGTGCACAAGCGCGCAAAGGTAGGCACTGGACTCGGACTTTCGATAGTTAAGGAGATACTTGAGCTCCATAACGCGACTTACGGAGTCGAAAGCTCTATCGGAAAGGGATCGACCTTCTGGTTTGAGCTGCCTTGTGTTACGGCAGAGATAGTGGGATAATATGATATGTTGAAATGACGAAAGGGACTTTATGAGACTTTTAACCGACAAAAAAATACTCGATTCACTCACGTGTCCTCATTGCAGAGAAAAGCTTCACGTAGAAGAAAAAAGCCTCGTTTGCGGCGGAGCAAAAAAGCATTGCTTTGATTTTGGCGGAGGAGGATACGTAAACTTCGGCGCGCCTGTTCAAAGCGGAGGAGGAGACTCCAAAAGTGCTGTAAGAGCGAGAAGCGCGTTTTTGAATCTTGGATATTACTCGCCCGTAGCCGAGGCTATAGCAAAAAACGTGAAGGAGTTTTGCGACTCAAAGGACGGGATAATTATTGACGCAGGTTGCGGAGAGGGCTATTATTCTGACCGAATAGCTGCCGACGGATATTCTGTATTTGGAGCAGACCTTTCAAAATTCGCGGTCGATGCCGCTTCTAAAAGAGCGAACGCCTCGGGAAGAGAAAATTCCTTTTTCTCGGTCGCAAGCGTGTTTTCCTTGCCTGTCAAGGACGAATGCGCATCGGCGGTCGTAAATGTTTTCGCTCCGTGCGTCGAAAAGGAATATTCAAGAGTTATAAAAAGAGATGGCGTACTTATCGTCGTATCGGCAGGACAAAAGCATTTGATGGGACTAAAAAAGTCTTTGTACGATGAGGTGCACGAAAATAACGAGCGCGCTGATATGCCAAAGGACATGGAGAAAATAAAAGAAGAAAATATCAGATTTGATATAAGTGTTGAGGGCAGAGAAGCAATAGCGGATCTTTTTGAAATGACACCGTATTATTGGCGTACTTCAAGAAATGATGCTCAAAAGCTCGAGGGCATAGAGCTTCTTAATACCGAGATAGACATGACGCTTACAGTATACCGCAAAAACGCGTCAACAAAGGAGAGGACATGAAGATATCGGTAGTAATTCCAATGTATAACGAGAGCAGTATAATAGCCGATACTGCAAAAAAGCTTTCAGAGGATATGGAAAAGTACTTCGATTCTTACGAGATACTGTTTTCCGACGACGGCTCAAAGGATGGCTGCGGTGATATGGTAAGAGCGCTTGAGCTTCCTTGTGTGCGTGTTACGGGATATGAGCAAAATCAAGGCAAGGGCTGTGCCGTAAGGACTGCCGTAATGGAAGCCGAGGGCGATATCATAATGTTCACCGATGCCGACCTTGCATACGGTACAGAGGTCATATATAGAGCTGTAAAAGTACTTGAAGCCGATAAAGACGCGGGAATGCTGATAGGATCAAGAAATATGGCAAAGGATGGATACGATGGCTATACGTTCTTGAGAAAGATAGCGTCAAAGGTCTATATAAAGGTCTTGTGTATCGCGGGAGGCTTTGACCTTACCGATTCGCAGTGCGGCTGCAAGGCTTTTCGGCGTGAAGCCGCAAGAGAGATCTTTTCAAAATCAAAGGTCAATGGCTTCGCGTTTGATTTCGAGATTATTTTGCGCGCAAAAAATGCGGGCATAAAGATAATAGAAATGCCTGTGAAAATAATAAACCATCGCGAATCCAAGATCAATATCGTGCGCGACAGCATACGTATGCTCCGCGATATAAGAAAGATAAAAAAGGATATCAAGAAAGAAAATAATTAAAAAATAACAGTCCGCCGCTTTTTTGTGCGGCGGACTGTTGACATTCCTTTGATTTTGTGATAAAATATAGAAAATATTTGAAAATAACTGCCACCGGGTAGTGAGAGCTTTGCACTCGTGAACGTATCGTTAGGTCTTTG
>JAZNEM010000146.1:0-10276 GCA_045588595.1 Eubacteriales bacterium
CCTTGTGTACCTCCTCGAGAGCCGCGGGGTCAAGCACGTTTGCCTTGTAGCCCTCGCAAACAAAGCCGTCAGCTTTGAGCTCATCCGCAAGCTTCTTTACCGCTTCTTCGTTGAGGTCAAGTGCCGCTACCTTTGCTCCCGCCTGAGCGAAAGCTCTTGCCATTGCGCCGCAGATGAGTCCGCCCGCGCCTGTAACTACGACTACCTTGCCGCTGTAATCTACGTTAAGTGGAAGTTGTATCATTTTATTTTTCTCCTTGTTTTGTATTAATTTTGATTTGTATGAAATATGTGTTACTTTTCTTTTTCGCGAAAAAGAAAAAGCAAAACATGGGGTTATTTATAAATAACACCATGTAGATAACACAGTTTGTATTTTTTTTGAAATTCTTTGAGAGCTCGAGAACTTTCTTATAAGAAAGTTCTCGAACGCGTCCTTCTCTTATTTATCAAACTTTTCAAGGCTATCCCAAACGCCGAGCATATACATGATACCGAGCGCTCTGTCGTAAAGTCCGTAACCGGGGCGGACGTTTCCCGGACCCTCATCCCACAGATGTCTGCCATGGTCGGGACGGATATATCCCTTATATCCGCAATCGTGATAAGCCTTGAGTATCTCAAGGATTCCCGTATCTCCGTCGCAGTCTCGGTGGCTTGCCTCGGAGAAATCTCCGTTTTCAAAATGCTTTACGTTTCTGATGTGTGCAAAAGCAATTCTGTCGCAGTGCTTTCTTACTATCTCCGCTACGTTATTGTTCGGGTCTGCGTTAAGGCTTCCCGAGCAAAGTGTGAGACAGTTGTACTCATCGTCTACCATCTTCAAAAAGCGGTCGATATTCGCCTCATTAACAAGCAATCGAGGCAGACCGAAGATATCCCATGGCGGATCGTCCATGTGTATCGCCATCTTGATGTCGCACTCGCGGCAGGTGGGCATTATTGCCTCAAGGAAATATTTGTGTTTTCCATCCAGCTTCTCGTGGTCAACTCCCTCGTAAGCCTTGAAAAGCTCGTCGAGCTTCGCCATACGCTCGGGCTCCCAACCGGGAAAAGACATATTGTACTTCTCGGTAAAGTCGAGGATATACTTCGCCATAGCGTTGTAATCGTCCTGTATCATATTCTTTTCATAAAACAGCGCGGTCGAGCCGTCTCCGACGGGATGGAAAAGATTGCTTCTCGTCCAGTCGAATATGGGCATGAAGTTATAGCAGATCACCTTAACTCCAAACTTTGAAAGATTTCTTATCGTCGTTTTGTAATTCTCGATATAGCCGTCGCGCGTGGGCAGACCTATCTTGATATCGTCGTGAACGTTTACCGACTCAACAACGTCCATGTTGAAGCCGTATTCATCGAGCTGACGCTTGACCTCTGCTATCTCGCTCTCTTCCCAGACCTCACCGGGCATCTTGTGGTGAAGCGCCCACACGATACCGTCAACGCCCGGTATCTGCTTGATGTCTGACAATTTGATACGGTCGTTTCCCTCTCCGTACCATCTGAAAGTCATTTTCATTAGTGTTTTTTCCTCCTTTTTATTTAATATCTTTAATACTTTAAATATATTATAACAAATAATTATTTACAAGAAAAGTGCAAAAATAATCTTTTTGTATTGCATTTTCAAGCATAGCAAACAACTGATACGGTAATTTATCGCAATATTAAAAAACCGACTTGTATTTTAAAAGCAAATATGATATAATTACGAAGTAATAAATTTTTATCGAGGTGTAAAACATGGAGATACCGCATATTCTTTTGGAAATGAATTTTTTATCAAAGGAGCTTGATAAGAACACGCAGGTCAATATCATTCTCCCTCACCAAGCAAATGACGATAAGCCCTGCAAAACGCTCTGGCTTTTGCACGGACTCAAGGGAGATCACACCTCGTGGCTGCGAAATACCTCTATCGAGCGCTACGCGTCAAAGCACGGTCTTTGTGTCGTTATGCCCAACGTTGACAGAAGCTGGTATACGAACACTCAATACGATGCAAATTATTTTGATTTTATTACAAAGGAGCTTCCCGAGGTCTGCCGCCAAAATTTCAAGGTAATGAGCGACAAGCGTGAGGACAACATAGTCGCGGGGCTTTCTATGGGCGGATACGGTGCTCTGAAGATCGCTCTCACCTGCCCTGCGCAGTACGGATACTGCATCTCGCTCTCGGGCGCGCTTGACATAACGAGAAAAGGCAGACCTTGCAACATCAACGAATGGAGAAGCCTTTTCGGATTCGATATGCAGACTCCCCTTGAGCTTGAGGGCAGTGAGCACGACATATTTTGGCTCGCAGAGAAGAACAAAAACGAGGGGCTTCCCTTCCCGAAGCTCTATATGTGGTGCGGAACTGAGGATCACCTTTTCAAGACGAACGTCGAATACCACGAGCATCTTACAAAGCTCGGAGTCGGGCACACCTTTGATACCTCCGAGGGCGATCACAGATGGGAATGGTGGGATATGCATATCCTTCCCGCTCTTAACAACATTTTAGCGGATTGACTTTAACAAGCGAAGAAGTTCAAAATTCTTCGCTTTTTTGTTTAAAAATTTTTTCTTTATCTATTTCGGATTCTGCTATGCCCTGAGAGAGCCTTTTTCACGTACTCTTCCGAACGGTCTCTCTTTTTTGGCTTTCTGCATAGTATAAATGATGTATAGAACCCTAATTTACAGCCACAAGGTCGCCCTCGCGGAGCGCGTATTCCTCCGTGCCGTATCTTATATAGCCTTCTCCTTTTAGAATATATCTCATTAGCATAAATTTTCTCTTTTTTAGCAATAAGTGACAAAAAAACAGCAATATAGTGGCTGAAATTATTATGATTTTATTATACAATAAATATAAAGTAAAGTCAAGATTAAAATTACTTTGCTAAAAAAGTTTGATTTGTCGAGAAGACGCTGTGTCGCTTTTTGAAAAACTCCTTCGCTTCGCTACGCGGCAAAAAACTTCCTAAAAGAAGTTAAAAAACAGCCATAAAAGGCTATGCAAAACCTTATTTTTGAAAGTTTTTGAAGGGAGTTTGAGGGAAACTTTTTTTAAAAAGTTTCCCTCATCGCGTCCCCCCGCATCCTCACCGCTAAACCGCAATTGTTTTTTTATACACCTACTCACACGCAAGCGGCAAAGTCAATATACTGTTAGCAGGAGGTGTATGACTTTACAATGGATCAATCGGTACTTTTCGCGCTTGCCGCAACGCTTTGCACGTGGGGATTGACGGCTCTTGGGGCGGCAACCGTTGTTTTTTTTAGCTCTCCTGACCGAAAAATAATGAATCTTGCTCTTGGCTTTGCCGCCGGCGTTATGATAGCCGCGAGCTTCTGGTCGCTCTTACAGCCCGCAATAGAGCGCGCCGAAGCCGCTAATGGACTTCCCGCATACGTCGTAGCGACTGTCGGTTTTCTTTTGGGCGCGATATTTATGTGGGGCTCGGACAAAATAGTCACCCGCGCGCAAAAAAAGGCGTCCTCGGAGACGGACAACGGCTCGTCGATGAGCAGAATAATAATGCTGATACTTTCCATAACTCTGCACAATATTCCCGAGGGGCTCGCTGTTGGCGTAGCTTTCGGAATACTAGGCAGTTCTCCTTCCCCCGAAAGCATAATGGGTGCGGTGACGATAGCGATAGGCATCGGCTTGCAGAATTTCCCCGAGGGCGCGGCAGTCTCACTGCCCTTGCGGCGCGAGGGATATTCGAGGAAACGGAGCTTCTTTCTCGGTCAGGCATCGGGAATGGTAGAGCCCATAGCGGGAGTTCTCGGCGCTTTGCTTGTCGTGTACGTGGAGGCAATATTGCCACTTGCGCTCTCCTTTGCGGCAGGCGCGATGATACTCGTTGCCGTACACGAGCTTATACCCGAATGCCGACAAAGTATGGACGACCAGCCGTATTTCGCAACTATGGGTATAGTCGTCGGCTTTGCGACGATGATGCTCCTTGACGTGATGCTTGGGTGAGGACGCGGGGACGCGGGGGACGCGGGGACGCGGGGGATGCGATGAGGGAAACTTTTTAAAAAAAGTTTCCCTCAAACTCCCTTCAAAAACTTTCTAAAACAAGGTTTTGCATAGTCATAACGGCTACACGATAAATCCTTTTCAGGAAGTTTTTTGCCAAGCTTTTTTTCAAAAAAGCGACATCGCATCCCCCCGATAAATCAAAATTTGTTTTTGTAACACAAACTAAAAGGAACGCCAAATCGATTGACGTTCCTTTTCATTTGAACAAAAATCATCTCGCAAGCTCGTATATCTCAACTTCCCAAGGAAGAAGCTCACGCTCACCGTCAAGCGCTGGAGTGGTATTCTTCTTATTGGTAAGTCTTCTGCTCCAAGTATTTTCCTTTATCTCCTCGGGGATATCGAGCTTAACTGTCTTACCCGAATAGTTCGCAACCACGAGAAGTGTCTGACGCGTGCAAGCTCTCGTATACATGATTATCTCCTCGTGTCCGTCGAGATAGAAATTGAGGTCACCGTCAACGATAGCGGGGTCCTCTCTACGCATCTTTATAAGCTCCTGATAGAACGCGAATATAGAATCCTCGCTCTTGCGGTCAGCTTCGAGGTTTATCTTTTCGTAGTTCGGATTGACCTTTATCCAAGGCTTTCCGTCAGAGAAGCCCGCGTTTTTCGTTCCGTCCCACTGATAAGGTGTACGCGCGTTATCGCGGCTTCTTGGCGCGAGGGTGTCTATCGCCTCCTTGGGAGAAACGCCCGAAGCTATCATCGAGTGGTAGTCACCGACGGTATAGCAGCAGTTGTAATCCTCAATGGTGTCATACTTGACGTTCGTCATACCTATCTCCTCTCCCTGATAGATAAAGGGAGTACCGGGAGTAGTATGTATAAACGTTGCGAGGAGCTTTGCGGAATCGGCTCTGTATTCCTCACTGTCACAACCGTAGCAAGAGACATGTCTTGCTGAATCGTGGTTTGAGAGATACTGTACCGCCCAGCCGTTGTGTTTCAACACGTTTGCCCACTTTGTCTGTATCTTGCGGAAATGCTCGGTAGAAATACTGTATTTCTTGCGGTGAGAGAGGTCGAAATGATATACCATATCAAGCTCCTCACGTGCCGCGCAGACGTAATCAAGCGCGTTTCCGTAGTAAACTCCCGCGCCCTCGCCGACGGTCATGCAATCTCTCGGACCGAACACCTCAGTGTTAAGCTCGTGGATTATCTCGTGTATTCCCTCGACGTTGGTACACATAGAGGTGTCAACTACAAAGCCGTTTCTGTCAAGCACGGGGTCGGGTTCTTTCTTCGTATCGGGGAATCCCTCGGGCTTCTTGAAGCGAGTGAATATATCAAGTCTGAAGCCGTCTACTCCGAGGTCTATCCAGAAGTGGAGCATATCGTATATCTCACGGCGAAGAGGCTCGTATTCCCAGTTGAGATCTGGCATCTTTATCGAGTACTGATGCAGATAATATTCGCCCGTCGTCTCGTCAAATTCCCAAGCCGAGCCGTTGCCCTCACGGAAGTAGCTTCCCCAGTTGTTAGGCTCAGAGCCGTCCTCTTTGGGCGGTTGCCAGATGTAGTAATTTCTGTAAGGATTGTCCTTAGATTTTCTCGATTCTTTAAACCACTCGCACTCGTCGGAGGAGTGATTGAGCACCATATCCATAATAACGCGGATACCCATGCCGTGAGCCATATCAAGAAGCTCCTTAAAGTCCTCAAGCGTACCGTAGGCGGGGTCGATATTTCTGTAATCGGCAACGTCGTAGCCGTTATCGACCTGAGGAGAGGTATATATGGGCGTAAACCAGATGCAGTTTACACCGAGGTCGCGAAGCACGTGAAGCTTTGACATAACTCCGCGGAGGTCACCTATTCCGTCACCATCCGAGTCGCAAAAGCTCTTACAGTAGATTTCATAAACAACGGCATCCTGCCACCATTTCTTTTTCATAATTACATTTCCTTTCAAAAGTAGCTAGTATATGAATATTATACCATACATAATCATAAAAAGCAAGGGGAATGAAAAAATTTGTTTATTTGTTGTCAATGTTTTCAAACAATGTCAAAACAAGATTCTCACGCTGGAGAAGGCTATTGGTTAAAACCGTTTCATTCGTGCCTTGCCATTTTGTTAAATCAAACCCGCCGATAAATTGAAATTTACATTTATACCGTAGGGGCGTTCTGTGAACGCCCGCGGGAGACCGCAGGTCTCCCCTACAGAGTTTGTGTTAACCGTTTCGTTCGTGCCTTGCCGTTTCGTCAAATCAAACGCACCGACAAATCAAAATTGATTTACCTCCAAAAGAAACGGGAGGCGTTCCGCCTCCCGTGGAATATCATTCTTCGTTATCGTCTGCCGATTTTTTCTTTTTGGCTTCCTTTTTCTTTGCCTTTTCGATCGTCTTTTCAAGCTTTGCGTTATACTTTTCGATCGCTTTTTCGATGTCTTTCTCACGCTCTTTTTCCTTTTCAAGAGCCTTTTCTTTTTCCTTATCCGCTTCCTCTTCGGTCTCCTCGGGTTCGGGGAAACGTGCGTCTATCATTGCCTGCGCTATATTTTTCAACTGATTCGAAAGAGAGGCAAGCGCGCACACAGCCGTGATATAATCGCGGTCGTTTGACAGATCGAGCGTGTTATGGTCGATAAGGTCGCCAAGCATGCTTTGCGCAAACCACTTGCCCTCGTTTTTGATATCAAGGTGTCTGTCGTAAAGGGCGGTCATCTCGCTCTCGGAAAAGCCCTCGGTAGCGTACGCGCCGTCAAGAACTCTCTTTATCTCACCTATCGACAAGGTACTCTTGAGACTATAGACCATTAGTATCTGTATTATCTGCTCCTTGGTATATTTCTTTCCCTTTACGGGCGATATCACTCTGTCCTTGGAGTAATTATTTATCATTGTTTTGGTAAGCTGACGGTCGTGATATCTCTCCGAACCGTCCTTGAGCTTCTCACCGACAAGATTGAGTATCTGGTCCACGTAAAGCGATATTGCAGGTATCTCCGCGCTTTTTAACTCGGACTCGTTCACGGCATCTGCCGCAACGGACATAAGCTCTTCCCTATCCATCGTTTCACCCTCACATAACTTGATTTAGTATTTAATACTATGATACACTATTTAGCGAATTATGTCAAGAGATTTTTTATTTTTTCCAAACTTCTTGCCATAAACAAAGATATGTGATATAATAATTTAAGAAATCAAGTATTTTTTGGAGGAGCTATGGAAACACACGCAAGCTATGAAAGAGTTTTACCTAAAAAAAGCATGCACAGAAAGATATTTGCCGTATGCGCTTACGTTATTTTGGGCGTTTTCGGTCTTGTCTTTGCGCTGGCCATGAGAAATATATACGTTTTGGCTCTTGCTATCATTGTTGAATTGTCGGTCATCTTGCTGACAAAAAAATATTTGAGCGTTGAGGTCGAATACTCATTTATCGGCGGTGTTTTTTCCGTCTCTAAAATATACGGCAAGCGTTCGCGCAAGAACCTTGAGGAAATAGACCTCTCTACCTGCATCATGATCGATCACGCGACCGAGGAGACCTTGGCGAGAGTTCATTCTATGAATGATTCCGATAATATCCTCGACGTCTCGGATAAAAATGCCGACGGTGATATCCTCGTTGCCTTGTGGGAGGTCGATAAAAAGCGCGAGGCTATTTTGTTCAACGCCGATGCGAGAACGTTGAAGATACTTTATAAAGCAAACGCGCAAAGCTGTTCGCAGGAGCTTCGAATTAAGGCAAGGTAATAAAAACAGACAGGACGTTCTTTTGAAGCATCCTGTCTGTTTTTTGTTAAAAATCGAAAGTCGATAAATTGTGGTTTGTCGAGCAGTTTAACAAACATGGTATAGCGCAACAAGTCGGTTTTTGACCGAGTTACTTGTTACTCGCAAATTCGCGGGACGCAACCGCGAACCGACTTGTTGACTGGGGTGCGAAGCTCCCCGCAGTTGCAGAAACAACTCGCGAAATCAAAATTTACATTCCAAAAAGAACTTTAATTTTCAATTTTCAACTATTCAACGCCCGTGTTTTTTGTTTCTGTCGAACTTTTTATCAAACTTGTTTTGAAAATTCGTTTTACTTCCCTTTTTCTCTTCTGCAATACGCGCGGCGGGTTTGAAATACTGATAGAGATAGCAAGGTATCATGCCGTTATAAAGCTTACGGACCTTATCGGCGCGTCTGCCGTAAAGCCGCTCAAGCTCCTCGCTCGAGGTAAGGATATATATCTGCCACGGAGCAAGCTCGGAAAAGGTCTTTCCCATCTTACGATAGAGATCGCGCACCTCTTCGGGTGTCATAAGCCGCTCGCCATAAGGCGGATTACAGACGATAGTACCGCGTCTGTCCTCTTTTTTTACGGTGAGGGCATTCTGCTCGAAAAATCTTATATATCCGTCAACACCCGCGCGGCGCGCGTTCTCTTTTGCCGTTTCAAGCACTGCGGTATCGATATCCGAGCCGTAGGCTTCAAATATAGAATCGGTTATTATCTCGCTTTTTGCAAGCTCTCGCTCGTCCGCAAAAACTCTGTCTCCTATCATCGAAAACTCCTCCGCGGCAAAGCTTCTGTTTATTCCGGGAGCGCGCTTCGTCATCTGCATAGCCGCCTCGATAACTATCGTTCCCGAGCCGCAGAAGGTATCCCACAAAAGCACGTCTTCGCGCGGTCTTGCGATCATAGCGATCGCCGAGGCAAGTGTCTCGCGAAGCGGAGCGTCACCCGCTGAAAGCCTATATCCGCGCTTATGCAGAGGCGCGCCTGTGGTGTCTATCATGAGGGTTGCTATATCCTTGAAAATAAAAAATTCAACCTGATATTTGACTCCCTCCTCGGCGAGCCATTTTATTCCGTAAACGCTTGAAAGTCGGTCGGCTATCGCCTTTTTCACGATACTCTGGCAATCGGGCACGGAGAAAAGAGCCGAACGGATAGCGTGTCCCTTTACGGGAAATGCGTCGTATCTGCCGATAAATGTCTCCCACGGGAGCGATCTTACACCCTCGAAAAGAGCGTCAAAGCTTTTTGCCTCAAAGCTTCCGAGCTTGATATACACGCGCTCGGCAAGGCGCAGGCGGATATTTGCCGCGGCAAGCTGACGCTCGTCTCCCTCAAAGGTGATTCGTCCGTCCATCGTTTCTATGCGGCGGCAGCCGAGGGCATCTATCTCCTCGCCAAGTAATTTTTCAAGCCCGAAAAGGCAGGTCGCGACCATTTGAAGCTTCATTCGTTTTCTCTCTTTCTGTTTCTGTTTTGATCTCTATTTATTATACGAAAAAAGCATAGTGTTGTCAAGAAAAAAGAGAGATTTTGAGAGAAACATAAAATCAAAATTTGTTATTGCTTCAAATTTTGATTTGTCGGTGGGATATGTTAGCACTTATCCAAAGGCTCCCTTGTGTAAAGGGTTGCTCCCCATATATATGGGGAGATGTCTGCGAAGCAGACAGAGGGGACGACGCGTCCGCGTGTCACCGAAGGTGACTGAGGGATTGTTCTTGTTAAAATGTTACTTTTACAATCCCTCCGTCTCGCTTCGCGAGCCACCTCCCTTTACACAAGGGAGGCTCTTGTTTGTGCGAACATACTGCTCGACAAACCGCAATTTGTTATTGCTTCAAATCTCAATTTTTCCGTATGCTACGGCATCAGCGGTGTTTTTGGGACAACCGTTCGTGCGTTCAAACATCACGACGGTCTTGCCGATGATATCCGCAGGTCTTATCTTTCTCGTAATAACGGTGCAATCTGCGCACCCGTCCTTTTCATAAGCCGTCGGCATTACGGCACACCACGAGCGTTTATCACCCCCGCTTGTATGACGGCACGCGCTATACGCGCCATCACGGACACAAAAATTATACATCCGTTTTTTGCGCAATATCTGGCGTTTCAAACCGCAAACCTCGGCCCGAACAAGTACTCCGAGCGGGGTCTCGTAAAACGAAACGCTCCCGCAAACGTCCGCATTTTCTCCCTTTCCCGAAAGACACGCTCGCGCAAACGGTGTCCTGTCCTTATACAAAAAAGCGTATACGCTTTCAATGTCCTTTTCACGATTCGTTTCTGTCATCTGGATTTTCCTCTTTTCTTTATTTTAGGTTTTTCAAATTTTTATTTATCGGGGGGATGCGATGTCGCTTTTTGAAAAAAGCTCCGCAAAAACTTTCCTGAAAAGAATTTACTGTGTAGCCGTTATGGCTATGCAAAACCTTGTTTTAGAAAGTTTTTTGAGGGAGTTTGAGGGAACTTTTTTT
>JAZNEM010000147.1:0-3005 GCA_045588595.1 Eubacteriales bacterium
TTTTGTGCGTTGCCATTATAAAAATTTAAACTCATCGCTTTCGGACAGTCGAGGACGCCTGTCCCTACAAGGTTTGTGCTAACCGTTTCATTCGTTCGTTGCCATTTCGTCAAATCAAACTGTTCGATAAACCGCAATTTATCTTGATCGTTTAACAAAAGTTTTACTTTTCGATATCCAATTTTTCCACCTTGAAATCGTTTTGACCGAACATATAGAAATATCCGTCAACGTAGACACCTCGTTTTTGAATAGCGTCGCCATAAAGACTTACGCGTATTTCCTCGGTCAAGGTGCGGTCTTTAAAGCTCAATACCCTGTATTCGTCTACATATCCGCCTTGATAATAATATTCCGCCTGATAACCGTCACAATACGTTCCAAGTCCGATAAGTCCGTTCTCTCGGTCGATATAATAAGACTTATAGTCGTTGCTGTATCTGGTTTTTGTCGGTTGATATTTGCACACCGATACGACATTGCCGTTTACTTCCTCGTAGATCTCGATCTTGAGATATCCGTCCGAGCCAACGCCGATACCGAGCAGATAGCCTTCGGCAAAATCGACGAGCGAGGTGGAGAATCCCGATATCGTTCCCGTGTCGGTATAGGTGATATTATTTATATCCGTAAGGTCAAAGAAGAATACGGGGTCGGTGAGCTGTACCGCGGTGCAAACGTACGCGTTGTTGCCGTCAAAGCGGACGGAGCGAACGGTCTCGCCCTCGGGAGCGAATCGCTCAACGCTTGCTACCGTCTGCCAAGTTGAGAGGTCTATACAATAAAGACTTGCGTTTTGTGTGTTTTCCGTTCTTAAGAAAGCCACCGTGTCGCCATAGCTCTTCTCGGTCTGATATTTGCTTTCGTTGACCGTCGTTGCGACACGCAGAATGCCGTTATACTCGTCAAGGCTGTATTGGCCTTTTATAGAGCCGTCTATCTTTATCGAGCCGAGCAACCGCATTTTTGGCTCGATATAGGATATACCTACTATCTCGCTTCTTGATACATCTTTTTCTGTTCCGTCGCCAAGGTCTTGCTTGTCGCTTAGATTTCGCCAAGTATAGATAGTGTCCGTAGAGACGTAAGCGCCCGAGGAATAGGAGAGAAGCGAATAGGAATCCTTATGCTCAAGCGTGTTTGCGTCAAGGCGCGTTATAACGGTATAAGCCGCGTTCGTTACGTCATCGGGAGCGTAGAGATTCTCTACGGGCAGAGTCTCCATCTTGCCGTACGACTCTCCCACGGAGGGGACGAAGTTTTCGGGCTCTGAAAAGTCGATGCTTGGATAGCTTTGGGGATAAAATTGAGTGAGTATGAGAAATTCGCCGTTTGTCATTCGGGTTGATTTAAGATATCCCGAAATGCAGAATCCGCGAGCCGACGTCATGTTTGCGGGGTCGGAGACGTCTATTCTCTCGATAGATACGAATCTTTTGCTTGATGACGTGTGGGGAAGTATGACAGTCGCGCTCTTGCCGTCAAGCGAGAGATAAAATTCGGCATATCGGCTTGAAGCGGCGTTAGCGATCCTATACGAGCCTACCTCGCGGGAAGCTTCTCCCTCTATCGAGAAAGCGCGGAGCGTAAGACCGTCAAGGTAGAATATATGCGTGTCGGTGCGCTTGATGAGGTCTGCTTCAATAACTCCCTCGACCTGATTGTCAGTGACCTCCTCGTACTTTGACGAGGTGTTAGTACCCGTTGTCACCTCGTCGTAAGAGTCCGAGTAGTTTCCGCTATACAAGTTTTCCGCCATACCCGCATCCTCTACGGAAACCTCTTTTTTAGCTCCAAAAATATTTGAAATGCCGGTTAATACGTACTTTTCAAAGTTGTTTTTATAGCGTGGCGGTCTGTAAGATATCGCGTGTATCTTTTGGATTATCTCGTAATATTCGCTGTCCGCGTATTGCGATATGTCAGCGTTCGCGTCCTTAAGCGGTATAAAGAGCCACAGAGAGAGCGACGTAAGGACTGCGAGCGTCGCGGCAAGCGCTATTATAAGCTTTCTTTTTGCGGTCTCTCTGTTCTTTTTGATGGCAGGCGCGGGATTTGCCTCGTCGACGTATTTATCGTCGGCAAGTGACATCGCGCGAAGTAATTTATTCTTTTTCATAGAACTATACCCTCGTTTTCAAGATATTCTCTGAATTTTTCTCTCGTCCGCATGAGTGTGACCTTGACGTTGCTCTCGGACATAGAGAGCCCCTCGGCTATCTCGTTTATCGACAAGAGATAAAAGTAGCGGCGCATGAAGATAATGCGCGTACGCTTGGGCAGTGAGGCGAGAAAGCCGTTTATGGCGTTCTTTAAGACGAAGTTGTCGGAGCACTCTCCCGTCATTTCGGACGAGATACATTCCGAAAGCTCGTCGAGCGCAAGCTCGATTCCCGCGTCTCGCTTTTGCGCGCGGTTTTTCTCGTATCTGTCGAGTGCCGTGTTTCGCGTTATCCTGCCGATAAATGCCGAAAATATCTGCGGTACTTTGGGCGGTATAGCGTTCCAGACCTTTAGGTACGTGTCGTTGACGCACTCTTCGGAATCCTCGTCAGAGCGCAGGATATTGTACGCGATAGAATGGCAGTAACGTCCGTATTTCTTTTGCGTTTCGCCGATGGCGTTTTCATCTCTTTTGTTGTAAAGTTCGATTATAGCGCGGTCGTCCATGATATCACCTCCGGAAAAGAGCTTCGAAGTCTCCTCACCCTAAAAGACGGAGTTTGTAAGGTAAAGGTTACATGAATTTTCAAAAAAGAAAAATTTTTGGTATTTTAAAAATTTTAATTCAAACAAATTGCGGGTTGTCGGGGAGATGGATTTAAGAAAAGTTTATGCACATACCCAAAGACTCCCTTGTGTAAAGGGAGCTCCCGACGGAGTCGGGTGAGGGATTGTTTTGTGTTAAAATGTTACTTTTACAATCCCTCCGTCACGCTAACGCGTGCCACCTCCCTTTACACAAGGGAGGCTCTTGGTGAAAACCGTTTCGTTCGTACATTGCC
>JAZNEM010000148.1:0-3824 GCA_045588595.1 Eubacteriales bacterium
TAAGGAGGTGAAAACAATGAATAACAACTATAACAATCAGAATAAGAACCAGAACAATCAGAACCAGAACAATCAGAACCAGAACAATCAGAACCAGAACAATCAGAACCAGAACAATCAGAATCAGAACAATCAGAATCAGCAGAATAACCAGAACAATCAGAACAATCAGAATTCTCAGAATAGCAAGAACAGATAAGCTTTTGAAAATTCTTTTTGATTTAGTTGGCTCATTTTTTATGAGCCAACTTTTTCTGTTTTAAACGATTGACAATAACATGGTTTTTAGGTATAATATAAATATATAGATAAATATAGAACGGAGGTATATTACGGTGAAGTTGGTGACAAGAAAAATTTTGAAGATAGTTATCAGTATAATATACATAATTTGGGGTATACTCTCGCCCATAACTCTTATCGAGGCGATACTTTCGCTTGAATTATCGGCTATTATTTCGGCTGTTGTCGGAGTGCTCACGCTTCTCGCGGGTATTTTTGGACTTATTGGCATCAAAAAGCTAAAATGCCGTATATTCGGTATCGTTATTTTCGTATTTTCGCTTTTGTCCGTGATCGTCGCACTGCCCGCGATTTCGGTAAACGCGGTAATAACCGCGCTTCTCGCTTGGCTCTTTATCGCTTGTGTTTGATATTATTTAATACGCTTTTCTGAAGCTCCCTTGAATAAGGGAGCTTTTTTGCTCAAAAAAACAAATTGCGGTTTGTCGGTGAGGACGCGCAAGGGGAACTTTTTGAAAAAAGTTCCCCTTGACCCCTCAAAAACTTCCTAAAATAAGGTTTTGCACAGTCATAATGGCTACACAATAAATCCTTTTCAGTAAATTCTTTGAGAGCTCGAACGCTTCCCCGATAAAGCAAAATTTGTTTTTCCTTTATTAAAAAATCTAAGATCTATGCTTTTATATTATCTTTGAAAATATAATGTAAAAAAAGGTTTTGGAGGATAAGCATGATAAAGAGAACAAAAAAGAAAATACTTTGCGTTTTTGGAACTCGTCCCGAGGCTATAAAAATGTGTCCGCTCGTGAACGAATTAAAAAAACGCAGTGAATTTGACGTGTGCGTATGCGTTACGGGTCAGCACCGAGAGATGCTTGACGGAGTATTGCGCGTTTTTTCGGTAGTACCCGATTTTGACCTTTCAGTAATGAAAGAGGGGCAAGACTTGGCTTCGCTTACGTCTTTGATACTTTGCGGCGTAGATAAGATACTTGATTCGATACGCCCCGACATCGTTCTCGTTCACGGCGACACGGTAACGGCGTTTGCATCGGCTCTCGCGGCGTTTTATAGAAAAATATCGATAGGTCATGTCGAGGCGGGGCTGCGGAGCGGAGATATATTCAGTCCTTTTCCCGAGGAATTTGACCGTCGAGTTATCTCGATGTTCGCGTCATATCACTTTGCACCGACAGAAGAGGCGCGTCAGAATCTTATTTCCGAGGAAATAAAGAGCGATCGCATCTTCATAACGGGCAATACCGTGACAGATGCACTTGGATTTACTGTCAGAAAAGAATTTGTTTTGCCCGAATTTTGTCGTGAAAAGAATAAAAGAATGATAATTTTCACGGCTCACCGCAGGGAAAATCTCGGAGAGCCAATGGAGAATATGCTTCGCGCGCTCGTGCGGGCGGTCCAAGAGTTTCACAACATTTTTGCGGTCTGCCCTCTGCATAAAAATCCCAAAGTCAGAGAGACGGCGCAAAAGATACTTTTCGGACACGAGCGCATATTTTGCATAGAACCGCCCGAGGTCGACGTCTTTCACAATCTTCTTGCGAGAAGTTATCTGATACTTACCGATTCAGGCGGTATTCAAGAGGAGGCGGCGTTTTTGGGAAAGCCAACGCTCGTTATGAGAAACGTGACCGAACGGCAGGAGGGGATAGACGAGGGAGTTTTACGCCTTGTCGGAACGAACGAGGAAAATATTTTTAATGAGACGGCAAAGCTTCTTTTAGACGATAAAGAATACAGTGCAGCGGCTCGTTCGACCGACCGCTTCGGAGACGGCAGAGTCTGTGCGCGGATATGCGATATTCTTTTGAAAATCTATTGACATATGTATTTTTATATGATATAATACAGTTGGTACAAATAATACAGATGGTACAGATTTTGAGTAATAAGGGGTGATAGGAAGTGAAAAAGGAGATATCGGGGAAGCAGGACGTCTATCTTGATATCGCGGACAAATTCGAGCAATATATAAAGGCCGGAATATACAGAAACGGAGATAAGCTTCCGTCAGTTCGTGTGGCGGCGGGTGATCTCGGAGTTAATCCGAACACGGTGGCTCGAGCCTATTCGACCTTGGAGGAGCGCGGACTTGTGCGCTGTATGCTCAAAAAAGGCGCTTTCGTTACCGCGGACAATTTTGGCAGTGCGGAATCTGTCGGACAATTTAGGCAGATAACGTCCGAATTGAAGCTTTCGGGTGTAAGTAAAGAGGAGCTTTTCGCAATATTAGAGGAGGTATATGAAAATGATAAAAGTAAATGACCTTTCGCACTCTTTAGGCGGCAAGGAGATACTTAAAAATATAAACCTTACCGTCGAAGACGGCACGATAATGGGACTTGTCGGTATAAACGGAGCGGGAAAATCCACGCTTTTGAGACTTTTGTCGGGCGTGTATCTTGCCGATAAGGGAAAGATAGAGTATGACGGAGTTTCACCGAGCGACGAAAACATGAGAAAAGAACTGTTTTTCCTGCCCGATGACCCATATTATACCTTGAACACAACGGCAAAGAACCTTGCGGATATGATGAAAAGCTTTTACGCTGAATTTGACAAGAGCGTATATTTTGACCTTTTGAGTAAATACAAGCTTGACCCCAAAAAGCCGATACGCAATTTTTCAAAGGGCATGAGAAGGCAGGTTTATATCGCGCTTGCTCTTGCTATCCGCCCGAAATATCTGCTTCTTGACGAGGCGTTCGACGGACTTGACCCTCTCTCACGAAAGAGATTCAAGGACGAACTTATAAAGCTCGTCGAGGAAAAGGGAACGACTGTCATAATTTCAAGCCACTCGCTCAGAGAACTTGAGGATTTTTGCGATACTTATACGCTTATTGACGGAAAGACGGTCGCGGCATCGGGCGACATCGAGGAAAAGGTGTCGAAATATTGCAAATTCCAGCTTGCGTTTTTAACAAAAGTTCCCGACAGTATCTTCGACGGACTTCCCGTAAGCTCGATATCGAGAACCGACCGCTTTGTGCGCATAGTTCTTGAGGGGGACAGCAAGGAAATGGAAGAAAAGCTGATGGCTCTCTCGCCCGCTGTCATAGAGGAGATGCCTATGAACTTTGAGGAGCTGTTTATCAACGAGGCGGGAAAGGAGGCATAACAGATGAAAAGCTTTGGACAGTATTTTAAATATCATTTCAGATCGACGTTTTTGAGATTGATCATAATGATAGCGATAGTTTTGTTGCTTTCGGCTATCAATTTTGAGGATATTGTAAGATTGAGCATGGTGAAGGATCATGTGCGCGTAGATGATTCGCCGTATTTTCATGTCTATACAAATGAGTATCTAAAAGCAAACGTATATTTAGGATTCTATACGACGATCTTTGCTTCACTTTGCACGCTTATGCCGATATTGGAATTTTACGGTTTTAAGAGCAGACGTAATCTTGACACTATGTTCACTCTCCCCGTAAGCCGTACAAAAATGCTTTTTGCACATTTACTTAACGGCTGGATACACATAATGCTTGCTTTTACGGCGGAAGCTGTAATAATCTTTGCCGCATTGCGCCAGCAAAAAGAAATGCTTGATG
>JAZNEM010000149.1:0-6944 GCA_045588595.1 Eubacteriales bacterium
GCAAGCTTTAGCTTGCGACAATTCTCCCACGCTCAAATCGTCTGCAATAGCGGACGATTTCTTTTTTGCGTTCTTGACTCTAACGAAAGCAAACGGGAGCAAACATAGTTTGCGACCGTTCGGCAAGTAGACCGTTTTTGCTTGCAAAATGCCGTCCTCTTGGACGGCAAGGGATACTTGCGGAGCAAGCTTTAGCTTGCGACAATTCTCCCACGCTTAAATCGTCTGCAATAGCGGACGATTTCTTTTTTGCGTTCTTGACTCTAACGAAATAGAACTACTTACAAAAAACTCTGTTGTATCTTTACAACAGAGCTTTTTATGTTACGGAGCATCCGAATATTCTTTTCTAAATCTTTTCCACATAGGTGTTGATACAAGGCAAACGGCAAGTCCCGCAAGTGAAACGAACACCCACATAAGTATGGTAAAGTTCCAACCGAAACTCTCCGCGAGTGCCGCAAAGCCGTAGCTCGACAGAGCCGCTCCTATATAAGTACATGCGTTGAGTATTCCCGAATAGGTCGACACCTTTCCGCTCTTGACGAATCTCTTTGGCACTACTGTTATTAGCATAAGATTTATACCGTGCATCGAAGCCACGATTATCGCCATAAGAAGCATTGCGGGAATCGCAAGAGTGGTAAAGAGAGCGACGCAGTAAAGCACAAATGCCGATATCGCGCTGAGCGCGAATATCATAGCCGCGCAAAATACCTCGTTCTTAAACACTTTTCTATGTAAAAGGTCGAACACCGCAAAGCTTATAACGCTGAATATCGCCAAAAGCACGGTCGAGGTTATAGCGTCGCTTTCGGGTATACCAAAGCTTTCACTAAGATAGAACGGCATCCAGTTCTGCACGCCGTCACGGAGTATTCCCTGCAAGATTATTCCGAGCATTATCAAAGCGATAGGCAGATATACGAACTTAGGCGGCTTTATGGTCACACTCTTCCCGTCCGCACCTTTAGAGGTGCGTGAATTTACCACTGTTTCTTTCAAAAATTTAGGATTGGTAAGAGTCCACGCAACGCAAATACCTATACCTACCGCCGCGCAAGCGAGCATAAGAACTCGCCATGATGCTATCTTCAAAAGCTGAGGAAGAGCCAAATACATAAGGATCGTCGCAAAGGACGAGCCCCACGAAACTCGCACAGCCGAATAGCTGTATTCCTCGTCGGTAAGATACATTGACATTATACGGACGATAGGCGGCCAGAGCATTGAGTGAGCAAAACCGTTTATACACCAGATGACCGTCATCAAGGTTATATTTGAGCAGAAAAAGATAGCTATATTTGATGCGCACGCAAGAGAAAGTCCAATGGTAAGCATCAGCTGCGGCTTTATCTTATCTCCCATAAGTCCGCTTATTATCTGTCCGAGTCCGTACGCAATGGTAAGACCAGTAACGACAACAGCGAGTGCCGTCTTGGTAGTCCCCATTTCATTACATATATTCAGCATCATGACAGAGAAATTATTTCTCGTCAGATAGCTTGCGAAATATACGAGCGTACACATCCAAGCTATAGCCTTGGCACGTCCGCCTATCCTTTGTTTATTTACACCGAGCTTCATAATATCCTCCTCGTTTTTTACAAACGATATTATATCACAAAAAACATAGGAAGTCAACACAAAAATTTGCATTTTTGTGTGTTTGAGTGGATTTTATTGAATTTGGGAAATATCCTTTTTTGTTTAAATTTATCACGAAAACCATTTCGTTCCGCGTTTGCGAAGCGCAAAATAAAGCACCATTCCGAACAAGTACACAGACAGCAATTCGCCAATACCGACTGTAACCATCATGAACGGTATCGCCTCCTCCATTCCGTAGCCGTAAGCAAGGACGAACGGAATGATAAGGGCGTTTGACAGAACTGCGGGCGCGGGAGCAAGATACGGAAGCTTTTTTAAAGCGTACGTACCAAGCGCGCCTATGAGCGTCGCCAAAGGTCCTACGATAATATCGAGCCAATGCGCTCCAGTTAAGAGATTTGCGCAAAGACAACCGACATAAAGTCCGGGTATCGCCGTCGACGTAAAGATAGGAAGCACACACAGCGCCTCTGATACGCGAAGCTGTATCACTCCCGAATCAAGCCCAAACGCTTTGGAAACGTAGGTAAGCGCAACGTAAAGTGCCGCTATCACTGCGGCACGGCAGACGAACAAGGTCTTTTCGTAATTTTTGGTATTCATTTTTTGTTTTCTCCTTAGTTTTGTTTAAGGTGAGGATGGTTTCGAACTCACCGCATGTCAATAATTATATCGCATTTACATGCTTTTGTCAAGAAAAATGCTCTAAATTACAATGAAGAATAGGTATAAAGCGAGCCAAGGCAGACGAGCGGTACTCCGTCGTTTTTTGCCGCCTTTTTTGCCGCCTCAAAGGCTTCCTTTATCGTGTCGTATGAGTTTGATTTGACTCCTTTGGCTTCAAGAATATCCGCATACTCCTTTGCGTCGAGAGCTCTTGGATTTTCGGGTGTCATTACGAAAGCGCGTGAAGCTATTTCGGATAGTCTTGTCGATATAACGTCGTAATCCTTGTCTTTAAGCACGCCCGTCATAACGTAGACTTTTTTATCCTTGAAATAGTGCTTGATGCTCTTTACAGCGGAGTCGATACCCTGCGGATTGTGCGCGCCGTCGAATATCACGAGAGGATCGCGTGAAAGTATCTCGAATCTTGCCAGCCAACGCGCGCTCTCAAGTCCGCGCTTTACAGCATCTTCGGATATTTCCATTCCCATCTTTCTCAAAATATCGATAGCAGAAAGGACTACCGCCGCATTTTTAGGCTGATAAAGTCCGAGCAGATTTATCTTGATATCCTTATGCTCTCCAAAATCAAGTGTCGTTCCGTCAAGCGTCGCGTTTATATTCCGCAAATTTTCGTAATCGACAAAGAAAAATTCACTTCCCTTTTCTTTTGCCGTGGTTTCAATGACCGCACGAGCCGAAAGGTCATCACCACCCCACAGTATCGGGCGGTTATCCTTGATTATTCCCGCCTTTTCCGCGGCTATCTTCTCGACCGTATCGCCAAGAAATGCCGTATGGTCAAGCGCGATACCCGTAATTACAGAAAGAAGCGGATCTCTTATTATATTCGTCGAGTCAAGGCGTCCGCCCATACCTGCCTCAAGCACGACGACATCGCATTTATGTCTCTTGAAATATTCAAAAGCGATAGCGGTAATAAGCTCGAACTCGGTCGGCTTGTCGGTCATAGCATCGGCTATCGGCTTTACGTATTCGGTAAGAGAAGCAAGCTCCTCATTCGATATCATCTCGCCGCCGACCTGCATACGCTCATTAAATACCTTGATATAAGGAGAGGTATAAAGCCCCGTTTTATAGCCCGCCGCGCGCAAAACGCTTTCGGTCATTGAACAGAAAGAGCCCTTGCCGTTCGTTCCCGCAACGTGAATGAATTTGAGCTCCTTCTGCGGATCTCCCAGAGCCTTGCAAAGAGCCGATATACGCTCAAGTCCGGGCTTACAGAATGTCCAATTTACCGAGTGGATATATTCAAGAGCTTCTGTATAGTTCATTTGTTTATCTCCTTATTTTTTCAGCGAATCTATCGCTGAATTTACCGCTTTATTTTTCATAACAAAATATATTATCACAAATTCAAGCGCGGCTACGATAACATAATTGAGCGTTCGCCATAACATAAGCTCGAAAAAAGGAATAGAATAAAATTTCGCAAGTCCAAAGGTCTTTATTACGACCGAGCCTACAAGATGCGACAAAACGACGGTCACGAGTGTTCGAATCATAAGCGGAAGCTTTGCGCAAAGCTTATATACAAGTCCGCCGAGCAGTCCGATAGCTGCCGCGCCGAGCGTAACGATAGGATTTATCGCATATCCTACCATAAGACAGCCGACGAGATCGGCAAGTACGCCCGTTATCACTCCTACGACCGAGCCGAAAGCCATTCCCGCGAGCAATATCGGCAGATTCTCAAAGCTGAATCGCATGATATCTCCCACAGGGATCTTTAAATATTTACCGCACACTATACTCATTGCCGCAAGCAGTGCCGCCGCGACCATGACTTTAAGTGATCCGAAGATGACCTTTTTTCTGTGATTTGTGTTTTTTTGCATAAAAAATACCCCCTTTTCCGACACTCATATGGCGTAAGGAAAAGAAGGCTACCTTTGCCGTATGAAGCGGGATGCAGAACACGAACCGCAAGCTTTTCGCTTTTCGTCTTTGCGGCAACTCCCCGTCCGCAAAGCACTTGACGCCCGTATCCTTACTCTTCTGTACGAATTTATTTTACCTATTTAGTATATCACAAAAATTTGTTATGTCAATATAATTTTGTAAAAAAAGTAACTTTTTCGAATATTTTTTCGCAACAAATGATTTTTTAGATTCCACTATTGTTTTTTCTCTTTTTTTGTGCTATAATTGTTGAAGTGCAAATGATTTAAATTTTCAAACAAAAACAGATATTGAAAGGAAGCTACGATGATACACGAAAAAATCACTCTTTGGGAAGAGCATCCCGAGGCTACGTTGACCTCTTACGTTTGCGACAATGATTCAGAACTAAAGCCTGCGCGCCGTCCCGCTATGATCGTCTGTCCCGGTGGCGGATATCATTTTCTCTCCGCTCGTGAAGCAGAGCCTATTGCAAGTAAGTTTTTCGCGCAAGGCATGAATACGTATATCCTCAGATATTCCATTGCACCAAACGCAAAAGATTACGCGCCTCTGATCGAGGCGGCTCTTGCTATAAAATACGTTCGTGAGCATGCGGACGAGCACAATACCGATCCCGATAAGGTATTTATCTGCGGATTTTCCGCGGGCGGTCACCTTGCGGCATCCTCAGGCATACTTTGGAACATAAAAGAAGTGCGTGACGCTATCGGCGTTACCGATGGGTCTGCTCCCGAGGGAATTAACAAGCCGACGGGCATGGTACTCTCCTACCCCGTTATAACGGCTGGAAACTATGCGCACAAAGGCTCTATCTACAACCTTTGCGGTACTAAAGAGCCTACAAAAGAGGAAATGGATCGCTTCTCGCTTGAACTTCACGTCGACGAAACGACCGCTCCCACCTTTGTATGGCACACCGTGACCGATCAGACCGTTCCGATACAAAATACGCTTTTCCTCGTAAACGCACTTGTTGAAAATAAAGTTATGTGCGAAGCGCATATCTACCCGCAAGGCGTTCACGGGCTCTCACTCGCAAATATGGAAACTTGGTCCGAAAAACCTCAAATGCTCGAACCCCACGTCGAAGGCTGGATCGACTTAGCAATTAAGTGGATAAAGGATATGTTTTAATTGAATAGCAAAAAGCACTTATGATAACGTACAAGATCGTTTGTCATAAGTGCTTTTACCTTACTTTCTTACCAATGTTTAAAGTGAAATAATTTACTCTCATTTGCGAAGCAAATATTTCACAGCAAAGCTATTTCACTCGCCGTAAGGCGAATTTCGTTATGGGCTTCGCCCATTATGCCCAAGCCATAGTGGTAGGTTTTTCTTCCACGATTATGATATCCTTAAGGAAAGATACTGCCTTACACAGCCCCTCGTCGATAGACATTACGCTGTCCTCATGCTCGATAGAAAGCACACGGTCATATCCGCAGAGGCGGAGATTAGAAACGAGATCTCTCCAATAGGTCTCGTTATTACCGTAACCAACGGTACGGAATACCCAAGATCTCTCGAGCTCCTTGCCGTAGTGCTTGGTATCGAGAACACCGTTTACTGCGGTATTGTACTTATCTATCTTTGTATCCTTTGCGTGAACGTGGTAAATAGCTCCCTTGAGCGCGCGAATAGCCGCAACGGGATCGATTCCCTGCCAGATAAGGTGAGAAGGGTCGAAGTTCGCGCCTATAACGTCACCGACTGCCGCGCGAAGCTTGAGCAAAGTCTCGGGGTTGTAAACACAGAATCCGGGGTGCATCTCAAACGCGATATGGCTGACCTTATGTGAAAGAGCGAACTCGCCCATATTCTTCCAATAAGGAATGAGCTTTTCTTCCCACTGCCAATTGAGTATCTCGATATAGTCATCCGGCCAAGCACACGTTACCCAGTTGGGATTGGTGGAGTTTTCGCTATCACCGGGACAGCCTGAAAATCCGATAACGGTATCAATACCAAGCTTTTCTGCAAGAAGAATAGCGTTTTTGAAATCCTCGTCATAAGAAGCTGCTACATCCTTCTTCGGATGAAGAGGGTTGCCATGACAAGCGAGAGCACAGATCTCAACGTCGTACTTCTTAAAGGTAGCTACGAACTCGTCGAACTTCTTCTCATCAGCGAGAAGCTCCGCGGGGTTGCAGTGAGCCTTTCCCGGATATCCGCCCGCTCCGATCTCAACGGTATGTACACCAAGTCCGGAGAGTATCTTCAAGGTTTCGTCAAGAGATTTTGTTCCGTAAAGGTTAGCAAGAACTGAAAGTTTCATTTTTGTTAAATTCCTTTCTTTATTTGTTTGATTCATTTAATTTATTATTCTTCAAGATCCATTTCCATGAGGCGTTTGTTGAACTCCTCCGCCGTGTTGTAGCCCATCTTCTTTTGTCTGTGATTCATAGCGGCTATCTCGATTATAACGGCAAGATTTCGACCGGGATGAACAGGAACGGTTATTGCGGGAATATTAATACCGAGAAGATCCTCGTATTCCTCCTCAAGTCCAAATCTGTCGTACATCTTTTCAGAATCCCAATGCTCAAGCTTGATAACGAGATCTATTCTCTCCGTCTCTCGAACCGAACCCATACCGAATATTCTGCGGACGTCAACTATACCGATCCCGCGAAGCTCTATGTAGTGGCGGATAAGCTCGGGAGCTGTGCCGAGAAGGGTTTTTGAGGAAACCCTCTTTATCTCGACCGCATCGTCGGCAAGTCGGATCGTAGCCATGT
>JAZNEM010000150.1:0-2750 GCA_045588595.1 Eubacteriales bacterium
ATTCAAACGGTAATTGATTGTAAATTTTTATATTTTTTACTTTAATTACATAAACGCTATTGAAAAAACCATAAAAAAGGACTATAATTAATGTGTATAAATTACTATTATTTAAGATCAGGAAAAAAAAGGCAACAAAACGAGAAAGTTATTATATTGTATTTTCTTTGATATGGCATTATAATAAATTACACAAGGTGGATCATGAAAAAAATAAACATTATTCTTCACGAGCCCGAGATACCGCAAAACACGGGAAATATCGCGCGCACCTGCGCTGCTACGGGCGCTTCTCTTCACATAATAAAGCCTATGGGATTTACTATCGATGATAAAAAGCTTAAACGCGCGGGACTTGATTATTGGGACAAGCTTGATATTACATATTATGAAAATTACGAAGATTTCTGCGAAAAGCACCCCGAAGCAAAGGATTCGACTTTTTTCTTTACGACTAAAGCGCCACGCTCTTATGCGGAGGTCTCTCCCTATCCAGATAACGTTTTTATAATGTTTGGAAAAGAGACAAAGGGACTACCCGAGGATCTGCTTTATCAAAATCGTGAATATTGCGTTCGTATCCCAATGCGTGACACTCTGCGCTCCTTGAATCTGTCCAATTCGGTCGCTATAGCGGTCTATGAGATACTGCGTCAGCGGGATTTCGAGGGGTTGCGCGAAGACGGAAATCTTACTAAATTTTCTTGGTGATCCAGAGGAAATGCATATGAATAAAGAAAAAATACTCGTAGCTATGAGCGGAGGAGTTGATAGCTCGGTAGCGGCTCTTCTTTTAAAGCAACAAGGCTTTGAAACTGCAGGAATAACGATGCAGCTATGGTCAAGTGCTCATACCGTTCCCGACGATGATTCTCCATGTGAGCTTGACGAAAACTGCCGTGACGCTAAAAGCGTTGCCGATTCGCTCTGTATTCCCCATTATTCAGTATCATATGGTGAGTCCTTTCAAAAAAGTGTAATTGACCGCTTCATTTCGGAATACGGACAAGCAAAAACTCCCAACCCTTGCGTTTTTTGCAACAAATATATAAAGTTTGGAGTTCTGCTCGACAAGGCGCGTTCTCTTGGCTTTGACCGTCTTGCTACGGGCCATTACGCGAGAGTCGAAAAAGCCCCTGACGGAAAAATCTTGTTAAAGAAAGCTGTCGACAAAAACAAGGATCAATCCTACTTTTTGTGGTCGTTATCAAACGACGTTTTATCCTCCGTGGCTTTTCCTCTCGGAGAGCTTACAAAGGACGAAATACGAAAGATAGCCGCAGAAAATTCGCTCGCAAGCGCGCACCGCTCGGACAGTCAGGACATCTGCTTTATTCCCGACGGAGACTACGTTTCTTTTATTTTAAACAATTCAACACTGGATTCTACGCATGGAAGATTTATTGACCTCGACGGCAATATTTTAGGCGAGCATCAAGGTCTTATCCGTTATACCGTAGGTCAACGCAAGGGACTTGGCATCGCTCTTGGCAGACCTATGTTCGTTGCCGAAAAAAATGCCGAGAACAACACGGTCACGCTTTGCGATGACGCGCAGCTTTACAAGGATACGCTTACGGCTAATTCCGTAAATCTTATTGCGTGTGACCGTTTTGACACTCCCGTACGGTTAGAAGCAAAGATACGCTACCGCCACACTGCCGCTCCCGCAACCGTAGAGCAGATATCGGAGGATAGGCTTCTCGTTAAATTTGATACGCCTCAACGTGCGATAGCTAAAGGTCAATCTCTCGTGCTCTACGATGGTGATACGGTGGTAGGCGGTGGTATAATCGAATAAATATCATATTTCTATGGAGTTTTCAACCAAATTGGCTATTCTTTGATTCCTCCGACGCAAATTTTGAGGGCTGACGATTCATTTTCGTCAGCCCTCACTCTACATCATCATCACGACAAAATCGAATTTGATGAAATCAAAACTACTCTTTCTTTTCTTCGTTTTCTTCATTTGTGTATTTCTTGAAAAAGCTCGACAACTGCTCATCATAGCACCCGATAATACAAAATATCAATCCAAGGGACACCTTCCATAAAGCAGGTTTTACAACCGATAGAAAATCATCTTCGTAGGGGCGTTCTGTGAACGCCCGCAGGCGAACGCAGTTCGCCCCTACGAAAAAAAGACAGAGAATGTGAAAATTCTCTGACTTTTTTCACACGCCTTGCTCTGCAAGGTATAGGGTGTTACATCTGTTAGATGTACTGTCGGGCGGTAATGAGCCTTTGGTTTGTGCTCCCCGAAAGCCCATCTACTTTTCCTGACAAGCACTGCTTTTGTGGACACAAAAGCGAAGCCCCGCGTAAGGCGGGGCGAAAAAAGTTATTTATCTGTACTTATCTAAAACGGCTCTATACTCGGGATTTTTGAGAAGCTCGGCACGTCTACCACCCTTGGCATTGGTACGATAATCAATATTGAATTTGAAAAAGTTTTCGCTTATCGCTTCTCCATAACGGTCAAAGGCGTGATTCAGTGCCTGATTTTTCGCTCTCATATCTTCAAGCTTTTTTGTCACATACAGGTTTTTATCCATAACTGCGATTACCTGTTCATCCGTTCCGCCTCGATAGTTCAAGTCATTTTCCATCCTTCCGAGGAAAGACCGGGCGAGCATAAGGAAGAATGCTTCTCCGGTCTCTTCAAAAGCATTTAGCATCAACTCACCGCATTTCAGTGTACGCTCCACCTTTTCTTCCATTGAGAGAGAAGGATTGAAAAACACGGT
>JAZNEM010000151.1:0-4771 GCA_045588595.1 Eubacteriales bacterium
GAGATACTTGAGCTTATGAAGAGAAACGGAAGTGTAACTATCCGCGATATCGAAAAGGAGCTTGGACTCACGGGAACGAACTCCTACTATCACTTAAGCCTTATGCTGCGTACGGGAATGATAAAAACGCGCAACGTCGGACGCGTGGTGTTTTATAGCATCGATAGCGACTATTTCGGTACTATCATCAATATGTTAAAGAATTTTGCGGAATAAAAGCGTATTTATAAAAAAGCTTTCTCACTTGGCTTTTGCCTTGAGAGAAAGCTTTTTTCTTTTGCGCTTCATTTCACGGGCTTGGTTATCATATAAATAAATTAAGCTGTATGATAGAATGTGTTAGAAATTTAAATTTTGCGAGTTGTTTCACAACTCGGTCAACAAGTCGGTTCGCGGTTGCGTCCCGCGAATTTGCTACGCAAAACCCTACTTGTTGCGCTATACCATGTTTGTAAAACTCACCGATAAACTGCAATTTGTTTGAATTTCACTCATCAATAGCGATAAATTAAAGAATCAGAACGGAGCAAAAAATGATAAAAAGTAATGAAAGAGCAACCGAAAAGAATAGTGGCTTGAGCACGGCAGAGGCTATGCGCTCACGCGAAGAAAACGGCAGGAATGTTTTAAGCAAGACAAAACAAAAGAGTTTTATTAAGCATTTCTTTTGCAATCTTGGCGATCCTGTGACGAGAATACTGCTTTGCGCTCTTGTGGTGAATCTTTTTTTCGTTTTCAGAGGCGGTGACGTAATAGAGACTATCGGCATTGCCGTTTCCGTTTTTCTGGCGGCGTTTATCTCCACCGTGTCGGAGAGGGGAAGCGAGGCGGCGTTTAAAAGGCTTTCCGAGGATGCGGATATTTCAAGCTTTCGTGTTCGCAGAGACGGAAAAATATGCGAGCTTCAAATATCCGAAATAGTTGTCGGAGACGTTGTACTTGTAGGGGCTGGAGAGCAGATACCTGCGGATGCGTTTGTCATTTCGGGGGAGCTTTCGGTCGATCAAGCGGCTATGACGGGCGAGAATCGTGAGGTCAAAAAACGAAAAAGCCGTGATAAAAGCAAAAAGCCCGACTCACAAAGCGCGGTCTTTCGAGGTTCGACCGTTTTGTCGGGACAGGGTGAGATATGTGTTTTCAGTGTAGGAGATGCAACGTTTCTCGGTCAAATATCACGCGAGGTACAGACCGACACGAGAGAAAGTCCTCTAAAGCTTCGTTTGACAAAGCTTGCGCGGCAGATAAGTATTCTCGGATACATTGCGGCGGCTCTTGTTGCGGTAGCTTATCTTTTTAACGTTTTCCTCATAGACAGCGGATTTCATATGCCTCTTGTGATGATCAAGCTGTCAGACGTTCCTTACATGCTTGAGAAACTTCTTCATGCATTTATGTTAGCGCTAACCATCGTAGTAGTCGCTGTTCCAGAAGGGCTTCCAATGATGATCGCGGTCGTGCTATCCGCCAATATACGCAGAATGGTAAAAGATCAGGTGCTCGTGAGAAAACCTGTGGGTATAGAGGCAGCGGGGAGCATGAATCTTTTGTTCACGGATAAAACGGGTACGCTTACCGAGGGTAAGATGAACGTCTGTCGGATACTTTGTGCAGATAGCTCGGAATATATGGGAGTAAACGAGCTTTATAGATCTGCAAAAAGAATAGGGGAATTGTATTCTTTGTCATGCGTTTACAACAACGAAGCTGACCTTTCTACAGGAGGTGCTGTCGGAGGAAATGCCACCGACCGCGCTTTGCTCGTATCGGCAAACGGAATAGGAAGTGACGAGGGCTACCGCGTAGAAGACAGATTGCTTTTTGACAGTGAAAAAAAGTTTTCTGCGGTCTTGCTTGACGGAAAAAGGCGGCTCTGCCTTGTAAAAGGCGCACCAGAACGCCTTTTGTCACGTATCGCTTATGCCTATGTAAAAAGCGGCTCGGTCGAGTCTTTCTCTCCGTATCTTTATGAATTCTCTCGCCGTATTTATTCAATGACATCAAAGGGAGAGCGTGTTCTTCTGCTTTGTGAGGGAGAAAGATTTTCAAAAAGCGGGAATTTCGGCACGCTTACGCTTATATGCGCGGTGTCCTTGAGCGACCCTTTGAGAGCCGAAGCGCAGGTGGCTGTCAAGGAGCTAAAGGGAGCGGGGATAGGTATAGTTATGATAACGGGAGACAATAAAGCGACAGCCGAGAGTATCGGACGCTCGTGCGGTATAGTTGACAGAGAACGAGACATTATAATTACGAGCGAGGAGATGGCAAAAATGAGCGATGCGGAGATTTCGCGTGCGCTTCCACGCCTTGCTGTTGTTGCCCGTGCGCTTCCGACCGACAAAAGCCGTCTTGTCCGTATAGCGCAAGAGTGCGAGCTCGTAGTCGGAATGACTGGTGACGGTATAAACGACGCGCCCGCGCTCAAGCGTGCCGATATAGGATTCGCTATGGGAAGCGGAACGCAGGTAGCGAGGGATGCGGGGGATATAATCATTCTTGATAACAATCTTTCGTCAATAGCCAAGGCGGTGCTGTACGGCAGAACTATCTTCAAGAGCATAAGAAAATTCATAACGCTTCAGCTCACAATGAATTTTTGCGCCGTCGGTGTTTCGATGATATGCCCTCTTATAGGCATCGACGCGCCCGTGACCGTCGTTCAGATGCTATGGATAAATATAATCATGGACACCTTGGGAGGTCTTGCGTTTGCGGGAGAAGCTCCGCTTCCGTCATATATGAAAGAAAAACCGAAGCGCAGAGACGAACCGATACTCAATCGCTATATGGTAAACCAGATAGTATTTTTGGGTGCGTTTACCGTAACGCTTTGCTTGAGCTTTTTGCTCTCTCCGTTCTTTACGTCGCGATTCAGAAATGATCCAAATAAGCTATATCTTCTTACAGCGTTTTTCGCGCTTTTCATTTTCACGTCGGTATTTAATTGCTTCAATGCGCGAACCGACCGTCTGCGCTTGTTTTCGGGTATAGGAAAAAATCGCGGATTCGTATTTATAATGATAGCCGTCCTTTGCGTACAGATAGTCTTTGTTTATCTTGGAGGAAGCGTTTTGAGAACCTCTCCCTTGACCATGGAAGAGCTTTTGTTTACAATGCTTACCTCCTTGTCCGTATTTCCTTTTGAGTTTTTGAGAAAGCTTTTATGGAAGATAGGAAAGAGGAGAAAAGATACCTTTTAAAATGTTTTTGCTTTGTGTACGACGTGTTACATTTTTTCCCTCTTTTTATGTTACTGTTGACAAAAATGATAAAATAAGATATAATTAGAGTATAATTTTGAAAGGAATACGCGAAAAAATTTGCGTTATAAAGAAACGGTTTTGAAAAAAATAACTTCGATTTTTTTAGCGGTAATAATGCTTTTGCTTCCTATGATGCTTTTGGCATGCAAAACGGCAGGCGATGTAGAAGAGACACAGACCGTCTATTATACCGTTACCTTTAATTCCAACGGCGGAAGTGAGATAGCGTCTCAAAAGGTTGCGAAGGGCGCAAAGGTAAAGCTTCCCGCAGAGCCTACCTACGATAATTACGTTTTTGACGAATGGACTTATAACGGAAAGACGTGGGATTTTTACCTTGATACCGTCAAGGGAGATATGACCATTACGGCACAGTGGATATCCGCAGATACTCTGTTCAGATATTCGCCCATTGAAAATACCGATACCGCGTGTATCACGGGCTTTAAGGACGGATACTCTCCATTGCCCAAAAATATAGTTTTGCCGAAGATCATAAACGGACTTAACGTTGTGGCTGTCGGACAGGGAGCTTTTAAAGACCTTTCGTCCGAGGATATCAGCTCTATCGTGCTTCACGAGAATATCGTTAGCGTAGGGAAGCAAGCGTTTGAAAACTGTAAGGATATAACCATAACGGTAAAGGGAGCACTTACTTCTGTCGGTATGTGCGCTTTCGGAAGCTGTAACAAGCTTACTTCGATAGTTTTGGGTGATGGGCTTGAGTGTGTTGAACCCGAAGCATTTATAGAATCGGGTTTGACAAAGATAATACTTCCAAAGACCTTAAAACTTATCGATGAGGACGCGTTTAAGTCCTGTGTATCGCTTGCTGTGATCATCATGTACCCCTTTGCAAGCGGAACGGATACGGCAATAGGGGACTTTGCGTTTCGTGAGTGTGTTTCGCTAAAGACCGTATTCTTCTACGGTGAAAAAGCCGAGATGGACTCTATGCTTGCGCGAGTATCAAACGGAAACGATAGCTTTAAGAACGCGAAAAAGAGCTTTTATTCGGAAACGAAGCCTGTCGAAAGCGGAAGCTTCTGGCACATGGTAGACGGAACTCCTCGTGAATGGTAACTTCGCAAAAAGAAAGCATTTGCAGGAGTATAGTTATTGCTGTTAGTTGTTTTTCTATCGTAAACATTATAGTAGAAACGGAGAAAAAGTGTGAAAAATAAAGATTGTGAAAAGACGTCTTGCGCGAAAAAGACCTCAATAGGCGGTCAGGCACTTATCGAGGGAATCATGATGCGCGGACCTAAAATGACGGCTATGGCGGTCAGAAATCCCGAGGGAGAGATAGTTCTCGAAAAGTGGGAGACAAAGGGAACTAATCGCGCGAAGTTCTTTAGGCTTCCTCTCATAAGAGGAGTGTTCGGCTTTATCGATTCGATGAGATTCGGATATAAATGCCTTATGCGCTCTGCCGAGATAGCGGGACTTGAGGACGAAGAACCGTCAAAAAAGAAAAAAATCGAAAAAGAAGAAAATTCGGAGGTTATCGA
>JAZNEM010000152.1:0-19976 GCA_045588595.1 Eubacteriales bacterium
AGAGTGCAACAACTTTTCGAGAACGAAAAGTTGTTGCCAAGTAAAAATTTACCCAAGGTAAATTTTTACGGTCGAGTCTCCGGTGTAGAAGCGTGAGTACACCAAAAGGTGTACGGCGTTTTTTGTCGCCCCATCAAGCACCTCGAACTCTCGCCGTCGAGAGACGGCGGTAGAGTGCAACAACTTTTCGAGAACGAAAAGTTGTTGCCAAGTAAAAATTTACCCAAGGTAAATTTTTGCGGTCGAGTCTTCGGTGGACAAACAGGAGTACAGGCAACGGAAAAACAATTAAATTCCATTTAATTCTGTAGGGACAGGCGTCTGTCCGAAAAAACAAGCAAATAAAACCTAACTAAAATGGTATATTTATAATCGACATGTTTTTTGCTAGTTTAAAAATTCTTAATTTTTTTACAAGATTATGTTGAAAAATACAATAAAATGTCGGATATTTACAAGTGATTTTTGAAAAAATATATCAAAAAACGAAATGAAATTATATTTTTTACAGAAAAAATAAATTTCATAAAATTACATAATACAACACAAACAAAAAATTAAAATAAAAATAATCAAAAAATTAATAAAATTTATATTATAAAAATCAACTAAAATAAACCTCTTGATTTTTTAATTATAATCAGGGGATGTTTTAATACTTTTGACAAACTTTCACGGCAAGGATCTTTCTATGATGTGCATAATAACAAATTGATGAATATTACAATAACTATTCTAACCGTTTCATTGCCGCTATCAATGCTTTTCTCTCGTCCGCAGTCTCGTTCACTGGGCTGTCATCACTCGGAGAATAGAAGAGACGATACGAAAAAAACGCCACTCCTTTGTAGTCATTTTTGCGTATGATCTCATAGCAACGCGCAAGGATATCCTTGTTAGTTATCCATTCGTCGCGCCCGATTCCTGCGTAAGTATCACCGACTCCGTTATATCCGTTTTGCGCCTTTTCAAGCGTTAATCCGATTATAAGGTCGACATTGTTTTTTCTGCAGATCTGTTCAAAATCATTCGCGGTCTTTTCAAAAGGGAAGCTTTCATGCTCTATTCCAAAATATATTTGCGGACAAAGATAATCAACTATTTTTCTTTCGCACCATTCATTTGCATCTGCATAAAGCTCCTTGTAATTTCTCGATAGATTTCCCGATGGACTGACACCGAATATTCTTCCTCGTTCATGGGTCGCTGTGTAAAGCTCGGATATAAGCTTATTAATATTTTCTCTTCGGAAGTCTCCTAAGGAAAAAAAGCCGCCCGAAGCGAGATATTCTTGATACGCCCTCTTATCAAAGCTTTCGTTTGTCGTCGGATAAAAATAATCGTCAATATGTATGCCGTCAAAAGCGTATTTGTCCATAATTTCATATGCCCCCGAGACGATAAGCCCTCGCACCTCGTCATAAGCGGGGTTAAAATAGCAAAATTCTCCTACCTTGACTATCCTTGTACCGTAAAATTTTTTGTCATTACGCCATTTTGAAATAATATATTCGCCATCTAGCAAGGATAGCTCCGAGTCTTTCATGAGCCGCAGCGGATTTATCCACGCGTGAACCGAAATTTGCGCGCGTTTGGTCTCACTTATAAATATTTCGATAGGGTCGTATTCAAAATTCGCGCCCCAAATTCCCACGGCGTAAGGTGAGGCAGGGAAAAGCTCTGACGGATAAAGACTGTCGCCATTTGGTCTTAATTGAACGAACACGGTGTTTATACCCATTCCGAGCAGCCGTGCCATCATTAACGACACACGGGAGTGATATTCGTCTTTTTTGCGTTGCTTTCCGTCTTTGAGACACATCAATGTGAGGTCAAATTGTGATATCCACATAGCGCGAATGTTTTCGCTAAGGTGTGTCGCTGATCCCGTGTTGCTTTTTTTATTATTTCCGTCTATTTTGGAAATCTTTCCGCATGACGTAAAAACAAATATGGAACAAATTATCAAAATTAAAGTTTTTTTCATAGAAAATTCCCTCCGTTACCGATATATGCTTAAAAAACGGAGGGTATTCTGAAATCAAACAAATTACATTTTGTAGGTGACGCGAAGGCGCGCAAGAGGACTTTTTGAAAAAATTCCCCCTTGAATCCCTCATAAAGTTACTTCAAAAAAAGCGACTCGTGTCCTCAACTACAAATCAAAAATTGAAATCGTTCCTTGATCATATAAAGTTTATATAAGGAAATTTTGCAAAAAATCCAAAAGATGTATTTAGAGTGACCTTTTTGTTGAAAAGTTTCTAAAAATTTGTAAAACGATCAAAATTATTAGGAAAAAAGTCTTGACATACGAAAAAAAATAATATATAATAATATTATTCTGCCTGTTAAATAAATAACGGAAAGAAAAATCATTTTTTAGGAGGTTCATATATTATGAACAGAATCTACAATTTCTCGGCGGGCCCGTCGATGCTTCCTTTAGAGGTACTTGAAAAAGCTGCATCGGAGCTCGTTTGCTACGGTGAGTCAGGTATGTCAGTGATGGAGATGTCCCACCGCTCCCCCGACTACGAAGCTATCATCAAGGACGCAGAGGCAAAACTTCGTCAGTTGATGAACATTCCTGATAACTACAAGGTACTCTTCCTTCAGGGCGGAGCTTCCACTCAGTTCGCGGCAGTTCCCATGAACCTTATCAAGAGAACGGGTAAGGCTGACTATATCGTTTCAGGTCAGTTCTCAGGTAAGGCTTTTAAGGAAGCTCAGAAGCTTGGTTACGACGTAAAGTGCGTCGCTACCTCCAAGGAAGATAACTTTACATACGTCCCCAAGGTAACCAAGGATATGATCCGTCCCGACGCGGCATATCTCCATATCTGCTTCAACAACACCATTTACGGAACGAAGTATTCTTACATTCCCGAGACCGACGTTCCGATAGTTGCCGATATGTCCTCTTGCATCATTTCCGAGCCTGTTGACGTAAGCAAGTTCGGTGTTATCTACGCTGGCGCGCAGAAGAACATGGCTCCCGCGGGTCTTACTCTCGTTATCGTTCGCGAGGACCTTCTCGACTACGCTGAAGAGAAGATGCCCACTATGCTTGAGTGGAAGACTATGGCAGAGAACGGCTCTATGTATAACACCCCTCCTTGCTACCCCATTTACATGGCAAAGCTCGTTTATGAGTGGATACTTTCCATCGGCGGTCTTGACGCTATGAAGGAAAGAAACGAAAAGAAGGCAAACCTTCTTTACGATTATCTCGACAGCCAGAGCTACTATATCGCTCCCGTTCAGAAGGAAAGCCGTTCTATGTTGAACGTTACCTTCGTTACCGGTGACGCTGACCTCGATAAGAAGTTCGTAAGCGAAGCTGCAAAGCTCGGCCTTAAGAACCTCAAGGGTCATAAGTCTGTCGGCGGTATCAGAGCTTCTATCTATAACGCTATGCCTTACGAGGGCGTTGAAGCTCTCGTCAACTTCATGAAGAAGTTCGCGGCAGAGAACCCCAAGGCGTAAAATTAGGAGATATATAATAATGAAAAACATTCTTTGTCTTAATAAAATAGCCGCAGTCGGCACAGATAAGCTCGATAAGGCGGTATATAACGTAGGAACTGAAGTTGAGAATCCCGATGCCATTATGGTTCGTTCCGCGGCTATGCACGATATGGAGTTTGGCAAGAATATGATTGCTATCGCTCGTGCAGGCGCGGGTGTAAACAATATTCCCGTTGAGCGTTGCGCAGAAGAGGGTATCGTAGTATTCAATACTCCGGGTGCTAACGCAAACGGCGTTAAGGAGCTTGCGGTTTGCGCTCTTATGCTCGCATCTCGTGACGTAGTTGGCGGTATCAACTGGGCAGGCACACTTACCGAGGACGTTGCGAAGGCAGTCGAGAAGGGCAAATCCCAGTTCGGCGGCTGTGAGATACAGGGCAAAACGCTTGGCGTTATCGGACTTGGCGCTATCGGTGGTCTCGTTGCTAACGCGGCAGTTGCTCTCGGCATGAAGGTCGTTGGCTGCGACCCGTTCATGAGCGTTGACGCTGCTTGGAATATGGATCCCGCAGTTGTCAAGGCTGCAACCTTTGAGGACGTTTTCAAGGCGGCTGATTACGTAACGCTTCACGTTCCCGCAACCAAGGATACCAAGGGAATGATAAACGAAGCAAGTCTTGCAATTATGAAAGACGGTGTTCGCATCATCAACCTTGCGCGCGCTGACCTCGTAAACGCACAGGACCTCAAGGCAGCGCTTGAGAGCGGAAAGGTTGCTTCTTACGTAACAGACTTCCCGACCGAAGAGACGATAAATGTAAAGGGTATCGTTGCAATTCCTCACCTTGGCGCATCTACCGAGGAGAGCGAGGATAACTGCGCAGTTATGGCGGCGGTTGAGCTTGACGATTACCTCCGTTACGGTAATATCAAGAATAGCGTAAACTATCCGAACGTAGCTATGGCTATGAGCGGAGACGCTCGCGTTTGCGTACTTCACGCAAATGCGGCAGACGCTCTCGCAAAGATCACCGCGGCTCTTTCCGAGGCTGGAATTTGCGTTGAGAACGTAACGAGCAAAGCAAAGGGCGATAACGCGTACACGATAGCAGACGTTAAGGGCGCAGTATCTGCTGACGCAGAGGCGAAGCTTGCCGCTATCGACGGTGTTCGCCGCGTAAGAGTTATCTGAATATAACAAAATAATTAATGTAAAAAGCAATACGGAGAAGTAATATTTTCCGTATTGTTTTTTGTTGATATAAAATCAAATAAATTGTTGTTTGTCGGGGACGCGATTCCCACTTTTTTGCTTGCATTTTATTTCTTTTTGCCGTTTCAAACAATTTCATTATGCCTTGCTTTGTATAATTTTGATAGCTTTTTCGAATTTGAGCATATATTTGACAGATAAATTGCGTAAATGCTTGACAAAATATTGTAAAAGTGATAAAATATATAGGAATCTGCATAGCATTCGGAAAATAAAAAATTAAGGAGATGGTTTTTTCATGAGTAGTGACAGTATACCTTTATGTATTCTGTTTTTGGTCTGTGTTATCGGAGGTGCGTATTTTGCCGCAACGGAAAGCTCGTTTTCCGCTGTAAACAAAATAAAGGTAAAAACGCTCGCCGATGATGGAAACAAACGTGCAAAGGGAGTAATGTATATCCTTAATCATTTTGATAAGGCACTTACAACTTTGCTTATAGGAAACAACGTAACAAAGATAGCGGGAGCGGCTGTATTTACAATGCTTGCTACCGACTTCTTCGCAAGTCGAGGCAGTTCTGCGGAATTTCTCAATTCGTTTGCATTTTCTATGTTATGCTCGGCACTCAGTACGGCTATCATATTCCTCTTTAGTGAAATGATACCAAAGAGCTTCGCAAACGACAGAAGCATGACAATGTCGATCGTGTTTCAAAATTCTTTGAGATTTTTGATGAAGGTCCTTACGCCGATATCCGCGTTGTTCAACCTGTTGTCCGCCAAGGTATCCAAGATGTGTTCGTCAAACAAAGAGCCCGATCCATCGATAACCGAGGACGAATTGTCCGAGATAATCGAAACGGCAGAGGAGGAGGGAGTTGTGGACGAGGAGCAGGGAGATATGCTCAAATCCGCGCTCGAATTTCCCAAAACTACCGTTGCCGATATAATGACGATGGAAAAGGATATAGATCTTATCAGTATCAATGCAACTCCTGAGGAGATATTGCAGAAGATAAAAGAAACGAACTATTCTCGTTTGCCTGTAAAAGCTATAAAGTCCGATAGAATAATCGGTATCGTCAAAACCAAGGCTTATCTTGCAAAGTATAAAAAGAATCCCAAGATAACGCTCAGAGCAGTAATGTCTCCGCCATACGCGGTAAGATCTACTGCAAAGATAGACGACCTTTTGACTATCATGAGACAGCAAAAGCATCACATGGCGGTAGTTTATGACGAAAACAAGAATTTTGTTGGTTTGGTCACTATAGAGGATATACTCGAGGAATTGGTTGGAGAGATATTCGACGAAGAGGACGTTGTAGATAACGATTTCCAGACGCTTGGAGGAAACAAGTATCTCGTTAATACGCATATGCTCCTTGGCACAGCGTGTGAGAGAATGGGATTCGATAACGTTCCGAAGGATATCGCAGAAAAACCGATAGTAGCGTTTATTCTTGAAACTCTTGGACATCTTCCTGAGGAGAATGAGTCCTTTACATACAGAAATTTCGAGATAACTGCAAAGACCGTGACCGAGGGGCGAGTATCCGAGGTCGTAATACACATAATCGAAGAAGAATCACTTGCACAGATCGATTCTGCTAAAGAGATGGAGGTGGAGTCATGACGTTTGCAGAGCATTTTTCAAACATGTGGTGGGCATACGTAGTTATTTTCGTAATGGTTTGCTTCTCGGCGTATTTCTCAGCGTCAGAGATAGCTTTCAACTCGGCAAATAAAATGCGTTTGCGCCGCGCCGCTGATGAGGGAAGCCTTACGGCAAAGACAGCGTATAAGATAGCTAATAACTTTACTACGTCGCTTTCGGCAATACTTATAGGAAACAACCTTGCCAACATTGCCGTTTCTACCTGCTCGACACTTATAGTAATGGATCTTTTTGCGGAGAACGTTGCACTTGCGTCTACGGTAGCGACTATATTGATCACTATCATCATACTTATCTTCGGTGAGATAATTCCAAAGATAATGTCAAAGCAGTTCGCAAATACGGTTGTGCGTGTAGTAGCTATTCCCACGCGCGTGCTGACAGTTATACTTTCACCGATAGTATTTATCGTTATGGCACTTTTGTTCGTGCTTCGAAAGATATGGGGAAAGGACCAGAAGGACGACGATCCTACGGTTACGGAAGAAGAACTCGTTTCTATTATTGACACGGTAGAAGAGGAGGGAGTTATAGGCGAGGATCAGGGAGAACTGCTCCAGTCTATGCTTGATTTCCACGATACGACTATCGAGGAGATAATGACTCCCCGAATCGATATGACCGCGCTTAATATAGCCGATGATGAGGAGAAGATAGAGACTATGCTATCGGATACCACGCAGTATTCCCGTCTCCCCGTTTATGAGGAAAGTATCGATAATATCATAGGAATACTTTCGCTTACAAGATACTTAAAGGCGACTATTGAGGGGGATAAGGTCGACATAAGAGATATTCTTCTCAAGCCCTGTAAGCTCCATAAGACGATGAAGCTTCCTGCGGCTCTCGCAAAGCTTCGCGAGGCAAAGGTGCACCTTGCCATCGTTATAGACGAGTTTGGCGGAACGCTTGGCGTTATCAGTATGGAGGATATACTTGAGGAGCTTGTCGGAGATATTTGGGACGATACCGACGTTATCGTTACCGAGTGCGTTGCTACGGGTGAAAACACGTACGACGTAAAGGGTGATATGAATATAGATAACTTCTTTGAAGAGGTCGACATGGATAAGCCCGAGGACTTCAAGTGTGAGTATTCCACTATGGGCGGTTGGGCAATAGAACAGCTCGACGCCGATCCACACGTAGGAGATAGCTTCAGAGTTGATAATATATTTGTTATAGTGTCTCAAATGGAGGACGAGAGAGTTACAAAGCTCACAGTTCTTATCGAGCCTAAGGAAGAAAAAGACGAGATACTTGATTAAAAAGTATTTGATTTGTTCCAAAAAGCAACACAAAAAGCCTTCGCTTTTAGAGCGAAGGCTTTTTGCCTCTCCTGTAAAATGTTTGGATATAAACAAATTGCAGTTTATCGGTGAGACATCACGGCTACGCAGTGAGCAACAAAGCGTGTTTTGACCGAGTTACTTGTTACTCGTAGTTACTTGTTACTCGTAGTTACTTGTTACTCGTAGTTACTTGTTACTCGTAAATTCGCGGGATGCAACCGCGAATCGCTTTGTTGACCGAGTTGCTTTGCAACTCGCAAAAGTTGAAATCAACTATAGAGGGTTGTAAATAGACTCATTTATTTTTACTTTTTTAAGAAAAGTATGCGCGTGCTACACCCTTAAAGTTTAGCCAAAGCGGCAACTATACCGTCCAGATTCTCGCGGTATTTTGCAAGCTTTGCGCGCTCACCGTCAACGACAGCGGCAGGAGCTTTGGCTACGAATCCTTCGTTAGAAAGCTTTTTTTCAAGGCGTTCTATCTCACCGATAAGCTTCTTTTTCTCGCCCTCAAGACGTGCGCGCTCCTTTTCAGTGTCGATGATATCGGACAGGGGCAGGAATATACTTGCCGAGTCAGTGATTATCTGCACTGTTTCATCAGCGTTGATAACGCCTTCAAAGCTCTCTGCGATCTCGACCTCGGAAGCCGATGCGAGACGGCTGAAGAATATAGCGGTGTCGGCATTGAACGCGTCGGTATATTTTGTAGCCAAATAAACCTTTGCTTTGCGTGAGGGCGGAACGTTCATCTCGTTTCTTCGGGCACGTATAGCCTTTATAGCAGTAATGATACGGCTCATAGAATCTGCGTCGGATTCAAAAACGAGAGAATCGTCAAATTTAGGATACGAGGCTATCATGATGCTTTCGTCCGTGTGGGGAAGAGCCTGATAGATTTCCTCGGTAATAAAGGGCATAAAGGGGTGGAGAAGCTTGAGCGTACCCGTAAGAACGTAAGAAATAACGTTCTGTGCTATGAGATTACCCTCGGTCTCCTTTTCGTTGAGGCGAACCTTGGAAAGCTCTATATACCAGTCGCAAAGGATGTCCCAAGTAAAGTCGTAGATAGAAGCGAGCGCAACACCGACCTCATACTTGTCAAGAGCCGCAGTTACGGAAGCAACGAGCTTGTTGTATTCGTTGAGAATCCACTTGTCCTCGGGTGCGAGCTTGTCGGTCGCGGGAAGAATAATTTCGTCTATCGTAAGATTCATACGAACGAAACGAGAAGCGTTCCAGAGCTTGTTTGCAAAGTTTCTTGCCGCCTCTATCTTTTCGTCAGAGAAGCGCATATCGTTTCCGGGAGAGTTACCCGTAGCGAGCGCGTAACGGAGCGCGTCCGCACCGTACTTGTCGATTATCTCAAGTGGATCGATACCGTTTCCGAGAGATTTCGACATTTTTCTGCCTTGTGCGTCACGAACGAGACCGTGGATAAATACAGTAGAGAAAGGTTCTTTGCCCATATGCTCAAGTCCTGAGAATATCATACGAGCGACCCAGAAGAAGATAATATCGTAACCCGTAACGAGAGCAGATGTGGGATAATATTTTTCAAGCTCTTCGGTCTTGTCGGGCCAACCCATAGTGGAGAAAGGCCAGAGAGCCGAGGAGAACCAGGTGTCAAGAACGTCGTTTTCCTGATGAACGGGAGCGTTACACTTCGGGCAAGTTGAGATATCTTCCTTGGAGACCGTCATTTCTCCGCACTTGTCACAGTAGAACGCGGGGATTCTGTGACCCCACCAGAGTTGACGGGAGATACACCAATCGTGTACGTTTTCCATCCAATTGACATAGGTCTTGGAAAAGCGCTCGGGAACGAATTTTACTCGTCCGTCTCGAACGACCTCAAGCGCGGGAGCAGCGAGAGGCTCCATCTTAACGAACCACTGATTAGATGTCATAGGCTCGACCGTCGTGTTACAACGGTAGCAAGAACCGACATTGTGCTTGTGAGGAACGGTCTTTATGAGAAGACCTGCGGCTTCAAGATCTGCAACGAGTGCTTTTCTTGCCTCATATCTGTCCATGCCCTCGTACTTTCCGGCATACGCGTTCATGGTAGCGTCGTCATTCATTACCTTTATCTGCTCAAGACCGTGTCTCTGACCAACGAGGAAGTCGTTGGGGTCGTGTGCGGGAGTTATCTTAACACAACCCGTACCGAATCCGATCTCAACGTAATCATCGGCAATAACGGGTATCTCACGGTTAACGATGGGAAGAATAAGCGTCTTTCCGATAAGATGCTTCGTTGCATCATCGTTCGGGTTTACAGCGACTGCCGTGTCACCAAACATGGTCTCGGGACGTGTGGTAGCGACCTCAACGTAGCCGTCCTCGTCCTTTATCGGATACTTGATGTGCCAGAAATATCCGTCCTGCTCGGAGTATTCTACCTCGGCGTCGGAAAGAGCTGTGATACAGTGAGGACACCAGTTGATTATACGGTTTCCGCGATAGATAAGTCCCTTGTTATATAGGTTTACGAATACCTCACGGACAGCGCGAGAGCAGCCCTCATCCATGGTAAAGCGCTCGCGTGACCAGTCGCAAGAAGCACCGAGCTTCTTGAGCTGGCTTATGATGCGGTTTCCGTACTGATGCTTCCAATCCCAAACGCGCTCGAGAAATTTGTCACGACCAAGGTCATATCTGGTAAGCCCTTCGTTTACACGGAGCTGCTCCTCGACCTTTATCTGCGTAGCTATCCCTGCATGGTCAGTACCGGGGACCCAGAGAGTGTTGAAGCCCTGCATTCTCTTGTAGCGAACGAGAACGTCTTGAAGAGTCTCATCAAGAGCATGTCCCATGTGGAGCTGACCCGTTACGTTTGGCGGGGGGATAACGATAGAAAATGAGGGTGCTGGATCCTTAACGTCGGGCGTAAAGTAACCCTTTTCGCACCAATTTTTGTATATTCTGTCCTCGAATTCAGAGGGAGAATATACCTTTGGCAGTTCATTGTAAGTGTTCATATAAAACCTCCGAAGATTATTTATTCATAAAAAAACAGTCCCGATACGAAATGATCGTATCAGGACGTAAAACACGCGGTACCACCTGATTTTGCGCCCAAAAGCGCACACTCGGTGAAAGCTTAAGCTTTCTATCCCATAACGCAGGAAATGCGGTGCGGACTACTGACCAAAAGCGTCCATCATTCGCACGGCTCAAAGGCGACTTCAACTTTTGCCGACACGAACTCGCACCAACCGTTCGTTCTCTGTACTCGGTGATAAAGCTTACTACTCCTCATCAAAGCCTTTACATAGATATAAAGATTATATCATACAAAATTTATATTGTCAAGGATTTTTTGCGAAAAGAGAAAACAAAAACGCATCTGCAATTGCAGATGCGTTTTTTGGAGCTGGTAATCAGAATCGAACTGATGACCTCGTCATTACCAATGACGTGCTCTACCGACTGAGCCATACCAGCATCGACTTGCGACTTTGTTATTATAACAGATTGCAAACGGTTTGTCAATACCTTTTTTAAAAAAAGTTAAAAAAACTTTATATAAAAAAGTTTATTCAAACTTATTGACATATACTTTGAAAAGTAGTAAAATAATCCTTTAGAAAAATGACGAAAAGGGAAGAAAGTATGACAGAGACTGAACAGAAGCCATCGGCAATCAAAAATATACTTCATTATGTAAAAAAGAACGCTGTAATGTTTATAGCACTTGCGGCGGCTATTATTACGAGCTTTATCGTACCTCCCGACAAAGAGTATCTCGGATATTTTGACTTTCGAACGCTGACCTGCCTTTTCTGTGTGCTGGCGGTCGTTTGCGCGTTAAAAAACATAAAATTCTTCTACATGATCGCGCGAAAGATAGTGCGATTCTTCAAAAATACGCGCATGAGCATACTCGCGCTCATTTACATAACCTTTATAGGTTCTATGCTTATCGCGAACGATATGGCGCTCCTCACATTTTTGCCGCTTGGACACCGAGTACTCGTAACGACGAAAAAAGAGAAGTACATGGCGTTTACCTTTATAATGCAAAATATAGCGGCAAACCTCGGCGGAATGCTCACACCGTTTGGAAATCCGCAGAACCTATACCTCTATTCGCATTTTGAGATACCAACGCTTGAATTTATGTATATAATGGCGCCTGCTTTCTGCCTGTCAGTTGCGCTGATGACGGTCTGCTGCTTTATTTTCGTGAAACCCGAGCCATTCGAGATAGGTGAGGGAACGACGAAGAGCGACCCGAAAAAAGCGGCAATATATTTGGTACTGTTCGCCTTGGCTATACTTATTGTTTTCAGAGGTATCCCTTACATTATCGGACTTGTAATCATACCCATAGCACTTTTGATATTCGACCGCAAGGCGCTTCGCGAGGTCGATTATCCGCTTCTTTTAACGTTTGTATTCTTTTTTGTTTTTGCTGGAAATATGGGGCGTATAGATGCCGTACGCGAGCTGTTTTCAATACTTCTTGAAAAGAATACGCTCATTTTCAGCGTACTTTCATGTCAGATAATAAGTAATGTGCCGTCGGCAATAATGCTATCGCAGTTTACGAGCAATTATGCGGACCTTTTGGTCGGTGTGAATATAGGAGGAACGGGTACGCTTATCGCATCGTTGGCGAGCCTTATCACGTTCCGCAAATACGTTTCCTATAACCCCGGTAAAAGCGGATATTACCTGCTTCGCTTCACCGCGTTTAACTTTGCGTTTCTTATAATACTTACCGCATTTTCACTCGTTGTAGGATACGTAATGTGAATTAAATAAATTGTGGTTTATCGGGGGCGCGAAGGATGCGATGAGGGAAACTTTTTTGAAAAACTCCTTCGCTTCGCTACGGGGCTCCCTCAAACTCCCTCAAAAAACTTTCTAAAACTAGGTTTTGCATAGCCATAACGGCTACACAATAAATTCTTTTCAGGAAAGTTTTTGAGGGGTTAAAGGGAACTTTTTTCAAAAAGTTCCCCTTGCGCGTTCTCTACAAATCAAAATTTAATATTGACAAAAAGCACCAAGTGTGATAAAATATTGACGAAGATACAAAAAACGAGGAGGAAAGCGCAATGATACTGACCATAGATATTGGAAATTCTAATATAATGCTTGGTGGATTTGATGCTGATAAGCTTTCCTTTGTCGTATGTATTTCAACCGAAACGCAAAAGACAGCGGACGAATACGCAAGTAAGATACTCGGAGTTCTTGCGCTTCGCGGAGTTGGCAAAGAGAACGTAAACGGAGCGATAATCTCGTCGGTAGTTCCGCCTCTTAATTCGGTAATCAAGGAAGCTGTAAAGCTGATATGGGGAATAGATTCCCTTATGGTAGGTCCTGGGATAAAGACGGGCATAAATATTCATTGTGATACACCGTCGTCCGTTGGCGCAGACCTTATTTGCGCATGCGTAGCGGCAAACAGCATTTACGGAAGTCCCTCTCTTATCGTCGATATGGGAACAGCAACGAAAATAACGGTCGTCAATGATAAAGGCGCGTTTATAGGCGTTTCGATAATGCCCGGAGTACTTATGGGGCTAAATTCTTTGTCAGAGGATACAGCTCAGTTGCCCAAGGTCGAGCTTGAAGCTCCGAGAAGCGCTATCGGAAAGAACACGACTGACAGTATGCGCTCGGGAATAGTTTTCGGCAACGCGGCTATGGTAGACGGAATGATAGACAGGATAAACGCGGAGATGGGAACTATTATGCCCGTGTACGCAACGGGAGGCTTAGCTCATATGATCGTGCCGCATTGCAAGCACGATATAACGATAGACGAATACCTTGTTTTAAAGGGATTGAATATCCTTTATAATAAAAACAATTAAATAATCTGTTGTGTGTATTGCTCTCGATAGGCGAGAGATAATATAAAAATTTTTTTAGCGTTGTACCGCAATAGGCGGACGACAGCAAGGAGGAAAATTTATGGCAAACACAAACATGAAAAGGGAACACATTGAAAAGCTTGTGCTTTTGGCGTTGCTCACGGCAATGGTCGCTGTACTTGCTTATTTCGGCGGTTTTGTAAAGATCGGCGGACTTGCTTCGATATCCCTCACACTTATCCCCGTGGTTCTTGGAGCGGCTTTGTGCGGATCGCTTGCGGGCGCGTGGCTCGGAGGAGTTGCGGGAGTCGTTTTCTTCGCTACGGCGGACGCGGCTTTCTGGCTCTCGATCAGTATCCCAGGAACTATTATTACAGTAATGGTAAAGGGTATCCTTTCAGGACTTTGCGCGGGACTCGTTTATAAGTTGCTTGAAAAAGTCAACCGTTATCTCGCGGTCATCGTAAGCGCGGTAGTATGTCCTGTCGTAAATACGGGAATATTCCTTCTCGGTTGCCTTGTGTTCTTTATGGACAAAGTAAAAGAATTGGCATCGGCAGAAGGTTATTCTATCGGAGCGTTTCTTATTATCGGATTCGTAGGCTTGAACTTCGTATTTGAGCTTATTACGAATATCGTAGTAAGTCCCGCTATATTGAGACTTCTTAACATAAGAAAGAAAAAATAAAATCAAAGAACGGTTTTATCGTATTGCTCGGCTTCCAAGGTAAAAGGGAAGTCGGGCTTTTTTATTGAAAATAAAAAAGCAAACATGTTAAATTTTGATTTATGGGGAGTTTGATATTGCCAAAGTATCGCGTTTGCGAGTATTGTGAATGCAATCTTATGGTAAAATACCACCCGCGTATCATCCTCTATAAATAAAATTTTGAATTTCAAATTGGTTCTATATTTTTAAAATTTTTTTCAAAGCTCTTGATAAATGCTTTTCGATACGATATAATATAATTAGAAAAGACGTTTGGAGGAACTTTAGTAATAAAAAATGAGAAAAGTAATCAAAAGAACGCTACCGTGTTTTCTTTTTCTGACAGCCTTGACCGTCCTTTTTTCAAGCTGTGGTATGGGAAAGCTTAAAATTCAAGACCATGAGTGGAAGATGCGTTGTATCATGCACGCAGAGGACAGTCAGGTCGTTTATGATGCGGCAGCAGAAGAAAGCAGCACACACCCGGAAGCAAAGATCATTGATATGACACTCGCGGCAAAGGACGGTAAGATAACGATCACCGACGTTACAAATAACAAGACCTATGAAGGAACTTATACCGTATCGGGCAAAAACCCAAAGGGAACAGACTATAAGGTTACGATCGACGGAAAAGAGGGATACGCGACCGTTGCTATGACTTCGTACGCGGACGGAAAAGAAGAACCGACTTTGCCGATAAATCTCGCAGGATATTCGCTATACTTTTATGCAAAATGAGGTGTAACAAATGAAGGAGAAAAGGAAAATAACGTTTGTAGAATTATTGGTGCTTTGGTTTTGTATTGCATTACCGCTGACCTTAATAAATGGCTTTTTCATAAGAATTCCTATCTTACACAACTTCATTATGTCCACGTTGGGAATTGTGTTGCTTATCTATCCCGTTTACCCTATCGGATTAACGGCTAAATTCACAGAAAAAAAGTGTCGTTTATTTATCCGTGTACTTGCGGTAATTGAGATAATTCTTTCGTTCGCAACCGTAGTGATACTTTGACAAATCAGAGGTAAAAATGGAAAACAAAACGATTGGAACTATCCTTTTCATCAAATAGCATTTATTGGATAAAAAGGTTATACAGAGAAAAAACAAAATTAAAGAAAAAAGCAATGACTTTTTATAACTTGATTTAATTATCAGAAAGGAAAGGTACTTTTATGAAGATCCAATTTATCGGCGCGGCGCAAGAGGTAACGGGAAGCTGTACGCTTCTTGAGGTAAACGACAGATACTATCTTGTCGATTGTGGTATGGAGCAGGGAATTGACGTTTTTCAAAATGTTGCATTACCTATTCCCGCAAGTCAGGTCGATGCGGTGTTTTTGACTCACGCGCATATCGACCACTCGGGAATGTTGCCAAGACTTTACAAGGACGGCTTCCGCGGCATCATATACTCAACAGAGGTAACGGCGAAGCTCTCCGATATCATGCTAAAGGACAGCGCGCATATTCAGATGAGCGAGATAGAGTGGAAAAACAGAAAGGCTGAGCGTTCGGGAGACGAGAGCCACGTTCCCACCTATACGCTTGAGGACGCTTTGGGAGCTATCAAGCTCTTCCGAGGTGTTCCTTACGATGAACGTATCACGGTATCCGCAGGTGTAGATATCCGTTTTACCGATATAGGTCATCTTCTCGGTTCTTCGGCTATCGAGCTTTGGCTGAAAGAGGGCGCTGATGAAAAAAAGATCGTTTTCAGCGGTGACGTTGGAAATAACGATCAGCCCATAATCAAAGACCCGTCTCCCGTTTCGGAGACCGACTATCTTGTTTTGGAATCCACCTACGGAAGCCGTAATCACGAGCGTTATACCGATACGGTGGAGGTTCTTGCCGAGCTTATAGAAAAAACTCTGTCAAGAGGGGGTAACGTGATAATTCCGTCGTTTGCCGTCGGACGTACTCAGGAGCTTTTGTACGCGATACGCGAAATAAAGCAAAGAGAACTCGTAAAGTACAAGGATTTTCCCGTATATGTCGATAGTCCTCTTGCTATCGAAGCGACCGAGATATTTTCTAAATGCGATAGAAGTTGCTTTGACGAGGAGACAAACAGACTTATCGAGCAGGGAATAGACCCTATCAAATTTCCGGATCTGCGCCTCTCTGTCACGGCAGAGGATTCCAAACGCATCAACGAAACACCTGAGCCAAAGGTTATCCTCTCTGCCAGCGGTATGTGTGAAGCGGGTAGAATAAGACACCACTTAAAGCATAATCTTTGGAGACCGCAGAACCTTGTTTTGTTTGTCGGTTATCAAGCCGAGGGAACGCTTGGCAGAACACTTATAGAGGGCGCGCAGAGCGTTCGCCTTTTCGGTGAGGATATCGCAGTCAGAGCCGAGATAAGATCGCTCAAGGGAACGAGCGGACACGCTGATCAAGATGGGCTTATAGCTTGGCTTGGAAAGTTTGACAAAAAGCCTCGTACCGTTTACCTCAATCACGGCAACGAGGAGTCTATTGCCGTACTTGCAAATGAGCTTAAGGAACGCGGATACGCTGTTGAAACACCGTATAGCGGAACAGAGTATGACCTTGTAAAAGGCATTATGATAGCTTTTACCGAGAAGAAGCGCATAACGGCAGCCGATGCCGCTAAAGCGCGTTCGAGGAAAACAAGCGTACACCGTGACCTTGTGTTGCAAGCAGAAGCTTTGCTTGCTCTTGCCAAGCGTTGTGAGAGCCGTCCTAATAAGGAAAACGCGAAGTTTGCGGCACAGATACGTTCCTTAATGGAAAAGTGGGAACGTTAATTTAACTCTCAAAGGGGGTAACAATATGAAAAAGAAGCTATTTATGCTATGCACAACGCTTACGGCACTCATGTTGGAAATTCTTCCTTACGGCGCGGTCTGCAATTTTGCAAATCCCGAGGGTAAACCATGGCGGCGTACCTATTCTTATTTCGATATGACTCCTTTTGGATACGCAAATTTTGCGCCCCTTATCGTCGCGATACTCACTTGTATTTTGATAGCTTTATTAGTTATTTCCATTTTAGCCAAAAAGCCGATAAGAAAGCTATTGCTTTATGTCTCGACAATTTCGGCAGTCCTCTCGCTTGCGCCTCTGCTTTACGGAATTGAATTCTTTTCGGTTGTGGGCGCGCTTATTTCGATCGCGTTGTTTGCAACGGCTGCCGTATCTGCTTTCGTAAAGGAAAAATAGTAAAAGGAGGATATATGATAACTCTTATAATGACTTTGGGTATAGGAATACTTATATCCGTGCTCGGAATAATTAATATGACAGGGAACATATCGTCGCTCCATTGGTATCATAGGCAAAGAGTGACCGAGGAGAACAGAAAGCCGTTTGGCAGACTTGTAGGTCTCGGAACACTTATTGTCGGTATCGCGATAACTGTTTTCGGAGTACTCCTCTTTGCCACCGAAAAAACGGAGAGCGTAATATACGTAATTATCGGAACTATCGAATTGATATTCGGCATTGCGGGCGGTCTTGCCTTGTCGTTTTACGCAATGATAAAATATAATAAAGGAATATTTTAAGTTTTTTCCTTTTATCGAAAAACAAAGGTTAAAATGAAAAACAAAAAAACAATAGGAATTTTTTTAGCAGTATTGGCGGCGGCTCTTTACGCCATAAATGCACCGTTTTCAAAGCTTCTGCTTACATATATGCCGTCGACCTTGATGGCAGGTTTTCTGTATCTTGGCGCAGGACTTGGAATGGGTGCTGTCGCGCTTTGCAGAAAGATCGGTAAAAAAGAGCGCACTGTTGAGAAGATAACAAGATCAGACATGCCGTATACGATCGCGATGATCGTACTGGATATAGCAGCCCCTATCTTTTTGCTTCTGGGGCTATCGTATACGACGGCGGCAAATGCCTCGCTCCTCAATAATTTCGAAATAGTCGCAACCGCGCTTATCGCGTTGATGATCTTTAAAGAAAAGATCAATTCGAGATTGTGGCTTGGTATCATATTCGTGATGATATCCTGCGCGCTCCTTTCCTTTGAGGACATTTCAAGCTTGAAATTTTCGCTTGGCTCGGTGTTTATCTTGATTGCTTGTCTTTGTTGGGGGATCGAGAATAATTGCACAAGAAAGCTTTCGGAGAAAGATCCTCTTGAGATAGTTCTTTTAAAAGGCATTTTTTCGGGACTCGGATCGGTGGTTATCGGCTTTGTTGTAGGAGAGAGGATAACGCATCTTTGGAGCATTTTTGCCGTTCTTACGGTGGGGAGTGTTGCATACGGATTCAGCATTTTTGTTTACGTGTATGCCCAACGCTTGCTCGGAGCGGCAAGAACGAGCGCATATTATGCGGTCGCTCCCTTTATAGGCGTGTTGCTCTCACTCATTGTATTTAAGGAAATTCCGCAAGAGGCTTTCTTTATAGCGCTTGTCTTTATGGCGATTGGCGCATGGCTCTGTTCTTCGGATAAGCCGCTGTTTAAGAAGAAAAGTTAAGATAAAAGCAGTAAGTACACAGTACAGGAAGATGAAAATTTTAAATTTTGATTTGTCGGTGGGGTGTGTTAGCACAAACTGTGCAAAAAAGTTTTTGCGGAGCTTTTTTCAAAAAGCGACACCGCGTCCCCATTTGGCGTTTCTTTGATAGCTTTCTTTGCGCCTACTGTCAGCAAAGAAAGCGGCTAACGCATCAACGATGGAGATGCACCTTGAGGCATGCGATACCGCGTTTTTTCTCGATTATCCGTTTGACGTTTGCCTTGACGGTATCAAGCAACGTAAGGGTAAATCAAGGAGCGATATGCCATGGATAGAGACCGAAGAAGACGCGGATTTTTTAAAATTCATAAAAGGTTATAACGAGCAACAAAGACCGCGTGTGCTGGAGCTTCTGGACAAATACAGCGATAAAAATATTGTTGTTTTAAAGAGCAGAGAAGAGGCGGACGAGTTTTTAGATAAAGAATTTGGAGAAACAAGATGAATAATACGCAATTCAGATTTGCCACCGAGCAAGACACGGTGTTGATATTGGATTTTATCAAGGCTCTTGCGGAATACGAAAGAATGTCCGATCAAGTGGTCGCAACCGAGGAGATACTTTACGAGTGGATATTTGAAAAGAAAAAGGCAGAGGTCATATTCGCGCTTGAGAACGGTGCAGAGGTCGGATTTGCCTTGTTCTTCCATAACTTTTCAACATTTCTCGGCAAGGCGGGTATATACCTTGAAGACCTTTTTGTAAGACCTGAATACAGAGGTCACGGACACGGCAAGGCGCTTATTAAAGAGCTTGCGCGCATTACGGTCGAGAGAGGCTGTGGCAGACTTGAGTGGTGTTGCCTCGATTGGAATAAGCCGAGCATAGATTTTTATCTTTCTCTTGGCGCAACGCCCATGGACGAATGGACGATATACCGCTTAAGCGGCGAAAGATTGAACGATTTTGCGAAAACTGGCACTTGATAAAAACAAGCCGATGAGGGATCTCATCGGCTTGTTGGCTTTACTTTTGAATAATATAGATCGCGTAGGCAATAGACTGCCGTATAAAAGAAAAAAGAGCAGAAAAATCTGTTAATCACAAGTTATTTTAGGTAAAAAATATCGAGTGTTCATTTTTGAAGTTATGAACACTCGATATCGTCTAAGTGACAAGACTTGAACTTGCGGCCTCTACCACCCCAAGGGCGACTTGAACATTTTTCTGGTAATTTTATCTTTTTTCAGACCTTTCCGCTACGGCAAAAATGACCTTTCGCGCTCTCCTGGCGTCTTGTATCCATGTGCTCCAATCGTGTCTATG
>JAZNEM010000153.1:0-9817 GCA_045588595.1 Eubacteriales bacterium
TTTTGTTTTTTAGTCTGTCTACTTGACAGGGGGCACATTAAAATTCCGTGAAGCTCTCTCTTTTTCTGCTTTTCAGTTTAGAGTTATGAGTTATGAGTTTGCTATCGCAAACGTTATGATATGATTGCCCTTGCAATCTTCAACTTGGCGAAGCCAACCATAACGATGCGGAGCATCCCATAACTCATAACTTGCCCGCATGGGCAATCATAGTTTAGCGTGATTGTCCGTTAAGGACATCACGCTAATGTCACATTGCCTTTTATTTTTATTACCATATCGCAACGCTGGGCGATATCGGTCTTTGAAAAATATTCGTTTTCCATAGGTATCCATTCCTCAAAAAATCGTTTCGCGAGCGACTGTGAATTTCGTTTTAGAATACGCTCCCTTTGATACTCTTGCTCGATATCCAAAAAAACCGAGAGGTCATAAAAGCCCGCGAGCTCTCCGTGCATAGAATACGCGCCCTCAACAAAAGTCAGCTTCTTCGGTTCAACGGTTATCGAAGACGCAAGCGTTTGCGTCTGACAGTCAAACGGTCTGTAACAGACCGTCTTTTTTTCGCTCAAAGGCAAAAGCACCTCGTCAAAAAAGCGCTCCCTGTCAACGTTTCCGCCAACCTCACAAAGTCTTTGCTTTGTACGTTGCTCGGGTCGCAAAAAGAAATCGTCCATGTGAAAGACATTGCAATCGTAAAGCACAGAGAGAAGATTCGAAAGCGTCGTCTTTCCGCTTGCGCTTCCGCCCTCGATAGCCACGGTAAGCGAGCCTATGTCCTTGAGTGCCTTATCTATACGCGCAAAGAACGGCAAAAATTTTACATACTCGGTCAAAACTACTCGATAAGCGGGCGCATACGAATCGCGGAATTCCTTTGAATGACGAACAGCCGGATATCCGTTTTTCTCCCATTCAAGACATTGTGCTTCAAATTCGTCAATTGAAAATGGCAGACTTCCCTCTTTAACAAGCGTCTTTGCCACCTCAAGCTTTGAAAGCAGAGCACTTTTGCCATCTGTCTCTTCCCTTGCGGAAAGAAAAAACAGTTTTCCGAGCGTTTGTCCGTCAAGTCCGCTATCGAGCCACGCAAGAGAGACTCTGCTATACTCACCGTCAAGCTCTTCCGTTAGCGGTATTTTCGATTTTCCCATATCAGAGTATTCGCTAAATATATAGTCTGTCGCACCGTCTGCGGACGACACCATGTGTCCGCAGCCAAACGAGCTTTGGTATAAATATTTAAAAACATCTGTTATCTGTAAATTCGGATAAGTTTGATAATGCCTTATAAATTTTTCGCGAGTTCTCTCGCCATACTTCATGTTTTCCTCCAAGTCAGTCCTTAAATTTAAGTATTTTCGGGTTCTCAAGCACCATAACGAGTATCGGTATCAATATAATCTGTACGATAATACCGGGGATAGCGTTCGTAACAGCTCCCGCAAGAAACGCCGCAAAGGTAAAGCTTCCGCCGCCTATCCCAAGGAATGTGAACATAGCCGCCCCCCATATAAGTCTGCCTGCTATCATGGCTATGAGCAGCGAACAGTAGATGTAAGGCTTCTTTTTGGGGAGTACCTTGTGCATGACTCCCGCTATCGTACCGTATGCCGCAAGTTCAAACGCCATGCATAGAGCCGTCGGAAAAAGAGGTGGCATTCCGAGTGTGAACGAACGCAACAAAGGAGCGATGCAACCGACTGTCAAGCCCCAATACCAACCACAGATAAATCCGCAAAGAAGCACGGGCAGATGCATCGGACAAAACATAGAGCCTATCTCGGGTATCTGACCCGTCAAAAAAGGCAATACGTAAGCAAGTGCCAAGCATAACGCCGCTAAAACCATCTTCAAGATCTTGTTGTTCTTCATTTTCAGTTCCTTTCACTACGCAAAAAGGTATCATTATCCTTTCGCGGATATAATGATACCTTCATAGCATCTTTTCGGTTTTATTAAAAGTTTAATATAGGAACTTCCGTCCCGACACAAAGCTTCTGCTTTGACTGTTTTGCAATAATTAAAGGCTTTTATCATCTATGATGCTATGCAGTTTTATCAAGAAAATATAATGCAAAATATAGAAAAATCGTCAATTTACTTTTTGATCTTTAAATATCCTTGTCCTTATCTTCCGAAATGATCGTGAAGAGCCATATATTTTTCAAAGATCTTTGCGTATGCGCTCACGTTTGCGGGAACGGGAGAATACGTTTTAGCCACGCCCGCGCGAAGCGCGAGGGAGGCTTCCCTCATATCCTTGTATCTTCCCGAGGCTACCGTACCGCATATCGCGCTTCCGAGAGCTGTCGTTTGCTCGGAATCGATAATATGAAGCTCCCTGCCGAGAACGTCCGCGTATATCCGCATAAGCATAGGATTCTTCAGCGCGATACCGCCCGTTACCATTATTCTTTTTATCGGCAAGCCGTTATTTTCGTAATTATTCATTATATTTTTCATACCGAACGCCGTAGCTTCGATAAGCGCGCGGTAGATATCTTCAGGTCTTGTCGAAAGCTTCATGCCCACTACAACGCCCGTAAGGTCACCGTTTGCAAGCGTGCATCTGTTTCCGTTCCACCAACCGAGAACTACAAGTCCGTGCTCTCCGATCGCTTGACCTTGCGCTTTCTCGCAAAGAAGCGCGTGTATATTGACTCCCTTTTCCCTCGCCTCATTCTCATAAGACGCAGGTACGCTCGTTTTAACGAACCAATCAAAAAGGTCGCCAACACAGGAAAGTCCCGCATCATACGTCATCATGTCTTTAATGAGCGCGCCTCGTCCGCAGGACATAACTCCGCCTATCGCGTGTCCTCCGAATGCGTTTAGGTTAAATCCCGACGACGTACCAACGGATACGAGCGCGAGTCCGTCCTCAAGTCCCGCGAGCAAAAACGATGCGTGCGCATCGACAATAGCGGCGGCAACAGCCGTGTCACGCGAAAGTCCCGTTCGTTCCGACCATTCCTCGCAAATGAATCCCGCAAGCTCGCCCGCCTGTATGGGCGTACCGCCCATCTTCTCCTCGAATACGTTTTCAAGACGCTTATCAAGTGAGTGCATATATTCCTTGCTCGGAAATCCATCATCGATGTCCCAGCCATCCTTCATTGAAGCATATGCCGAGCTATAAACCGCTTTTCCGATGAGCAGACTGACCAAAAAGTCACCCATATTCATAATAAGGTCTGCTTCGTCATAAACGCAAGGCGCATCCTTTGCCATCTCGACAAGCTTCGGAATAGTAGACTCCACCGAAATTCCCGAACCGCATCTCTTCACAAAGCTTTCGCCAAATCGCTCCGCCTCGCCCTTTACAAGCTCCATATACTTTTGTGCGCCGTGATGCTTCCACATCTTTACGTACGCGTGCGGCTCGTTCTCAAATCGCGCCTCAAAGCAGAGCGGCGTAAGGTCTTTATATACGGGAATGAGAGTTGACGCGGTAACGTCTATGCCGATACCCTCAACCTCACGCGCATCGATTCCGTTTTCCTTGATAACACCCTTCATGACACACTCAAGAGCCTCTATATAATCAGCCGGATGCTCAAGCGAGTAATCGCACGGCAAAGCCTCTCCGCCTATTTCCTTGAGTATCGCATGAGGATATATGTAAGTACTGTCCTTTGGAAGAGCCTTTCCCGTCTTCACATCAAGCAGAACGGCTCTTGCCGATAAAGTTCCAAAATCTATGCCTATCGTATAGCGTTTTTCCATTTTTTAGTCCTTTTTACATTATTCCAATTCGTCAAGCGTTTTCTTAAAGCTATCGAGGAAAGTATCACAGAAATACGCGACCTCTTCGAGATGTCTGTACGAATCCACTTCTTTTTTTAGTGCCTTTTCCGCTTTGGCGAATTCTTTGTTTCCGCTTCGAAGCTCCTCAATGCACTTGATATATGCAGATATCTTGTCCGCCGCTTTTATAACGGTCTGCTCATAAGAAGAGTCCTCAAGCTCTATAAGAGAGCGATATTCGCTCTTTAGCTCCTCGGGTAACATTCCGATAAGCTTTTCGTTGGCAATGCCCTCGATATCCTTGTAGGCCTTGCGTATCTCGGGGTTGTAATATTTTATCGGGGTCGGCAGGTCGCCCGTAAGCACCTCGCTCGTCTCGTGGTAAAGCGCCATTACAGCTATTCTTTCGGCGTTTACGTCTCCGCCGAACCTTTTGTTTTTTATGACCGCAAGAGCATGAGCTATCTGCGATACTTGCGCGCTGTGCTCCGCAATGTTTTCATCGTTTACCGACTTCATAAGACTCCATCGCTTGATGAGCTTCATTCGCGCCATATATGCAAAAAAGTTATACATAACAGTTCCTTATAAAAAATTTGTTACTTTTCTTTTGCGAAAGAAAAGTAACCAAAAAAAAGCATTAGCATGGGTAACCATAAATCCATTAATTGCAAAAAGTTCTTTGAATTTGTGGAAACTTTCTTTTAAGAAAGTTTCCACAAATCGCGTCCTCGCGTCCTTATTCCTGTTCAACTACCGCCAAAGCCAGCTCGTCGAGAGCTTTAGGATCGGGCTCGGAGGGGCATTTCGTCATAAGCTCGGAAGCGTTCTGTACCTTGGGGAATGCGATAACATCGCGGATATCCTCAAGACCGAGGATAAGAGTCACGAGACGGTCAAAGCCGAACGCGAGACCGCCGTGAGGCGGAACACCGTACTTAAATGCTTCAAGCAGATATCCGAATTTAACATCAGCCTCTTCCTTGGTAAGACCGAGAACATCAAACATCTTGCTCTGTATTCCCGCATCGTGAATACGGATAGAACCGCCGCCAAGCTCCGTACCGTTAAGAACGATATCGTAAGCCTTTGCGCGTACGCGACCCGGATCGCTGTCGAGGTACTGCAAGTCCTCGTCCATAGGAGCGGTGAAAGGATGGTGCATAGCGTAGAAACGCCCGTCCTCTTCACTATACTCAAGAAGCGGGAATTCGGTCACCCACAGGAACTTGAAATCCATAGGATCGAGAATGCCCATTCTTTTTGCGCACTCGCAGCGAAGAGCGCCCAAGGAGTCGAATACAACACTGTTTTTATCCGCAACGATAAGGATAAGGTCTCCTGCCTCTGCACCCATCGTCGTCTTGATAGCTTCGTTTTCTTCATCTGTAAGGAACTTTGCGTAAGAGGAGGAGATATCACCGCTCTCTGCCCACTTGAGCCAAGCAAGCCCCTTTGCCTTATAGGACTTAACGAACTCAACGAGAGAATCTATCTCTTTTCTTGAGAAGCGCGCACCGCCCTTTACGTTTATAGCACGAACCGAACCGCCATTCTCAATAGCTCCCGCGAATACCTTAAATCCGCAACCCGCAAGAACGCCCGAAAGGTCGGTAAGCTCATAGCCAAAGCGGATATCGGGCTTGTCAGAACCGAAGCGCGTCATAGCCTCTATCCAAGGCATACGGATAAAGTCCTCGGTCATCTCTATTCCCATGTATTCTTTCATAAGGCGCTTGAGGAAGCCCTCGTGCATCTTCATAACGTCGTCAGCAGTAACGAATGACATTTCGGTGTCTATCTGCGTAAACTCGGGCTGACGGTCTGCGCGAAGATCTTCGTCGCGGAAGCAACGCGCGAGCTGAATGTAGCGGTCAAAGCCCGATACCATAAGAAGCTGCTTATATATCTGGGGAGACTGCGGAAGCGCATAAAATTTGCCCTTGTGAACACGGGACGGGACGAGATAGTCACGAGCTCCCTCGGGAGTAGGCTTTACGAGAATAGGTGTTTCGATATCGATAAATCCGTTCTCTGCATAGTAGTCGCGAACGATACGCGATATCTTTGAACGCGCGATGATACGCTGCTGCATGTCGGGACGGCGGAGGTCGAGATATCTGTGCTTCAAGCGAAGCTCTGCGTTTACGTTGCTGTTTTCAACGACTTCAAAGGGAGGGGTCTGCGCAGCCGAAAGAACCTTGAAGTCCTCAACGAATATCTCAACTTCTCCCGTAGGAAGATTCTTGTTTATAGCGCCTGCTCCTCTTTGTCTGACAGTTCCCGAAGCGCAAAGAACGTACTCTGCGCGCACACCGAACGCAAGGTCGAATATTTCTCTGTCAGTCGCGTCGTCAAATGCGAGCTGAACTATACCCGTGCGGTCACGAAGGTCGATGAATATGAGTGAGCCGAGGTCTCTCTGCTTCTGCGCCCAACCCATAACGCAGACCTTTTCTCCGATATTTTTAGCAGTAAGCGTACCGCACATATGCGTGCGCTTATCATTTGCCGTAAGTAAATTTCCCATTATTACTTGTATCCTTTCATTATTCATTATTCATTATTCATCATTCATCAAAGCGGCTTGCCGCTTGCGTCGAAAAGCGGAAGCTTTTCGAGGTATGTAATATCCTCTCTCTCCTGCGCGTCACCCTCGGCAAGTATCGTCATTTTGCCGACTATCTCACCGCCCGCAAGTTTTACAAGATGCTCGATAGCGGAAAGTGATTCGCCTGTTGAGATAACGTCGTCAACGATAAGTATACGCTTGCCCTTCATAAGTTCCGCATCTGCGGTGTCAAGATAGAGCTTCTGCTCCTTTGCGGTAGTTATAGAGCGTACTGCCGCCTCGAAAACACCCGTCATGTAAAGCTTTGGAGCTTTGCGCGCAAGAAAATATTTCTGATTTCCCGCAATTCTCGCCATCTCGTGAACGAGCGGAATTCCTTTAGCCTCCGCAGAGATAAGATAATCGTATTCGGGAGCGCGGTCAAGCAGCGCCTGTGCGCATGCCGTCGTCAGCTCGGGGTCACCGAAGATAACGAACGCGCCTATCATAAGCGTGTCACTTATCGGACAAAGAGGCAAAGCACGGTCAACACCCGCGATATTCATTTTGTAATACATCTGTGACATCTGTAAAGTCTCCGTTTTCCTGTCCGCAACCTTGCGGACATAAATCTTCACTTTATATTATACACTATAATTTGAAAAAGTCAATCTTTAACGCGAATTTTTTAGGTCGCAAGGACGCGATTTCCGCTTTTTTGAAAAAAAAGCTTGGCAAAAAACTTTCTGAAAACAGATTTTATACAGCGTATCGGCTATTTTAGTATACAACGACCATATTCACGATAAAACAAAAATATAGGGGAGCTTTTTTTCAAAGCTCCCCTTTCGCTTTTTTAAGCGTTAGCCTTTTTATAATTTTCAACTATCTTCGCGGCGATATTTCCGGGAACAACGTCATAGCCCGTTGTTTCGAAATCGAACGAGCCTCTTCCCTGCGACATAGCACGGAGAATTATCGGATACTCGGAAAGCTCTGCCTGAGGAGCTGTCGCATGAACTACGGTATAGCCCTTCTTATTCTCGGCAGGATCCATACCCATAACTGCACCGCGGCGCTTGTTAAGGTCACCCATAACATCACCAACGAGAGCATCGGGAATAGTTATATCAAGGTCACCGACAGGCTCGAGAAGTACGGGAGCTGCAAGCTCAAGGCACTTCTTATACGCAATATTTGCCGCGGTCTTGAAAGAAATTTCGTCCGAGTCAACGTCGTGGTAAGAACCGTCGTAAAGGTCAGCAGCGAGCTGAACGAGCGGGAAGCCCGCAACGCCCTTAAGCATCGCGTCCTGAAGTCCCTTTTCAACCGCGGGATAGAAATTCTTTGGAACAGTTCCGCCAACTACCGATACGGTAAAGGTAAGTCCCTCGCCCTCCGCGGGAGCGAAACGGATCTTAACGTGTCCGTACTGACCTGAACCACCGTTCTGCTTCTTATGCTTTCCTTCAACGTCAACAGACTTCGTTATACGCTCACGGTAAGCGATCTTAGGAACGTCGTAATTGATAGTAACTCCAAAGCGGTTCTTAAGCTTTGCAGCAAGAACTGCAAGGTGCATATCGCCAAGTCCGTATATAAGCATCTGCTTTGTCTCTGCGTTGTTCTCGAAGCGGAGCGTGAGGTCCTCCTCAAGCATCTTTGCGATACTCTGGGATATCTTACCCTCGTCCTTGGCGGAAGCGGGGATCATAGCCTTTGTAAAGTAAGCCTTCGGATATGTGATAGGCGCGTACGCAAGCGCCTTGCTCCAAGTAAGTGTGTCATTGGTATTGGTGTTTGTAAGCTTTGCGACCATACCGATATCACCGCAAGCAAGCTCGTCAACTTCGAGCTGCTTCTTACCGTTTAATATGTAGATATGAGCAAGCTTTTCACTCTCGCCCGAAGTATTATTCGTCATGATTATATCGCGCTTAACAGTACCGTTCATTACCTTAAAGAAGGACATCTTACCAACGAACGGGTCAGCAACGGTCTTGAATACGAAGAGAGAAGGCGCGCCCTCGGGAACGATCTCTGTTTTAGAACCGTCTGCAAGGGTCTCTTCTTTCTTTGCGGTGTGTCTGGGGAAGGATTCGGTTATCTTATCAAGCATCGTCCAAACGCCCCAAAGCTTTGTAGCCGCTCCGCAGAATACAGGAACGATATCGCCGTGGATTATACCGTCGTGAACGGCATTGATAGCTTCCATATGAGTTATCTCTTCACCTTCGAAGTACTTCATCATAAGGTCTTCGCTCGTACTTGCGACAGCTTCCATAAGCATATCTCTGTACTTTGCAACTGCTTCTGACGATTCCTCGGGGATGATCTCTACGTAATGGCGTCCGTTTGCGTCGAATACGTGCGCGGACTCGTCAATAAGATCGATACAACCCTTAACTTCGCCATCCTTTACCATAGGAATGGTAAGAGGACAGATATGCTTTCCAAAGGTCTCGTGAAGCGAGTCGAGAACGCGGGCAAAACGAGCCTCGTTATCGTCAAATTTGTTTATAAAGAACGCGCGAGGAAGCTTTGCCGCATCTGCGTAATTCCACGCAAGCTCTGTTCCTACTTCGATTCCTGCCTTACCGTCAACAACGATAATTGCGCTGTCTGCAACACGGAGTGCCTGACAAGCCTCTCCTACGAAATCAAGATATCCGGGGGTGTCAAGAAGATTGATCTTAACGTCTTTCCAGGTCATGTTGAGCAAAGAAGTGGAAAGTGAAAATCCGCGCTTTACTTCTTCTGCGTCATAGTCCGAAACGGTATTTCCGTCTGCGATCTTTCCGAGTCTGTCCGTTCCTCCCGTGAGATATATCATAGCTTCGGCGAGCGAGGTCTTACCTGCGCCTCCATGTCCGAGCAATGCGATGTTTCTGATTTGTTTGGTGTCTACAACAGCCATTGGTTTGTCCTCCTTTCTCCCGCGCTCTTGCGCAGAAGATATCCAAAAATTAAGATTATATTTAACGGTAACACCGAAAATATCGAGATAAAAAATCCCTATATCCCAATTATACAATATTTGGGTTCAAATTTCAAGAGTAAATTTTGTATTTAATGAGGTTAGAATATAGAAATCAAGCATGGTTTTTTGTGAAAAATACACAAAAATCCGTTTTAGCGTGCTAAAATTCACTTAAAATATAGAAAACCTCAAAAATTCTCTTGCATAATTTTATTTTAAATTATATAATATTAAGAGGATGCGAAGCGTTTCATAACTCGGTCAACAAATCTGTCAAAACCGATTCTTCAAATTTTGATTTATCGGTGTGTTTGATTTGACGAAAGGGTATAAAAATAAGGCGAGAAAACACGCACGAACTCGGTAGGGGAGACCTGCGGTCTCCCGCGGGCGTTCACAGAACGCCCCTACTTTATCGGGGGGATGCGATGTCGCTTTTTGAAAAAAGCTCCGCAAAAACTTTCCTGAAAAGAATTTACTGTGTAGCCGTTATGGCTATGCAAAACCTTGTTTTAGAAAGTTTTTTGAGGGAGTTT
>JAZNEM010000154.1:0-10221 GCA_045588595.1 Eubacteriales bacterium
AATCTTGCTTTTTTGACAATCCCTTCGTCATTTTCTTGCGAAAATGCCACCTCCCTTTACACAAGGGAGGCTCTTGGTTTCTTTACGTTTGTATATTTTGCTACCTAAAGTTTTTTAATGATACTTTGTCAGTAAGCTGAGAGGATTGAACACTCAATCCTCTGTTTTCTTATAACCCTTCAAAATATCAAGCATCTTTTCGTCGGGCTGAAAAATGACCGTAACGTTCTCATACTCCTCGGAAAACACGTAGCAAACGGTTGACGGTACGAGGTCGATGCAATAATTATAAACCTTTCGCTTTTCGCTCTTTATCTGCTTTTTTATCGCGTTTATTTTTTCGGTCTGCGCGCCCTCAAAGCTCTCGACACGCGACATTTGCGGTATAGACAAACGGCAAACGGTAATTCTTTTTCTTCCTTGCACCTCTGTCACCGTGAGGTCGCCCTCATTCGTTACAGCGTAAATATAGCTCTTGCTCACGTATCTCGAAAAAATGAATATCGAAGCCGCGCAAAGCGCGATACCGATAAGCTGAAATATCCAAATAAAGCCTATAATCCCTTTCAATTTAGTGCTCAAAAACATAAGCAGACCACCGCCGATAAGAAAAAGGCAGACGAGATACATAGCCTTTTTATTGCTTTTTTGCGGAATATATTGATACATTCTCTCCTCCGTAAAAAATCTCTTGAATTTGCTGAGATTTCGTGATATAATAGATAGGTAAATATTTTGTCAATTTGATATACCGTCTTTTACACATATAATTATATCCAAAAGGAGAAAAAATGTCAAGAGTAAACAGATTTTTCAAAATAAGCGGTTGCTTGATAAAATGTATTTTCGGACTTGTTGTTGCCACCGTTTGTGCCGCTCTTTTATGGAGAGTTTTCTCATCGGGTGACCCAAAATCAATGAAGGCTCTTTCTATAAATGAAAACGTATATAACGCTTACACTCAGAACGGTGATACCCTTTACATGTTTAATCAGGAACAGAATTCTATCACGCGCGGAGAAAAAAATTACGGATATTTCTCTGTCACCGATTGCAAATTTATTCCCGACGCAAATCAAGCACAGATAGTTTTTCGTTACAATAACAGCACCATACGCTCACTTGCGGAGGATTATTCCCTGCCAAGCGTTCCGGACAGGTCCGAGGAGCTTTATGACGTAACGCTCTTGCTTGCAATAGACCTGACTCCCGAAAATACAGAGGATAACGCGACAAACTCCCCCGAAAGCGTGCGTTTTGTAAGAGTTCACGCGTCGTCATATACCCGTGACACAAAGCTTATGTATAATTACTACCGTCTGGTTTTCGATATCGATGAGAGCGGTGAGGACATCAAAGCGCTTCTTGATTCAAAGCTTTTACTTGCAGTTTACGCAGACATTTACTATGTAAACGACCTTGATTACGAAAAAGACCCGTACGGAACGCTCTGTCTTTACGATTATCTCTCCGAAAATAAAACGGTGGAGCTTGAAAGCTCCGATAAACGCGCGATCAAAGAATTTTCGGGCAAATAATACTGCTTTTTTGAGGACATAATATGAATGATAAGCATTTTGAGGGAAATTCGGTCGTAACCGTTCCCAACGAAAATGAAATAAATGAAAAAGCTCCCCGTCCTGTAAAGCGTATAGCGGCAATACACGATCTCTCTTGCTTTGGCAGATGCGCGCTTACCGTAGTTATCCCGGCATTGTCCGCTCTCGGATATCAGGTAGTGCCAATACCTACCGCTCTTTTGTCTACACATACCGGCGGTTTTTCGGGAATTCATTTTTCCGACCTTACGGGCTCTATGTCGCAAATATCCGAGCATTTTGAAAAGCTTTCATTGAGCTTTGACGCAATTTACACGGGTTTTCTCGGAAGTGAAGCTCAAATAGAGATAGTCGAAGATTTTATCCGAACCTTCGGAAAAAACTGTACCGTTATGGTCGACCCCGTAATGGGAGACGACGGAATGCTTTATTCGACCTATACCGACGAATTGATGCGCGGAATGTCTCGCCTTTGCAAGCATGCCAATATCATAACTCCAAATCTTACCGAAGCTTGCTTTCTGACGGGCATACCCTATAAAAATACAGCGCAAATGAGTGACAGCGAACGCTTCGAATATCTCAATAACATTTGTATGGCTCTTGAGACCGAAAAAAAGAAAAAAATAGTAATTACGGGCATCTGCGACGGAGCTGACAAACTCGCGATCTACGGTATCGATCCACATACCGATTCTCGCTTTTATCACAGGGTTGCGCGTGTAGCAAAAAATTATCCCGGAACGGGAGATCTCTTTGCCTCGGTTCTTCTCGGAGAATATATGCAAACTCAAGATTTTGCCGCTTCCACAACATTTGCGTCAAATTTCACGTCGAAAGTGATGGAATATTCCGCAAAATTCGACTCTCCCACGCGTGATGGAGTTGCGCTTGAATTATTCCTTGGAGACCTTACGGACCGCCTAAAAAAATCAGCAAAGGAGACGCGTGATGGACGAACAAAAGCTTGAAACCAAACGTTTTACCAAAAACGACAACTCTTTTATCTGTGCGCATTGCGGCAAAGAGGTCGAGCCTATGGGAACGAGCTCACGCAATCACTGCCCGTTCTGCTTATGGTCGCTTCATGTTGACTTGATGCCGGGAGACCGCGCAAACGAGTGCAGAGGGCAGATGCAGCCGATACGCTCCGAGCCCGACTCTCGTCACGGCTTCGTTATCATACACAAATGTACGAAATGCGGAGAAATACGCAGAAACCGAGCCGCGCTGAACGCAAAAACTCAACCCGATAACCGATCTCTACTTATTCGCCTTACGGCAGGAATAGAAAACATTTGAATAAAACACAAAAAAACGGCGGCTCTCTGTCCGCCGTTTTTACAAAGGAAAACCATGAAAGATTTTGATATTGAAAAAGTATCCGCGCTCGCGCACCTTAAAATACACGATAACGAAAAAGAGACCTTGATACGAGAAATGAACTCTATGATCACGTTCGCGGACAAAGTGAAAACAAGCACACAATATTCTCCCGCTTTAAAAAATCATACAAAAGCAGAGCTGCGCGCCGATACCGTTGCTCCCTCCATTGACAGAGAAACTTTACTTGCGCAAGCTCCGAAGAGCAAAAACGGATATATTTCGGTCGCGCGTACCGTAAAGGAAAGTGAGGACGGCATATGAAAAACTTTTTGAGCCGTTCTCTTTCCGAACACGCAAAGGCACTTAATAAAAAAGAATATTCGTCGGTAGAGTTGACTCGCGCTTTTTTGCAAAATATCAAACATGATATCGGTGCGTATATTACGGTCTGCGAAGAAAAAGCTCTTTCGGATGCCAAGCGTGCCGATGAGCTTTTAGCTAAAGGAAAAGATATTTCGTATCTTTGCGGTATTCCCTTTGCGGCAAAAGATAATCTTTGTACCAAGGACATACGCACAACAGCCGCATCGCGTATGCTTGAAAATTATATTCCGCCTTACGATGCAACCGTTATATCCCGTCTTTATTCGCAAGGAGCGGTATTGCTCGGAAAAGCAAATATGGATGAGTTTGCTATGGGCTCGTCTACCGAGACCTCCGCTTTGAAAATAACAAGAAATCCTCTTGATATATCACGCGTTAGCGGTGGAAGCTCGGGCGGTTCTGCCGCCGCGGTCGCCGCAGACGAAGCCGTTTTCTCTTTAGGCTCGGACACGGGCGGCTCTGTCCGTCAGCCCGCCGCGTTTTGCGGTCTTGTCGGTCTTTGCCCCACGTACAGCAGAGTCTCAAGATACGGTCTTATCGCCTTTGCGTCCTCTCTTGACCGAGTGGGAATAATAACGAAAACCGTGCGCGATAACGCCTTTGTACTCGACGCTATATCGGGACATGACCCACTTGACATGACTTCTGCAAAGCGCACGGACAGCTTTGATATTGAGGAAAATATCTCGCTTAACGGCTTGCGTATAGGTATCGTCGACGAGCTTTTTTCAAGCAAAGCTTCAAATGATGTCAAAGATGCCGTATTGCATGCGGCTGAACGCTTGAAATTCTTGGGCGCAGAGCTTGTGGAAATATCTCTGCCCTCGGCTAAGGACGCGTTAGAAGCGTATTACGTTATATCTAGCGCGGAAGCATCGTCAAATCTTGCGCGCTTTGACGGCATACGCTACGGAACACGCGCAAATGAAGCGGATAACCTCGAAGAACCGCTTTGCCGCTCTCGCTCCGAGGGCTTTGGAAGTGAGGTCAAGCGAAGGATCATGCTTGGTTCGTTTGCTCTCTCAAAGGGATATCTTGAAGAGTATTATCAAAAAGCCTGCGCGATACGCGAGCGCGTGAAGTCAGACTTTGAGCAAAGCTTTAAAAAATGCGATGTTTTGCTCTCCCCCACAGCCCCCACGTCCGCGTTTCTTTTCGGCAAAGACAGAAAAGACCCCACCGAGATATACGCGGGAGATATCTGCACCGTGCCATCGAGTATCGCGGGGCTTCCGGCACTCTCTCTGCCATGCGGCAATGATAAGGACGGGTTGCCTTTTGGTATGCAGCTCATAGCTCCCGCCTTTTGCGAAACACTTCTTTATAAAGTGGGATACGCTTACGAAAGGACGGAAACGCAAAATGAAATCAATTAATAATTACGAACTCATAGTGGGACTTGAAGTCCACGTTGAGCTAGGGACAGAAACCAAAATATTTTGCGCTTGTTCAACGAGATTCGGGGCGCAACCGAACACACAATGCTGCCCCGTGTGCATGGGTCTTCCCGGAGCTATGCCCTCGCTTAACGGAAAGGCAGTCGAATACGCCGTGGCAGCGGGACTTGCTCTTGACTGCAGTATAAACCGCGTATCCCATTTTGACAGAAAAAATTATTTTTATCCCGATCTTCCCAAGGGATATCAGATATCGCAATACGACGAGCCTCTTTGTGAGAACGGCGGATTGGAAATACAGACCGAAAAAGGCGAAAAACGAATAAGAATAACGCGTATTCACATGGAAGAGGATGCGGGAAAACTTATCCACGATGGAAAAGACACACTCATAGACTGTAACCGTTGCGGTGTTCCGCTTATTGAGATAGTGACAGAGCCCGATATACGCTCTTCCGAGGAAGCGGTGGCGTTTCTCAAAAAGCTGCGCGCTATCCTCGTTTACGCGGGAGTCTCTGATTGCCGCATGAATGAGGGCTCTATGCGTTGTGACGTAAATCTTTCGGTGAGAAAACTCGGAGACAGTACTCTCGGAACACGAACCGAGATAAAAAATCTCAACTCGTTTGCCTTTACCGCAAAGGCGATAGAATCCGAATACGCAAGGCAGATAGAGGTACTTGAAAACGGCGGTGTTATAGCACAGGAGACAATGCGCTTTGATACTCAAATGGGAAAAACTACAGCTATGCGCTCAAAGGAAAACGCTAACGATTACCGCTTCTTCCCCGAGCCCGATATTCCGCCTCTCGTGATCGACGACGGATATATAGAGCTTATACGTAGCTCTCTCCCCGAGCTTCCCGACGAAAAGAAAAAAAGATACCTAAAAGAATTCGGATTGCAAAATGATATCGCAAGCATTATCGTTTCTGACCGCGCTTTAGCAGAATACTTTGAAGCCGCGGCAAAGCTTACAGATCGCAAAAAGATACTTTCAAATCTTATAGCGACCGAGCTTTTGCGCCTTGCAGACTCTCAAAGAAACGATACGTTTACATCTCCGATCTCTTCGGAAAATATGGCAAAGCTTGCCTCTCTTGTCGGAGACGAAATTATAAATTCGTCAACGGCAAAAAAGCTTCTCTTTGAGATGTATGATAAGGACATAGATCCATGTGCCGCCGTCATCGAGCGCGGACTTGCGCAGATAAACGACCGTGATGTTCTTTTACCATTTGTCCGTCAAGCATTCTCCGAAAATCCAAAAGCAAAAACAGATTACGCGGCGGGAAAGAAATTTGCCGCAAAGGCTATCGTCGGTCGCGTTATGGCTCTTACCTCGGGCAGAGCGAATCCGTCTCTCTTATCAAATATAGTGGAAGAAGAAATAAAAAAATAGGACAAATAATAATGTTTTAACTCTTGACATAAAAAAATAATGAGCTATAATTATGTATAGTAAACTTTATATATAAAAAGGAGACCCGTATGTCGATCAAGATACTCACCGAAGAAAATAAAATAATACTAAAAACAAAAAATACTATGTACGTAATTGAAATGCTGCACGGAAGATTTCCCGTTCATTTATATTACGGAAAAAACACCAAAAACACCGATTTTAATTTCGATAATAATTATCGTTCGTTTTCTCCATACTATGAAGAATACGGAAAGAGCTTCTCTCCCGACACCGCTCCGCTTGAATTTTCCTTTTTCGGATACGGTGATTTCAGAGCATCGGCACTTAAAATTTTTAATAGCTCAAGCGGTTCGGATATTACCGATTTTATTTTCCGAAAAGCGAAAAAATTCCGCGGAAGAAAAGAAATTTCGGGACTTCCTTATGCCGAGGGCGCATCCGAAACTCTTGAGCTTATATTTGACGACGCAGTAACAAAAAGCGAGCTTCACCTTTATTACACTCTCTTCAGCGATTGCGACGTGATATCCCGCTATTTTACGCTGAAAAATAAAGGCAAAAACGATATACGTATCGAAAAGTGCATGAGCCTTGCACTCGATATTCAAAACAAAGAGTGCGATCTGATAAGCTTTCAGAGCAAATATTTTTACGAAAGACACGTCTGCCGCGAGCCATTGTATCAAGGAAACCGCCGCATAACGAGCCGCCGCGGATCGTCCTCTCATCACGCAAATCCATTTTTCGTAATAGCAGACCGCAAAGCAACAGAGGAAAAGGGCGAAGCTTACGGATTTAATTTTGTATACAGCGGAAGCTATCTAAATGAGATAGAGGTCGATCAAAACGGCACTGTTCGCGCGATGGTCGGTCTTGGCGACGAATGCTTTAATTATCTGCTCTGCGCAGGCGAGGAATTTACCTCACCCGAAGCAATAATGACTTACAGCGCAAAAGGTATCGGAGAGATCTCCCGCAATATGCACAGCTTCGTTCGTTCACACATACTTCCCGCTGACGTTTTCGCAAAACGCCCCGTTGTACTTAATTCTTGGGAAGCATTCCATTTCGATATAGACGAAGAGACAATGGTAAACTTCGCGAAAAGTGCCGCCGAATGCGGTATGGATATGGTCGTAATGGACGACGGTTGGTTTGGTTCGCGAAGAAATGATAAAGCAGGACTCGGAGATTGGACTCCCTCCCCTGAACTTTTCAAAAACGGTCTTGGAGCATTTGTTGACCGTGTGCGCTCTACGGGAGTAAAATTCGGCATATGGATCGAACCAGAAATGGTAAACCCCGACAGCGACCTTTACAGAGCACATCCCGATTGGGTGCTTTGCGCCGACGGACGAGAAAAGCTTCTCTCGCGAAATCAGCTTGTACTCGACATGGCAAATCCCGAGGTAATTGAATACCTTAAAGCAAGCTTTGATAAATGCTTCGAGGGCGTAAACATCGATTATTTCAAATGGGACATGAATCGAAATATGTCTCACCCCGAGTCCCCCTATCTTCCTGCCGAGAGAAAGAGAGAATCCTCTTATCGCTATATGCTCGGAGTATATGAATTTTTCCGTTGGCTGCGCGAGCGCTTCCCAAATGCTATGATCGAAAATTGCAGCGGAGGCGGCGGAAGATACGACCTCGGAATGATGAAATATTCTACGCAGATATGGACAAGTGACAATACGAATCCTCAGGATCGTATAAAAATACAGTACGGCAGCTCGTTTGGATATCCTGCGAGCGTCATGAGCTGTCACGTTGCAAACCGCAATTCCGAAATATCAGATCCAAAATCGCTCGAATTTGGTTTCCGAGTGGCTCTCAACGGCCCTCTGGGTTATGAACTTAATATCATAAACGCAGAGACAAGCGTAAAGAATACCATGAAAAAACAGATAGAAGAATACCGTAAATATGAAAAACTTATAATGAACGGAGACTTCTACCGTCTTAAGAGTCCTTTTGAAGACGGCTGTTATGCTTACTATTTTGTTAAAAAGGATAACTCCGAGATATTGCTTTCGTATCTTCAGTACGAAAGCGATAAAAAAGAGAAAGTACATAGGCTAAAGATCTCTCGCGCGATAAGAGGAGTGATATACCGCGATGATCTGTCGGGTCTTGAGATCTCAGGCAACGATCTTCGAAAAGGAATAACAATAAAAGCCGACAAAGACGGCAAATATGCAAAAATGTTCCACTTTACTCTCTATGGATCGGGATTAAAATACTAATTATATCGGCTCTGTCGCCTAAATAAAGGCGACAGAGCTTTTTTATATACCAAAAACAAGGAAATATCACGTATTTTTATTGACATTTTTAACCCTTTATGATATACTAATTCTGTATGTATTATAGATTTCATAAAGAAAGGGAATCAGCAATATGCAGGATAAATTCGATACAAAATATTCATTTGTCGAAAACGAAAAACAAATACTCAATTTTTGGGAAGAAAACGATTGCTTCAAAAAATTGAAGGCGAAAAACGCGAACGGTCCTAAATACCGTTTTATTGACGGCCCTATTACCGCTAATAACCCTATGGGTATACATCACGTATGGGGAAGAACGCTTAAGGATACGTTTATAAAATATCACGCAATGAAAGGCTGTGATACGCACTACCGCAACGGCTTTGACTCTCAAGGTCTTTGGGTCGAGGTAGAGGTCGAAAAGGAGCTTGGATTTAAGACCAAGCACGATATCGAGGCTTACGGTCTTGACAAGTTTACCGATAAGTGTATCGAGCGTGTAAAGAAATATTCGGGCGTTATTACAGAGCAGTCAAAAAGACTCGGTCAGTGGATGGACTGGGATAACTCCTATTACACCTACACCGATGAAAACATTCAGGGTATCTGGACATTCTTAAAGAAATGTCACGAGAGCGGCTGGATACGTCAGGTATACAAGCCTATGCCTTGGTGCTCGCGCTGCGGAACATCTCTGTCCGAGCATGAAATGACAGGCTCTTATAAGGAGATCGAGCATGAGGCAGTATTCTTCAAGCTGCCTATCAAGGACACGAACGACTATATCCTCGTTTGGACTACAACTCCTTGGACACTTTCGGCAAACGTTGCTCTCGCTGTAAACGAGAAGATGACCTACGTTCGTCTGCACGTTGAGGGTGAAGAGCATAACTACATCACAAGTGAAAACTACTTCAAGCAGAAGTTTGCGGGAAAAGAGGGCGTAACTCTTCTCGACACTATGACGGGTGCAGACCTCGAAGGACTTGAGTACGAGACCTGCTTCCCCGAAATCGAAGAGCAGAATTTCGCTCATAAGATAGTTCTTTGGGATGAGGTTGCCGATGACGAGGGATGCGGAGTCGTTCATATCGCTCCAGGATGCGGTGCAGAGGACTTTGCTCTCGGTGAATCCATCGGACTTCCCAAGATAATCCCCGTTGACGAATACGGTATATTCTATAACGGCTTCAGCTTCCTTTCAGGACTTGATGCGCAGGAATGCCGTCAGCTCGTATTTGAAGAGCTTAAGTCTCGCGGAAAGCTCTTCTACACACACAAGTATAAGCACAGCTACCCTGTTTGCTGGAGATGTAAGAAAGAAATTATCTTCCGTCTTGGCAAGGAGTGGGCAATTTCGGTTGACGAGCTTCGTCCGAAGCTTATTGAAAACGCCAAAAAGGTTCGTTGGGAGCCTGCATATCAGGGAAAGAGAATGCTTGACTGGCTTGAGAATATGTCCGATTGGAATATCTCCCGTAAGCGTTTCTACGGTCTTCCCCTGCCTTTCTATCTCTGTGATTGCGGAGAGCTTACAGTTGTCGCTAACCGCGATGAACTCCGTGAGCTTGCAATAGATAAGTCTAAAGTAGACGCTATTCCTCACCTCCACCGTCCTTGGATAGACGACGTTAAGATCAAGTGTTCCTGCGGCGCTGAGGTAGAGAGAGTTACACAGGTAGGTGACGTTTGGCTTGACGCGGGTATCGTTCCCTTCTCTACACTCAAGCACTTCACAGACAAGGAATACTGGAAGCAGTACTTCCCCGCAGAGCACGTTCTTGAAATGAAGGAGCAGATCCGCCTTTGGTTCTACTCTATGCTCTTTATGAGTACGGTTCTTGTTGACGAACCTCCCT
>JAZNEM010000155.1:0-2083 GCA_045588595.1 Eubacteriales bacterium
TGGAGTGGTATAATTAAAGTAGAGTCGACAAACTCACTAAAATATGATAGAATAAAAGCAAAGGAAAGGTGAGAGAAATGACCTACGACAAAGAATTCAAAGAAGAAGCGTTAAGATTATCGGATGAAATCGGACTGAGGAAAGCGGCAGCACAGCTTGGGATACCGTATTACACGTTATCAAACTGGCGCTGCAAACGAAACATGTACGGAGAACAGGCGCACGTTGGAAGCGGACACGAACGAGTGCCGCTTGATCCGAAAGAACAGAGGATCAGAGAGCTTGAAAAAGAAGTGGCTGAGCTGCAAAGAACAAATGACATATTGAAGGATGCCCTCGGTTTTTTCGCCGTCAGCCGAAAGAAGTAAGAACCTGTCTGCGTTATGAGTATATACTCCGAAATAACGGTATATGGTCTGTAAAAGATATGTGCACCGTATTGGAGGTAAGCGAATCGGGATATTATCGGTTCCTGAAATCAAGAACTAAGCCCGGCAGGAAAGCTGTTCTTTCGGCTGCGATAAAAGATATATATGAAGAGCATCCGTATAACGACAATTACGGAATTGAGAGAATGCGCCTTGCGCTGGAGCAACGCGGAATCGTTGCAGGCAAACGCAGAATAACGACTATAATGCGTGAAAACGGATGGATTCACCGTCGCCGCGTACCTCACGGTATCACAAAAGCAACAACAGAGATACAGGAAGCCGAAAATCTGATCAAACAGGACTTTACAGCCGAAGAACCGTTTACCAAGTTACTTACAGATATAACCGAGGTGCAGTGCGCTGACGGAAAATTATACATATCCCCGATACTCGATTGCTATAACGGAGAAATACTGTCTCTGGCAATGGATAACAATATGAAAAAGGAACTCTGCATTCGAACGGTCAATGCTGCAGCAGAGCGGTATCCGATCAGAAAGGCCATACTTCATAATGACCGAGGAAGTCAGTATACCAGCGAAGCGTTCAAAACCAGATTAAACACGCTTGGAATTATCCACAGCTTGAGCGGTGTGGCACATTGTTATGACAATGCCAGAATGGAAAGCTTTTTTGCTACACTTAAAAAGGAACTTATCTATAGGCTTCCTGTTTACAGGATGCCAATGGAGCAGGTGAAGAGTCTTGTGTTCAGATATGTCTTTGTGTATTACAATCAGATCAGAGTGTACACGTCAAATCCCGGAGGGCTTCCGCCCGCTGTGTATAGAAGACTCACATCCGAGCGCGACAGTAACCGCGCCGCCTGATCGGCGCGCCGCATATATTTTTTCCTTCAGTCGCTACGCTCCTTCAGTCAAAAATATATGCGTTTTTACTAAACTCGTTATTTAGTGCGTTTTTCGACTGCACTTTTATTGACAATTCCAGTTGTACCAAATTTGCACCAAAATCACACCAACGCTTAACGCCTATTCAGCTCGACAAATTGGAATTTATCGTCTGATGCCATTCTTATCAAAAGTTTTATTTAATGCTTTTTCGGTTAAAATTATGGAAATTAGAATTGGAATAAACTGAATTCCGCAAAGAACGGCACCAACTGTTCCCACAACATTCTCCAGCCCACCAAATACGAACATCATTACGATAACAGATAGCGGTAGCATTATCAATCCGCTGATAAACCATATTTTACCACAATACTTGTGTGCAAAAATCCAAGTATCTTTATTTTTCATAGACATAGATGTTCTGTATCCAAATACCGTATTGATATTTTTAGGAGCAGTTTTTAAAAAATATTTACCAAAGCCTATCATAGTAAAAGGAAGCAGTAAATCTATAATCAACATATAAATCCAAAATCCCATTAGCAAAGCACCTCCGCAAATTCTTATTTATCGATGAGTTTATTATATCATATTTCTATGAATATTTCAATCGTTTACTTGACACATATCTATATTTATGGTATAATAAGGTTCTTAATATTAGTCACCGGAGGCTGTGTACCGTAGTACCACAAGGCTGGATTAGGTGTCCAAGTGAGCTTGGGTTATTGCATTCGCAAAGCCTGAGCTCTATTTTTATTTTCGGAGGTGTTTTATGAAAAATACGAAGGTTACTCT
>JAZNEM010000156.1:0-2161 GCA_045588595.1 Eubacteriales bacterium
ATAATCGTTGTTGTAGCTTTCGGAAAGATACTTCCGCAGAACGTACTCGACTACACGAAATACGGTTGTATAAACGTTCACGGCTCGCTTCTTCCCGAATACAGAGGGGCTGCTCCCATGCAACGAGCGATAATCGACGGCAAAGACGTCACGGGAATCACCACCATGTATATGGCGGCAGGTCTTGACACGGGCGATATGCTGCTTCGCGAAGAGCTTAAGATTGAGGAAAACGACAATTTTGAAACTATACACGACAAGCTCGGCGCTCTTGGCGCGTCTTTGATAGTAAAAACGCTCGAAGGACTTGAGAACGGCTCGATAGACCGTATTCCGCAGGACGATTCCCTTTCGACCTACGCTTCAAAGATTGAAAAAGCCGACTGTCTTATCTCGTTTGACAAGGACGCAAAAGCCGTTCACGACCAGATAAGAGGCCTTTCGCCTATTCCCCTCTCGTTTACTCACACGGCTGACGGAAAGCTACTTAAGGTCATCGCCTCACGCATTGAGGACAGAGACACACCCCACGAAAACGCGGGAGAGGTCATTTCTATCTCGGACGGCATAACAGTCGCTTGTAAAAAAGGAGCTGTAACGCTGACAAACGTACTCCCCGAGGGCAAAGGAAGAATGTCCGCCTCGGATTTTGTACGAGGAAGAAAGGTAGCTCTTGGCGATATTCTTAAGTAGATAAATTGTTAATGAAAGGAATATAAGCAAAATGCTCTTTGGCTTATTTTACTTTGACTGGACTATTTTGATAGTCCTCCCTGCCTTCATCTTATCAATATGGGCGCAGGCAAAGGTATCCTCTACCTTCAATAAATACTCTCAAATGTATACCCGAAAAGGAATGACGGGAGCTTCTGCCGCAAGACGTATTCTTGACGCAAACGGTCTTTACGACATTAAGATAGAGCGCGTGCGCGGAGAGCTTACCGACCACTACGATCCTCGCGCAAACGTAATAAGACTTTCCGACGCTGTTCACGATTCGAGAAGTGCCGCCGCTATCGGTGTTGCCGCTCATGAGGCGGGGCACGCGGTTCAACACGCTCAAAGCTATTTTCCGATAAAGGTGCGCTCTGCGGCTATCCCTATGACCCGCATAGGCTCGATGCTGTCTATTCCCCTCTTCTTTGTAGGACTTTTAATGGCAAATGATTATCTTATGCTTGTCGGCATAGTTCTTTACGCGTTTATCGCGTTTTTCCAGCTCGTGACTCTTCCCGTTGAGTTCAACGCTTCAGCTCGCGCCATCAGCGTTCTTCGCTCATCGCAGATACTTGACTCGGACGAGCTTGAAGCATCTAAAAAGGTGCTCACAGCCGCGGCTCTCACTTACGTTGCCGCACTTCTCACTTCCCTGCTTACGATCTTAAGACTTCTTGTTCTTGCGGGAGGCAGAAGCAACAGACGATAATTGCAGTTATCAAGGATAACTGCGTCTATACCAATTTTGTTATATGTTTTTTACTACGGAGAACCTTATGAATCCAAGACTTCTTGCACACGATCTTTTGCAAAAAGCTGAAAAGAACGACCAATATTCGAATATCGCGCTTGACAAGGCTTTGCTCGACGCGAAGATGAGCGACGTTGATTCCGCTCTTGCTTCCGCTCTTTTTTACGGTGTGACCGAAAAAAAGATATCGCTTGACTATCGTCTTGCGGCTCTTTCGTCGCGCCCTTTGGATACGCTTGATAAAAGCGTTCTTTGCGCTCTGCGTTTAGGTCTTTATCAGCTTATGTTTATGGATAGGATACCCGCGCATGCCGCGATAAACGAAACGGTATCGCTTTGCCAAAGAAAAAGCTCGGGCTTTGTGAACGCTATACTTCGTTCGCACACAAGGACCGAAGCTACTCCTTTACCAATCAAGGAAAACGACACGGCAGCCTATCTTTCCGTAAAATATTCGATAATTCCCGCACTTTGCGAAAAGTTTTTATCTGTATACGGACTTTCAAAATGCGAATCTATATTCAAAGCATTTGAGCACACTCCGCCTACGACCTTGCGCGTAAACACTCTGCGTATAAGCCGCGAGGCTCTTGCGGAAAAGATACCTTGTGCAGAGCTGTCGGAGCTTTCTGCTCACGGTCTTAAAATAAAAGGCTCTGTTCGTTCGGCTTACGGCTTTGACGACGGTCTGTT
>JAZNEM010000157.1:0-4371 GCA_045588595.1 Eubacteriales bacterium
ATTCGTTTCTGTCATCTGGATTTTCCTCTTTTCTTTATTTTAGGTTTTTCAAATTTTTATTTATCGGGGGGATGCGATGTCGCTTTTTGAAAAAAGCTCCGCAAAAACTTTCCTGAAAAAGAATTTACTGTGTAGCCGTTATGGCTATGCAAAACCTTGTTTTAGAAAGTTTTTTGAGGGAGTTTGAGGGAACTTTTTTTCAAAAAAGTTCCCTCATCGCGTCCTTTGCGTCCCCGACAGCCCGCAATTTGTTTGAATCAAAATATTAAAATTCATGTTAAAATTAACATATTTAAGTAAAATCGTGAAAATGTTTTCAGAATTTTAAAAACTATTGAAAATAAAAATTTTGTGTGATATAATGCATTTGTTATAAAAAATATTTTTAACGGAGGAATTAAAAAATGGCAAAGACTAATATCGTTGATTGGAATACGATCACAAATTTCGTAATCGACTCTTTCGTTGGTTACGGTGTTCCGCGCGCAGACGCAGAAATTTGCGCGGATGTTCTTCTTGAATCCGACAAGAGAGGTATCGAATCTCACGGATGCAACCGCTTCAAGCCCGTTTACCTTGACAGGATCAAGGCTGGTATCCAGAACCCTGTTACTAATTTTGAGATAATAAAAGAGACCGAAACGACCGCAGTAGTTGACGGTCATGACGGTATGGGTCAGGTTATCGGACACAAAGCTATGAGCATGGCAATAGAAAAGGCAAAAAAGTACGGTATGGGTATGGTAGTTGTTCGTAACTCCTGCCACTACGGTATCGCAGGCTACTACACCTCTATGGCAACCAAGGCAGGTTGTGTAGGCTTGACGGGTACGAACGCCCGTCCGACAGTTGCTCCCACTTTCGGTGTTAAGGGTGCTTTCGGTACAAACCCCCTTACTCTCGGTGTTCCTACCGATGAGGCTTTTGACTTTAACTTTGACGCAGCTTCCTCTACATATCAGAATGGTAAGCTTGAGTACTATGCGCGTATAGGTAAAGATGCTCCCAAGGGCGCGCTCGTTGGACTTGACGGTGAAGAGTACGAGGGAACTGCTGCCGATGCTCTCAAGACCATGGCTCGCGGCGAGGCTGCTCTTTGTACCCTCGGTGGAGCAGGTGAAGAGGGTTGCGGATACAAGGGATACGGCTTTGCTATGTTCGTTGAGCTTATGAGTGCTGCTCTTCAGGGCGGTCACTACGGTCAGTACCTCACTGGTAAGGATGAGAACGGCAACAAGAGACCTTTCGGACTCGGACACTTCTTTATCGCTATCGATACAGAGCACTTCCTTGGTGAAGATGCTTGCCGTAAGACCGCGGGCGATATCATTCGCGAGGTTCGCTCTACACAGAAAGCTCCTGATGCAGAGCGCATATATTCCGCAGGTGAGAAAGAGTATGAGATCCGTCTCGCTCGCCATGCAGGTGTTCCGATAAACGAGTCGGTTCAGAAAGAGTTCATCGCGGTTCGTGACGAACTTGGCTTGGACTACAAATTCCCCTTTGAAGACTAATTCAACTATTGAAAGGAATATATAATCATGGGTATCAGAGAAGAATCTTTGCAGAAGCATTATGAATGGAACGGCAAAATAGAGGTCGTTTCCCGCGTTCCCGTTGAAAACCGTCAGGACCTCTCTCTTGCGTACACTCCCGGTGTCGCAGAGCCCTGCCTTGAGATACAGAAGGACGTAAATAAGTCTTACGAGCTTACCCGCCGTAAGAATCTCGTTGCGGTTATCACCGACGGTACTGCAGTTCTCGGTCTTGGAGATATCGGACCTGAGGCAGGTATGCCCGTTATGGAAGGTAAGTGTGTTCTTTTCAAGGAGTTCGCAGATGTTGACGCATTCCCGCTTTGCATTCGCTCCAAGGATGTTGATACTATCGTAAATACCATCACTCTTCTCGCGGGAAGCTTTGGCGGCGTAAACCTCGAGGATATCTCCGCACCCCGTTGCTTTGAGATAGAGCGCAGACTTAAAGAGACCTGCGATATTCCGATATTTCACGATGACCAGCACGGAACAGCTATCGTTGTTGCGGCAGCTCTTCTCAACGCACTTAAGGTGGTTGGAAAGAACCTCTCGGATGTTCGCATCACCATGAGCGGCGCTGGTGCGGCTGGAATCTCTATTGCAAAGCACCTAATCAATATGGGCGCAGACCCCAAGAAGATGCTCATGTGTGATATTAACGGTATTCTTTGCGAGGGTGACGACAGAATGAATCCCGCTCAGGCGGCTATGGCGGCTATCACTAACGCAGAGCATAAACAGGGAACACTTGCCGACGCGCTTAAGGGTGCAGACGTATTCGTAGGCGTTTCCGCTCCCAATATCGTTACCGAGGAAATGATAGCAAGCATGGCAAAGGATTCAATAGTATTCCCGATGGCAAACCCCACTCCCGAGATCATGCCCGACCTTGCAAAGAAGGCAGGCGCAAGGATCGTTGGTACGGGTCGTTCCGACTTCCCCAACCAGATAAACAATCTTCTCGCATTCCCCGGAATCTTCCGTGGAGCGCTTGATTGCAGAGCATCGTGCATCAACGAGGAAATGAAGGTCGCATCCTCTCACGCACTCGCATCTCTTATCCCCGAGAACGAGCTCAACGAGGAGAACATAATCGTTTCCGCACTTAATAAGAGCGTTGCTCCCGTAGTTGCAAAGGCAGTTATTGAGGCTGCCCATAAGACTGGCGTTGCAAGGATCTAAATAAACTTAAATAAGCACTTGTGACTGAAAGCTCACAAGTGCTTATTCTACAACGCCCACCCGCCATAGAGGGTGGGTTTTTATTATTGAGATCAGATAACTCCGGTTATAACGTACCCAACCGTTCCGGGAGTAACGACTACCTCACCCGTAGTCGCATCACGCGTAAAGGTAGCGGCAGGGATAGTGTCGGTAGCGGTAGCGGGAACTGTAAGAGTACCGTTTTCGTAAAGGTAAGCAGTACCCTCAAGAATCACGCCGTTTCGGGAAACCGTTATATTCGTGGGTATCGGGTCAAATACGTCAATAAGCTGAACGTTTTCGGCATCGATATTTCCGTAGTTGTAAAGTCGAATGGTGTAGGTCACGGTATCACCGCAAACCACGGGATTAGGCGACATTTGCTTAAAGATAGAAACGTCAGCCGCAGGCGCGACGGTAACCGTTGCAGACGCGCTTCCGTCAGCACAATCAGAATCGGTCGTAAGAGTTGCATAATTTACGATAGTTGAGTCAAGTTCAAGGGGCGCGAATTCGTTTACACGCGCGGTGTAGATGATGTTAGCCGTAGCCCCCGCAGCAAGCGCGGGTATAGAGAACACGACTTGCGAAGACTGTGAGCTGTCGGTCGTGAGATTAGCGCTTGCGTCCTGACCGTCAACGAGAAGGATAGCAGGGCCTACAAAGGTAAGAGGCGTCAGTTCTCCCGTTTGAGAGGTGAAAGTTCCGAGATTGTCGGTAATGCTCACGGTGTTCAGAGGATTTGATGACGTGTTGCTGACTGTCATGATATAGGTGACGAGGTCACCCTCGGAATAGGTGATTCCAACAGTACGCTTATCAAACGTAACCGAAGAGGCAAGGTCAATTTGTGCAATATTAGAGACCGTGGTTGCGGGTACACCGCCCGAGGTGTACCGAACGGTCGCGAAGTTTTCTATGGTTGGCATTAAATTTCTCCTATTTTGTTTTTGAAGGCGTAATGCCCTCTATAAATAAGAGTATGAAGAATAGAAAAACTTTGTCATATAAAAAGGAAGCCGTCGACAACATTCGAGCCGACGGCTTTTGATATTTAGTTAGGTTATAGGATATCTTTCGGGTAATCAAGCGGAATAGGCTCGATGTCAAAAAGCCTTGCCGCGTGGGTCGAATAAACACAGACGCGGTCGCATTTTCTGTCAAACAGAAGCTCAGCGGCTTTTTTGTAGTAGGAAACCTGCATGGCGTGAAGTTCATTTAACTTCTTTGAAGCAAGGGAATAGTCGCAAAGCTCTTCAGGAGTCAATCGGTCTGTCTTGTAATCAAAGAGATATAGTTTGTCGTCTTTATCTATGACCACAAGGTCTATAACACCTTGAACAGCAAGAGCCTCGTCCTTTATTTTTGTGAGGAGCTCCTTGTTGCGAGTAAATTCGTCGGGTGGAAGCAAAAGATTGAATCTTTGTTCCCGAATGACCTTTTTGGCGTTAAGTCTGATTTCGCAAAGCTCACTTTCAAAAACACGTTCAAGCTCGCTAAAGCGGATAAGCTCAACGGCATCTTTAGGGAGAAAACCCTTTGAGATCAATCTGTTAAACTCTTCGCGGACACCGTTTTTTCGAGCGTTTGAAAAGTCGCAGAACTGCAAGAAAAGGTGAGTCGCCGTTCC
>JAZNEM010000158.1:0-4000 GCA_045588595.1 Eubacteriales bacterium
AGAGAGCAGAAATCGCAACTCTTACCTATTATATACCAATAACTATATCACACATATCAAAAAAAGTCAAGCAATTTTTAAAAAAAAAATACGCTTTTTTGAAAAAATATTCAATTATGTATCAATATTTTCATAGATAAAATTAATAATGCGTGCGTTTTTTTCTATTTCTTTCAATTATTTATATACGTATAAATTAAGGATACGTTTGTGTTTTGTATGTTTTATTATTAATAATTAAATATAAGACATTTGTCAAACAAATGCTTTACACATATGCATCTGTGTTGAAAAATGCAACAATAATTTCGAACAGACTATAAATTTCAAGCGAAATTAAAAATTTGATGGTTAAATAATACAATTTGCAAAGAAAAAACAGCAGATATACACTCACAAAAGCTTTTTTGCATAAAAAAGCCATGTTTTGAGAAGTATATTTTTTCACAAACTCTTGACATTTTATGAAAGTTGTGATAAAATATTAAAAGTGACGAGAAATCGTTGCTTTTATATTCGATAAGAACTTCTCTACGGAGTTTTATACGGAGGGTTATCGAAGTGGTCATAACGAGGCGGTCTTGAAAACCGTTTGCCTTCACGGGCGCGTGAGTTCGAATCTCACACCCTCCGCCATAGTGGAGTTGCGAAAGCAGCTCCACTACTATCATAGATAGCGCATTAGCTCAGCGGATAGAGTTTCCCTCCGATAAAGGGATGGTCGTGGGTTCAAATCCCACATGCGAAATTTTCTCACTTTAGTGATTGATATAGAACTAAACCAAGCTCGCTGCTTGGTTTTTGTTATATGGGGGATTTATGGATTATTCTACTGAAATTAAAGAACTGATAATTGCCGCAAGCGGTCTAACAGGTAATCCTATTAGCGAAGCGGATTTTTATATAGAACATCAACCATTAAAACATACGCCTAAAGCTTTGCCTGACGGAAAAATGGCAGTCTACACATTCGTTTACAACAATTCATTTTTGAAGATAGGACAAGCGAATATAAATACCAAAGCAAGATATCAAAGCCACCATTACTATATGAAAAGTGCCAAAAGCACTTTAGCTAATAGTCTTTTGAAAGATGCCACAATGTCCTCTTTGGTGAATGAAGATAATATTACGCAATGGATTAGAGATAATTGTGAAAGATATGATGTTATCATAGATGAAAAATACGGCAAGAATGCGTTAAACTTCATTGAAGGTATGTTGCATTATAAGTACAACCCCAAATACGAGGGTTAAATTCATATTAAGACAGAGCTTTATAGTCATCAATAACTTTTTCATGCCACCCCGATTTCTGCGTATTCTTAAACGCCTTATCGGTGGCGAGGTAGTTGATGATGCTATGTTTTGATCTGCAGAGCCTAATAACTAAGAAAATCACAGCTTCCATAAATATGAAGCTGTGATTTTCTCTTTACGCATAAACGATGAGCGCGATAAGCTCTACGTCCTCGTCTCCCTCATTCTTTATGGAGTGTCCCGTACCTGCGGGAGTGAGTGTTACGTCGCCTGCGTGCAAGGTTGTCTTTGTTCCGTTGTCATCGTAGATAGCTGTGCCCTTGATTATGTAAAAAAGCTCGCTATCTGTCTCATGTACGTGATAGCCGATCCCGCAACCCGATTTGAGAACTATCTTTCCGAAAAGTCTGCCTTTGTTGTTGAGTTCTTCTACAGTAACGAAATTTGTTACTTCCACCGTTCCGTCTCCGCCGCGCATATTTTCGCGAAGCTCGGGAAGAAAATCCTTGAAATTTTTAACCATAATTATTTTACCTCTTGATTTTTATTTTTAATTGATTTATAATTATTATATATCAACAGAAAAGATTTTTCAAGAGATTTATCTGAATTTTTACTGAATGGAGATAATAAATATACAATGAATATAAATTTTTACGTTCCCACTAAAATTATTATAGGGAAGGGGTGCGTAAGCGCAAACGCGGATGTCTTTTCAAAATTAGGGAAGAGATGCATGATAGTTGCGGGAAAAAACGGAGCAAAGAGATCAGGTGCGCTTGACGATCTGATCGCCGCGCTTCAAAGAGTAGGCGTAGAATACGTGATTTTCGATGGAATAGAGCAAAATCCTTCGTATAATTCTTGCCTTGTAGCCGCAAAGGAAGCAAAAAAAGCAGAGGTCGATTTTATTATCGGTGTTGGAGGAGGTTCTCCGCTTGATGCCGCGAAAGCGATAGCTGTTCTCACTGCTTGCTCGGATACTTCTGTGGAGACAATGTACTCTATGAAATGGGATGCAGAGCCGTTGCCCGTTATTGCGATAGGCACGACAGCGGGTACGGGTAGCGAGGTGACTCCCGTTTCTGTTATAACCTCTCCAGAGGGACTCAAAAAAAGCTTTAGAGCAGACGCGCTGTATCCGATAGTTTCTTTTGGTGATGCTACCTATACCATGTCCCTATCTCCCGAATTTACCCGCTCTACAGCCTTGGATGCGCTTTCGCATTGTTTAGAGAGTTATTTTAACCGCACGGCAAACGATATATCAAAGACCTTTGCTATAAGAGGTATAGCGATCCTTGTCGAAATGTTAGAAAAAACGGCGGTGTGTCACGTCTCTCCGCTTTCATTTGAGGACAGAGAAAAGCTCTATTGCGCGTCTATTTACGGCGGACTTGCTATAAGCGTTACGGGAACAGCATTTCCTCATGCTCTTGGATATTTCCTTTCGGAGCAGTATAACATTTGTCACGGTAACGCTTGCGCTATATATCTTGAAGAATTTATAAATTATAATGCAAATGTTGTAAAAGAAGAATCTGATAGGCTTTTCAAGGCTATCGATGCGGATAGGGAAACGCTTATTTCATTGATAAAGAAGAATCTTCCCGAATTAAATATTGAGCTTGACGAGAAAAAAATAGCCGAGCTTTCTCCGAGATATGAGAATAACAAGAGCCTTAATAAATGCTACGGTACGGTCGATAGAGCCTTTGCCGAAAAGCTTCTTGAAAAGCTGTTTGTGCCTAACAAAAACTAATTAAAAACTTCTTGTTTAAAGTAAAAAGCCATTGAAATCGTTTCAATGGCTTTTTGTATATTAGTTTCTCTTCAAAAGCTTTGCTTTAAAGCCGTTGCCTACGCCTGCGGCGTTTGCGTCGTCGGTATCGATATGCATTTCAAGACGGAAAGCTTTGTTTACGCGGATCTGAACGTCGTAGAAGAGGCTTCTTCTCTCTCCGCAAAGCTCTACGTCTACGTATTCGCCGTCGCTGACACCAAAAGCTTTGCCCTCTTCCTCGCTCATATGGATATGGCGGTTTGCGATAATACAGCCTTCTTTAAGTGTAACGATACCTTTAGGTCCGATTATGGTAATAGGTGCAGAGCCCGCTATATCGCCCGATTCGCGAACGGGAGGCTTTACCTTAAGCACATAGCTATCGGTTCTTGATATCTCTACTTGAGACGCCTTTCTTTCAGGGCCTAAAACGCGTACTCCCTCGATGGTTCTCATAGAAGGACCGACGATAGTAAGCTGCTCCTTGCAAGCATACTGACCCGGCTGGGAAAGCTCCTTGAGCTGTGTGAGCTGATATCCCTTTCCAAACAAGATATCCACGTGCTCACGGCTAAGATGTATATGGCGGTTGGAAATGCCTACGGGAATGTTTCCCTCGGCACTTTTTCCGTCCTGAACGGCTTCGATCACCTTATTGACCAGAGCCTTTAATTCCTGTTCTGTATAAGTCATTGCTTTTCTCCCATTAAATGATTCTGAAGTTATCTGCCATAACGCATCTGCGCTTTCTTGTGAAGGAGCGAGCAGATGTGATACCCTCGCCCGTAGGACCTGCGATAGTAAAGGTCGTGTGACCCTCACCGCCAAATCCGATACCTGCGTAAGAGGGAGCGTTCTTAACAAATATGGTAGTCTCTACCGCCTTTGCGAATGCGGAGAGGTGATCGATATTCTTGGAGTGCATATGAGCGGTATGACGATTTCCGTGCTCTGCCT
>JAZNEM010000159.1:0-10379 GCA_045588595.1 Eubacteriales bacterium
GCATCGCGAACAAGTGCCGCTACCTCATCGGGAACATTTTTGTGTAACATGTGTCCCCACCAGATAATAACGTCGGTCTCATCGAGTATCTCCTTTGTAATACCGCAGTTTTCGTCGTCAAGAGTTGCCGTTCTTACGACGATATCCTCTTCTCTTCCGAGAAATTCCGCGATAGCATTGTGAATACCGTTAGGATATATCGACGCAACGGTTTCACTCTCACGCTCGTGTTTAAATTCATTCCATACCAATACTCTGATCATTTTCATATCTCCCTTTATTTTAAATCATTTCAATTCAACGACACCTATGCCGTCCTCTCTGACGGTTATCTTCGTTCCGTAAGGAGCGGACATCTCGGCGTAACGCTCGATAATTCCGTGATCCTTCGAGAATCTCGGATTTCCGAGACGGTAACGAGGCTCGCCAAAGCCAAGCTCAATAGGCATAAGCTCAAGATGAGTAAGCTCTCCGTCCTCCATCTCAAAATAAGGAATGACAGCTTCCATCATTCTGTGGTCGGTAAGCAGACCAACTGTGTAGTTTCTCGAACGCTTGCGGTAGATCTCGCAAAGAGGATCGTCCGAGGTAAGTCCGTACTTTTCGTACATATCCTCGGGAGCGAAGGTCACGCTCTCGTTGTGGAGCATGAAGTCACCGAGAGAATAGAAGATAGGACGGTTCTTGTATATCTCAAGAGGGCGAAGCAGATGAGGTCCGTGACCGAGAACTGCGTGCGCGCCCATATCGATACAACGGTGAGCAAACTCAATAAGGAAGTCCGCGGGGTTCTCCTTAGCTTTACCCGTAAGCTCGTGACCGTGAATACTTACGAGAATGTAATCCGCCTGAGCCTTTGCCTCGTAAATAGCCTGTTCAAGACGCTTCATATCCTTTTCAACGAGCTCTATGTGATACTTTGTCGTCTCGCCAAGGCGGAATTCTATATGTGCGCCAAGCTCGACCGTGTTGTCGTTCTCTTTAAGAGCAACGTATCCCTCCGCTCTTGAGATATCACGGTCTGCGTTGACTCCGCTTACGTTCGCTATCTCATTAAGTACGTCGAGCTGCTCCTTGGTGACCTCCATATATCTTTTGGTGCGAAGCGCGTTTACACCGGGACGGCCGATTATTCTGCGCGACTGACGTCCCGCCATAGCGGAAGGTCCTGCGATAGAGGAAGCCATGGAAATAAGCGCAACTCTTGCATTGTGAGTGTCAAGATAAGCGGGAGCTGCAGCCTCGTCAAGATTCATTCCGACACCAGCGTGTACGAAATCGGTATCCTTAAGTGCCTCCAAGGTAGAGATCAGACCGCCGTAGCTCCAGTCAAACGTATGGTTATTCGCAAAATTCAGCATATTGAAACCGTATTCTTTAGCTATATCAAGCGTTCTTTTGTCTGAATTATGGTAAGAACCACCGTTAAACTGTCCGCCGTAAATGCCGTCCTTGTAAATTATTGATTCAAAGTTAAAGAAACGAGCTTCACCCTTGCAGATGTAATCTCTTACTTTGTCAAATCCCTCATACTCGGTAGATATAACTCTCTGTATGAGCATATCGCCCGCCGCAGTAAATTTAGTTTTTGGTAATTTCATTACTTGGCTCTCCTTATTTTAAATTATAGTATATATAATACCGCAAAATTGCAAAAAAGTCAATAAATTTAACAAAACTTATTGTTTTTATCAAAAATGATACAAGCAAAAAAATTGCAGGACGCGATGAGGGAACTTTTTTGAAAAAAAGTTCCCTCAAACTCCCTCAAAAACTTTCTAAAACAAGGTTTTGCATAGTCATAACGGCTACACGATAAATCCTTTTCAGGAAGTTTTTTGCCAAGCTTTTTTTCAAAAAAGCGGAAAATCGCGTCCCCCGCGTCCCCGACAAATCAAAATTTATTCAACTTTCAATCATACAAACCTTTGCGCGTATGCGCATCTGCGGCAAAGCTCCTCTGATGCCGTTTTGTTTTCAAATCCCTTTACTATAGCGCGCGCTCTTTGTGAATCCAAAATATCCGAAATATCGGTATTAAATATATTTCCGAGCGTTATCACTCCGTCACTGTCAAGACAGCACGGCACTACCGAGCCGTCGCAAAGTATGCCGAATTGGTCTCGCAATCCGTAGCAATATACACTTTCTCCCTGAACATCTGCCAAAAGGTCAGGCCACTCAAAGCGGTCTCCCCACTCTAGATGGAGCTTGTCCCGTATCCTCATTCCCCTTGAGTTTTCTGCCCATTCGTCCCCCTTGAAGCGCGAGCGCAATATTGAGAACGCTTTTTCGTTCCGTCCGCCGTCAGAACCGCGATTCCATAGGCGCAATACCACTATCACACCCTGCTTCGATGCGGCATCGGCAAAATCACAGATCTCGCTCATATAGTGAATATATTCCTCTTCTCCTCCCTCCTCAAAGCTGTGAAGCGAAACGCTTACCTTGTGAACTCCCGCCGAGAGTATCTCGATTTGCCGTTTTTTGAGGAGCGTTCCGTTGGTCGTCAATATAGATCTAAAACCTCTCTCTTTTGCCATTTTTAAAAACAACGGCAGGTCGGGGTGTGTCAGCGGCTCGCCCATGAGATGATAGTAGATATATTTCGTCTGTCCGCAGAGTTGCGAGAGTATGTGCTCGAATTCATTTGCGGACATTCTCTTCTTTTCCCGCGAGTGTCCGTGGCAAAAGGAACAACTCATGTTACATATATTCGTTATTTCAACGTAGACCTTTGAATACATAGTGTTTCTTTTTCCTGTTTTTACAATTAAAATTCCATTTAAAATATCTGATAAAAAGGTACTTTCTTTTTCTTTGCTTCGGGTTTCTTTTCTTCAGCCTTACTTTCTTCGGATTTCTTTGCTTCCGCAGTTCTTGCTTTTTTTGCAAAGTTTTCAGTATGCGTTTTCTTTTTAGGCTTATTATTTCCCTCGTTAAGTCTTTTGGCATCAACAAAGTTTTCGTCATCGACATTGAAATCAAACTCACCAAGACTGTCCATAAGTAAAAAGTCATCTAAACTCACACAGGTCACTCCGCTCAAGGAGCATTTTTTGCCATAGGTTATCAACATTTTTTTGAAAAATCTTTCAAGACCGCTGAAATCTTTTAAAATTTCGCTTTCGTCTTTCTCTGTACCGTATACCGTCTGTATAAAATATTCTTCTCCGCCCTTGCGCGCAAAAATATCTATCTTCTTTCCGCCATTATCGTAAACGCTCACGTCGTAGCCTCTGTAAATAAGCTCGTTATACACAATGTTTTCAAGATTTTGAGCCATATCGACCTGTCCGTCCATGTGGCGAATCGAGTTAAACGCCACGTCGGTATCATAAAGCTTTGTATAAAACACAAGCGCGCGCTCAACTCTGCTTGAAAATTGCTCCACAGATTCAATAATGTACGCTTCCTTAAGATAATCAAGGTATTTCATTATCGTATTTATCGAGCAAGGACCGTGTTCAGCAGTTATGCGGTCGTATATCGCCTTTTCTGAAAATATCTTGCCGTTTGACCGCAAAACAAAATCAACAAGGCTCAAAAAAAGTTCCTCCCTGCGTATCTTGTAGCGCCTTATAATGCCGTCAACTATCGCGCTGTCAAGCTCGTCAAGATAGAGGTGCTGCGCCTCGTTTCCGTCAAGCAAAAAGCGTTTCGGGAAGCCACCCAAGGTAAGATAATCCTCAACCGAAACAGTTTTTCCAAGCTCGTCCGCATATTCAAGTATCTCCTTGTAAACAAAAGGTCTTATCTTGAACGAGACGTATCTGCCACCAATCTCTTTTTCAAAAAGCTCGGTCAAAAAATCTCTGTCCGAGACAATAACAAAAACCGAATAGCCCCGTCTTTGAAGTGCGGCACAAGCCGATTCCCAACCGTTAAGCATCTGCATCTCATCAAAAAACAAATAGAAAATTCCGCGCTTTGCTCTCTCCTCTACGTATTGGAGCAACGCGTCGGGCGTTTTAATATTCGCAGAGACGCGCTTGTCACCAAAATTCAAGTATATAATATTATCAGTCTTTTCCTTTATCTCGTCCATTATTTGAGCCAAAATAACAGACTTTCCCGAATCCTTTACACCCGTGATGATCTTTATTTGCTCCGAGTCGTAAAACTTACGTATTTTTTCGATATAATGCTCTCTTTTTATCATAACGTACACCTCTTAAATTTATTTACACTTACATTATATTAAAAACTTTTCAGTTTGTCAAGAGATTTTTTATTTATAGTGAAAACTTTTAAACATTTCACCTGCGAAAAGCTCTTTGATTTTTCAACGTTTTATGGATCGTTAAAGATAAAAATCATCATATTATCGTATAAAGAGGCAGATGGTAAGATCGCTGTCTCTTGCGTTTGCCTCATCATTCCAAATCTGACAATAGACATTCGTCCGTATGCGCTCATAGAAAATGTCGTAACCGAAGTTAAGCACCGCGGGCACGGATACGCGACCGAATGTCTTGATTTCGCAAAAGAGATCGCTAAAATCAAAACTGCTACAAAATGATGTTGCTAACAAGTTCAAAAGAAGATTGTGTGTTGAATTTTTATAAAAATTCAGAGTGCAATTGTAAGAGTAAAATCACATTTATTCAATGGCTGTAATTCCTAAAATACAAAAGACGGCTCTCAAAAAGAACCGTATTTTGTGTTTTATTTTACAATGTTTATTTTTATATCTCCCGTGTCCGTCTCTATCTCACACTTACCGCCACTCGTGGTTTTCGGGACTTCAACATCGCCCGTATCCGTCTTTATGAAGAACACCTTCTCAGACAACAGTGTTCCCGTTACTTTTCCCGTGTCGGTCTTTACGCTTATTTCATTTGCGTCACTTCTGTCAAACGCTACCGTTCCCGTATCCGTAGTGATATCAAATCGTTCGGAAGCAACAACACTTTTCAGAGTAATATCTCCCGTGCCGCACTCCGAAAAAAGATTCTTACAATCAAGACCGTCTAATTTTACATCCCCCGTACTCGCGCGAAGCTTAACGTCACCCGCACAATTTACCGATGTCACTTTAACATCGCCCGTAGATACCCAAAGGTCAAGCGCACCCGCAGAGATATTTTCAAGAAGTATATCTCCCGTGCTACGCTTTATTTTTATCATTCCGTCAGCCGAGGATCTGCAGCTTACGTCTCCCGTACTGCCCGATATATCAATACTCTCAAAGGCAATATCACTCGGAAGCTCTATTCTTCCTGTAGAATTTTTCAATAATAGTGAAATGTTATCATTTTTTGGAAGATATACAGTTATCATCGGCTTTCCGCTCCAACCGATATTTATATGATCATACCACTTTTTCGTACTCACCATATCGACCGAAAGCTTGCCGTCAGTTACCGTGACTGAATGTTTCGCTTTTTCCTCTTCATAGCAAACTATCTTGCATTTTTCGTCACTCGAAGCAATAAAAACAATATCCGCAGTGTCGGTATTTATCGATACGCTATTAAAATCCTCACTTATCTCATAGGTATTCGTTTCATATTTACGTGTTGTAAAGCTAAAGATATCCGATTTACTCACTGCCATTGTTCCTCCAAGAATAATAATTCCAAGGAGAATAAGGGAAGCCGCCACTATAAGCCATATTTTAACCGCTTTACGCATTTGCTTTCTCCTTTCCAACAAAACAATATTTAATGCCGAGAGCCATTTTTTTCGTGAGCCAGAGAGCACCCTTCGTAGCCGCAAGGCAGCCGAAAAACGCAAAGATAGCCAAACCCGCGAAAGTAACCCCCGCGCCTATCATTATCATTCCTGCGGATATTTCGCCAAGAACGATAAACAGAACCCCCGACGCAATTCCTCCCGCCGAAACGCCGACAAACGTCCCAAACACCGACCAAAAGACCGCGATAACCGACCAAAGAACCGCGTAAAGCGACAAACCGACCGCAAACGCCGCTATAAGCAGTGAAAGCCATATCGGCGAACCGAGTACCAACAGCACGATCTCCCACACGCGAAGCTTTCTTTTCGGTTTTATTTTCTCCTTTGCGACCTTTATAAGAGGTGTTTCCGCTATTATCTGTTCTGCTATCTCGTCTACCGAGCCGACAGCCGCGACCGCTTCCTCCTCGGAAAGTCCCTCTTCCATTCGATCCTCTATCATCTCGCTGTAAAAGCTCAAGCGTTCCTCAACATCGCGCTTCGGCAAGCCTGATAATCTATCGTGCAGCTCTAAAAGAAACTTAAGCTTGGTCATTTGCGCTCTCCTCCTTGGTTATAAATCGATACATAGACAACAATTCCTTCCACTCGTTCTTAAATTCCTCGATCCGCATAAGACCGTCGTTTGTAATATGATAATATTTGCGAAGCCTGCCACCGTGCTCCGCAACCCATACAGTCAGCATGTTCGAGAGTTCAAGACGTTTCAGAATAGTGTATAGGGTAGATTCCGACATGTCGATATACGGCTTCATATCCTTGATTATCTTGTAGCCGTATGAATCTTCGTCCTTTATCGCGGCTAATACGCAAACATCAAGCATACCGCGTTTTAATTGAATATCCATATCATACCTCCTGTTACACAATACATCATATCACGAAGTATTGTTTTTGTCAAGAGAGTTGGAGAAAATTTTAAATTTTGATTTGTCGGGGAGGACGCGATTACTTTCTTTTTCGCGAAAAAGAAAGTAATCAAAGAAAAAGCAATACAAAAAATTATTATGTAGCCATTATGGCTATGCAAAACCTTGTTTTAGAAAGTTTTTTGAGGGAGTTTGAGGGAACTTTTTTCAAAAAAGTTCCCTCATCGCGTCCTTCGCGTCCCCGACAAACCGCAATTTGTTAAATTTATTGTTTGATATAACCTAACCAGCTTAAAAAGCCTTGCGAAAAATTCGCAAGGCTTTTTGAATTATTTATTATCTTTTATCCTAGGGAAATAGCAATGCTTAACGGGGTTCTTCAATACGATAGACTCATCAGCGCCCGATTCAAAAGCTTCGCCCGTGAGGTTAAAGTAGCACTCCGCGGGCACTTCAACACCGTCAGTGCCGACCTGCAAGGTAACGCCCTTAGATTTCAGATGGTCGATCTGCATATTGTATATTCTCGCGCCCGCATTAGCTTTCATCGTAATAGCGGGAGCGGAGGTATTAAAGCAACTATCCTGAAGGATTATCTCGTGTACCTCGGGCTCTTTACCGATAACGTAATCGGGTTCTTCAATAGTAGCGTCCATAACGACTGCCGTACCCTTGCAATCCGCAACGAGATCCTGCATGATAAAGTTGTTCGAGCCCATAGTAATAACTACGCCGTTCTCACCCGTAAATCTGCTGTTATACAAGCGGACCTCGTGAGTAAACGAAAAACGAAGAGCTTTTGCAAACTCAATACCGTTTATATTAACGTGGAAAGCATTGTAAAGCATCACGTCTCCGACAAACTTACCGTTTCCGCGGATAGTGATGTACTGATCCTGAAAAACGTAGGTGTGCTTGTCAGCCTCGGCAAGATTTTTGTTCGCGAGAAGAAAAAAGTCTCCTGTTGCCTTGATAGTAGCGTCCTCAAGCACGAGGTCGGTCATAGGGTGTATCCACAGAGTCTTGTCGACCGTATATTCGCCCTTAAGCACAACTCTGCCTATGTCAAGTTCTTTAGACGTGTCAAGTGCCTTTTGTATTCTTTCGGTATCCGTTCCCTCAAAATCCTCAGGAGTAACGTATCCTCTCAAACGCATATCTAACATATTATTGCACCTCCCCATCGATGATCAACGTGCTTTCAGGCGCGACGTCGATCGGTGTTTTCGCACTGTTATACTTGAATCCGTCAATAGTTACCTTTGCGTCACCGCTGAGAACGACACATCTTCTTACCAGATCTGCATTAACGTCACGGAAATTAACTTCTCCTGTAATATTTGCCAATCTGATAATAGTTCCCTTGTATTCCTCGGCCTTAAGCATTCTGTCTACAAGTATATCCTTCTGAGTAGCACCGTGCCACAGATGCTCAAAGGTCACGTCCTCGAGCGTACAGCGTCCATCGATCCCAACAATGTTGCGGTTGTCGCTGTAGGTCTTTATGTTAGAGAATTTTGCATGGCTCAAAGTATTGCTCATGTGTATCGTATTATTGCTTCGGGAGGTAATATTTTTGGCGGTTATATTTCTCGTCTCTCCGTGAGCTGCGGGACGCAAATTAGTATAGTTCGTGCTTCCGATACCTACACAGCAGTTTGTGGGCATCTTCTTCGTATAATCGGAAACGTCCATAACGGTATCGATATCAATATTGTAAATATTGTTGCCGTCATGGTTCAAAACACGGACAAGCATACAGTAATACGGGTCTGCCTTTACGTTGCGGATCTTGATATCGTGAATATCGGTATCCTTTCCCTCGACCTTACGATCAAGCTCACCCTTGCCTAAAAGTGCTGTCATAGCGATAACGTCGTCACCCGTACGTCCTGTGATATTCTGAATATCGAAATTGTTACAGCCGATACGCATATCGATCCCGTCCATATTGTTTACGTGCGGGATAGCAAAGAAATCTATGTCCTTGATGGTAACGTTGCGGCAACAGATGTGACATACCGCCCACCAACGCTGATTCTCGATATGGACGTTTTCAAGTCTCAATCCGTTTACGTTTATCCAAAGGAACATATTGTTACGCCAAAGGGGCGGCTGACGGAATCTATTTGTAGTCTTCTCCAACAGATGATTGTGTACACCGCCGTCAAGGATAACGTTACCCTGTCCGATGATGGCAATGTTCTTCTGCTCGTTTTCAAGCTTGGTGGCTTTTTCAAGATCCCAAGCATACAGGGACGCAAACATATTGTCATATACGCCCGTCTCCTGCACCATGTAACAGTTATCAAGAATAATGGTGAAATCGCTGGGCACTTTTATGCTCACAGGGATACGCCACTCGCTCTTTCCGCGTCTTGCGTTGTAACGCGGTATAACGATCTTACGGCAACCGTCTTCCTCCGCAGCCGCTATCGCGTTCTGAATAGTTTCGCTGTCATTTGCTCCAAACAGCTTCTCGTCATTGGGAGAGATAAATTCCTTCATACGAGTCCTCCTGTCAGTTTTTATGCGTATTTTTTATTTTTTTATAATATGCGCGTTAGCATATTTATTTGCGTTGTAATTATAGCATACCTTTTTATATTTTTCTTGCCAAAAAATATAAAAATTGTGCCATTTTTTACTACATTCTAATGAGATTCGATATCTATAAGCTTTATTACAGCCCAATTATAACATATAATTATTTGAATTGCAATAGTTTTCCCAAAGCAGAGCAAAACAACATAAATCAATACGGTTTTCATTAAAATCGGTTAAAAAAAAGAAATAAGATCGGGCAAAAAATTAAAATCCGATCTCGCATCGCATAAACAAAACGGATACAAAAAAGCCCTGTGAAATTAAATTCACAAGGCTTTGGGATTGGTATCAATCGTTTCCGTTCCCTTGAATAAAGGAATAGTCAACAGTCAACTACACTTATGACGCAGAAATAATACCCGTCTATCTCGTAATAATATAACGCGTTCTTCGGAATATCGCGCTTCTTTTCTGTTAAAACGAACTCTATCTTTTTTGAAAATATATTTTCATACACATATGACTTATTGACCTGAATATCCTTTACGTTCAAGTTATTTCCGTCTTTTTCGTTTAATTTATAAAGTGTATGTAGATCGATCCTTCCGTTAGATTCAACCAAAAAAACAGAATCGGCTGCCACTGTATAAGCATCGTCCGAGTAAATACTAAGATATCCTAAAATTCTATGCTCTTCATAATCATCATCAAGCACACTTTCAATTTTGGACATATACTCAAAATCCTTGTTTTCTTGTTTGGGTTTATTTGCTTTGTTCAGAAAGACTGACGTAATTAAAAGCAAACAACCAAAACAGAAAAGTATCAAAAGTACAATCCTTCTTTTATTAATAGCTTTTAAAGAATAATTTTCTGTTACATCTAATCTTTCCGGTGCTTTTTCTTCAAGTGTGCCGCAAATATATTCAAGCTGTTGTTGAGCAAGTGTTGAAAGGACGAGCTTTGGAGCTTTTTCCTTAATATTTTCAAAAAGTGAAATTGCTTCATCAATATCGCCGTTCATTCGCTTTGCAACGGCTAATTGATATTGGCGTCCGAGAACAATATACTCATAATTTTTCTTTTTAGAATATTTATTGATTCCTTTTTCCAAGATAGCGTAAACAGATACATAGTCAGCGTTATCAAACGCGCGGTAAAATTCATATGCCTCTTTATTTTGCTTTGGAAGTTTCAAATTTACATTGTACTTTAAATAGTTATCAATTTGATCAAGATGCTCCTTTAATCCTTCATGATCCC
>JAZNEM010000160.1:0-9647 GCA_045588595.1 Eubacteriales bacterium
AGGGGCGTTCTGTGAACGCCCGCGGGAGACCGCAGGTCTCCCCTACCGAGTTCGTGCGTGTTTTCTCGCCTTATTTTTATACCGTTTCGTCAAATCAAACATACCGATAAATCAAAATTGAAATCAAACCATATGGTTTTAAAAATATCCCTTGCAATGTTTTCTTTTTTGGTTACTTTTTTCTTTTTTAAAAGAAAAAAGTAACACGCGTCCTTGCGCGTCCTTGCGCGTCCCCCCGCGTCCCACGCATTCTATATAAGCCGTTCGCGGAGGAATGCGAGGATCTTTTTCTCCTCTCGCGAGACTTTGACTTGAGTAACACCAAGGACATCGGCTACCTGCTGTTGAGTCATATTTCTAAAGAAGCGGAGCGCGACTATCTGCTGCCACTGTTCAGACATTTCGGAGCACGCCTCCTTGAGAGCCACGCGGTCATTGATACGGCTTATCTCACTTGATGCTTCAACATCGATTATAGTCTCACCGACGGTCACGTTATCGTCCTCACCGTATGCGCTGTCCGAAAGAGACACGATAGGAGAGATAGCATCCATCGCGATGCTTGCTTCCTCGGATGTCACACCGCAAAGAGAGGCAAGCTCCGAGAGGCGCGCTTCTCTTCCCTCTTGCGCAAATATCCGATTCTTTTCACTCAAAAGGAGCGCACCGAGCTTTTTATAATACCGCCCGACCTTGATAGGTCCTTCGTCACGCAGATGCCGCCTTATCTCACCGAAAATAAGAGGCACGGCATAGGTGGAAAAGTTCGTTCCCCTATCGCAGTCAAAGCCACGCGCCGCCTTTATCATTCCGATAGTTCCTATCTGTATAAGATCCTCAAGCTCAACTCCGCGCTCACAAAAGCGCAAGGCTATCTTTCGCACAAGTCCCATATTAAGCTTTACAAGCTCCTCAAGAGCCCACTCGGAACGCTCTCCCTCTCCCGCTTGAGCTAAAATTATCAGCTCGCGGTTTGCCGAATACGCAGAGCTCTCTTGCGCATCAGCCGAGCCGCTTACCGTCGGCAGAGCCGTTTGTGAAGTACAACAGTCGTCCCCTTGCCACACCTTGATCTCACCCTAACCTTATCACAAAAACTTTCCATAACAGTAAAGCCCATTCCGCTGCGCTCGTTTGCGGCATCGGTCGTGTAAAGAGGCATTCGCGCTTGCTCAACGTCGGAAATTCCGCATCCGCGGTCAGTTATCTCTATCTGAACGCTTTTCTCTCCGTCCGACTCAAGCATAAGCTTTGCGGTTATGTATATCTCGCCCACGGTGTCTCGATAGGCGTGAACTATGCAGTTCGTTACCGCCTCGGAGACGGCGCATTTTATGTCGGCAAGCTCGTTTACGCTTGGGTCTGCCTGCGCGCAAAAGACCGCGAGCATCGAGCGCGCAAGCGATTCGTTCACCGACAGGGACGGAAGCTTCAGCTTTATTTGATTTATTACCTCCGCTCTCCTTTTCTTTCTTACGTTTTCATTACTTTGATTCATTTTTTACCTCCTCCGAGCTGTTTTCGATGCGAACTATGCGCGAAAGTCCCGCAAGCTCAAATATCTTTACTATTCTCTCGTTCGGATTTCGCAAGGCGAACTCGCCTCCCATCTTCTGCATAAGAGAATATCTGCCCATGATAAGTCCAAGTCCCGAGCTATCCATAAATTCAATTTTTCCAAGCTCTAAAATCAATCTTTTCGGACGCAGACGGCATATCTCCTCGTCCATTTCGGTTCGCACGTTTACCGCGCTGTGATGGTCTATCTCTCCAAGCAAGCAAAATTCGAGTACACCATCGTCAAATCGGCTTTCGTATCGGCAATTATTTTTTGTCATTTTAACCTCCGTTTTTTTACTTACGGTATATATTTTATCATACGCACTTTGCGAAAATTGTCATAATGGGGGACGCGCGGTACTTTTTTCTTTTAAAAAAGAAAAAAGTACCCAAAAAAGAAAACTTTACAAAATGTCTTTAATTTGTGTTCATCACCAAATGAACACAGAGAACGCCCCTGCGTAAAATTACGCAGGGGCGTTCTCTGTGTTATGTATTTTTTATTTCGCTATCATCATCTTTAATTCTTCGATCTCTTTGCGGAGATTTGCGTTCTCGAATTCAAGCTCCTCAACCGTGTTTTCGGCAATATCGAGCTTACCCTCGACAGATTTGAGCTTTCTCTGTGTTTTTATACGCTCCGAGCAATAATCAAGCGCGCAAAGAAGAGCCGCCTCGGTCTTTGAGCAACGGCTTCCGGGCCCCAGTATCTCACGCATCTTGCGGTCTACCATTCCCACAAGACCTTCAACCGTATCGGGAGATTCCTCGGCAATAACGTTCATCTGAACGTCTGCTATAGTAATAGTGTACTTTTGTTTCATCAAAACCCTCCAAAAATTTACGAAATACCACTTGCAAAAAACGGTAAATGAGTGTATAATATAAATCATCTATATTATAATATAAAATCCCGAATTTTTAAAGGGGTTTTGAAAAAAATTTACAGAAAGAATTAAAAAATCATGGCATATTTAAGAGACAGCCACAGAATCGTGGTCAAGGTAGGCACTTCAACGCTCACACATAATACGGGTCATCTTAATCTTCGGAGAATAGAAAAGCTCGTCAAGGTGCTTTCGGATATGAAAAATCACGGCATACAGGTCGTTCTCGTCTCCTCGGGCGCGGTAAGCGCGGGAGTCGCAAAGGTCGGATTCGGACATATTCCCTCCTCTACCGAGGAAAAGCAGGCTATGGCGGCTATCGGTCAAAGCGAGCTTATGAAGATGTATGACAGATTTTTCTCGGATTACGGTCACACCGTAGCACAGATACTTATGACTAAGGACGTTCTCTCCAATCCCGTCCGCAGAAGCGCGGCGGAGAATACCTTTAACCGTCTGCTTGAAATGAATTGCATTCCGATAGTAAATGAGAACGACTCGGTCTCTACCGACGAGCTCACGAAATTCGGCGGTAATGACATACTCTCTGCGTACGTATCACAGCTTTGCGGAGCTGATGTGCTCCTCAATCTCTCGGATATCGACGGTCTTTACGACTCCGACCCCCGTACAAATCCCGAGGCAAAGCTAATTGAACGCGTCGAGGCTCTCGACGACTCGGTCTTTGCCATAGCGGGCGGTGCTGGAAGCTCTCGCGGTACGGGCGGAATGATAGCGAAGCTCAATGCCGCAAAGATAGTTACCGAATCGGGAATACCTATGTTCATTCTCAACGGTAAAGACCCCGAGATACTTTACGAGCTGCTTGACGGCGGTCATATCGGAACGTATTTCGTAGCCGAAAAGAAATGAAAAAGGAATCAAAAAAGCAACAGCGCGAGCGCATGGCAAAAATAGTCGAAAGACTCGAGGGTATCTATCCCGATGCCGTATGCGCGCTTGAATACGGCGGTGAGCCTTGGAAGCTTTTGGTCATGGCGCGCCTCTCGGCTCAATGCACCGACGCGCGCGTGAATATCGTCTGCCGTGACCTTTTTGCGCGTTTTCCAACGCTTGATTCTCTCGCAAACGCTCCAATCGAGGACATAGAGGACATCGTTCGCCCCTGCGGTCTCTTCCGCACAAAAGCGAAAAGCATCAAGGAAGCTTGCACAGACGTCCGTGATATTCACGGCGGGAAAGTACCCGACAACATGGACGAGCTGCTTAAGCTCTCGGGAGTTGGAAGAAAAATCGCAAATCTCTTACTTGGAGACATTTACGGAAAACCCGCTATCGTTGCCGACACACACTGCATACGCATCTGCGGACGCCTCGGAATGTACGACACGGCACTCAAAGATCCGCATAAAGTAGAGCTGATACTTTCGGATATCGTCGAACCCGAAAAGCAATCCGACTTCTGCCACAGAATAGTTCAGTTCGGCAGAGATACCTGCATAGCAAGGTCACCGAAGTGTAATGAATGCCCGCTTTCTGACCTTTGCCCTTATCAAAAAGAAAAACCAACAAAAAGCATTTAACCACTTGACTTATAAAACAAATTAAACTATAATATTATTAGTAAATTTTATCAAACGGAGGAAATACATATGTATAGAATTGGTGTTGACCTTGGCGGAACTAATATTGCCGTCGGTCTTGTTGACAAAAACATGGCTCTCGTAGCAAAGAAAAGCTCTCCCACGGGTGCAGAGCGTGCGGCTGAACTTATAGTTGACGATATTGCTATGCTCTGCAAAGCGCTTTGCGAAGAAAACGGAATTGCTCTCTCTGACATAGCTTGTATCGGTATCGCTACCCCCGGTATCGCAAACACCGCAACGGGCGTTGTTGAATACGCAAACAATCTTCCCTTCAAAAAATTCCCCATCGCCGATCTTCTCAAAGAGCGCGTAGGGATTGATAACATTAAAATAGCTAACGACGCGAACGCTGCCGCTTGGGGAGAGGCTGTCGCAGGTGCGGCAAAGGGCTCTTCGAACAATATAATGATAACGCTCGGCACGGGTGTCGGCGGCGGTATAATTATCGATAACAAGATATACGCGGGATTTAACTGCGCGGGCGGAGAGCTTGGACATATCGTTATCGAGACCGACGGAGTTCCCTGCTCCTGCGGAAGACGCGGCTGCTGGGAGGCTTATTCCTCCGCTACCGCTCTTATCCGTATGACAGAGGAAAAGATAGCAGAGTGCCGCGCAAACGGCAGAGATTCTCTCATGCTCAAGGCAGAGAAGGTTTCGGGCAGAACCGCGTGCGACGCTATGCGCCAAGGTGACGCGGCTGCTAAAGAGGTATATGACAAGTACGTTAAGTATCTCGCTTCAGGTATCACGACCATCATCAACATCTTCCAGCCCGAAGTTATCTCGCTCGGCGGCGGAGTATCCAACGAGGGTCAGTCGCTTATCGACGCCATCCTTCCCACCGTTCGCAAGGAGCAGTACGGCGGCGGTATCGTTGCTATGACCGATATCCGTATCGCAAAGCTCGGTAATGACGCGGGTATCATCGGCGCGGCTATGCTTGGTTGATTTTATAAAAGTAAAAATATTTTTTGGTTCTAAAAAGCACGATGCTTGGTCGTTTACCAAGCATCGTGCTTTTTACTTTTTTAAATATTTTTTCGCATTTTACGATATTCCGACGGTGTCATTCTTGTGACCGTCCGAAATGCCCTTATAAAAGTGGAAAGCGATGAAAATCCGACTTGATAGGAGACTTCTATTAAAGGTACTCCCTGCATAATAAGAGTTTGACTTTCCGCTATACGACGTTTCATGATATAATCTGATATTGTCGTATCAAAATATTTTCTGAACAATCTCGAGACATATTCTCGGCTATAAAAAAATTGCTCTGCCACCTGTGATACCGACGATATCCGAGAAAAATTATTATCTATATAATATTGTATCATAAGAATATTTTCAGGCAACGAGGATATCTCGTTTTTAGGCTGGCAACTTTTTTGATTCAACAAATAGAAGATTTGAATAATATACGAAAGTCCCAAAGCCGCCTCAAGCGGTGAAGATGCTGATTTGAATGTTTCTCTTAAACGTATGAGCAGATCTGCAAACTCTTGTTTTGTCTTATTCAAACCAAACGAAAGCATAGTACCATTTGTCGTTTTCTTTAAAAACGATGTCAGCGACTCGTTGCAGACCATATCCAATGCGGACGGATACAAATAAAACACGTGCCGCTTATAACGTGTATTTTCACCTTTTATTGCCGACATATGAAAATTACCCGGTGGAATTAAGATAATATCTGCGTATTTCGGCTGAAAAACGCACCCCTCGCAAATATATTGAATGTCCCCCTCTTCAAAAACAACCAATTCATAATAGTCGTGGTAGTGCATATTGGACGGAAAAGTTTGATCGTTATACTCTGTATCACGATAAGAATACGAAAGCTTCTCGTTTATAATGTGATTTTCCCAATTTGTTAGCTTTGTATCGTTTTTGGTTTGGTGTTCTAGGTAATGTGAAAGTAGTTTCATATGCCCTCTATAATAAATCACAAAATGAAATGTTTTTATCACAAAATAAAAAGATTTTTATTTCGTGATATGATATACTTAATTATATCATAATTTCAAAAAAAGTCAAGAGGGATAAAAAATGGATACCGTATTAAAAACGAAGCATCATTCCGTTGATATATGCGTCATAGGCGGTGGAATCGGAGGAATGTTTACCGCTATATCCGCAGCACGGCGCGGTGCAAAAGTTGCACTGATGCACGACAGACCTGTTCTCGGTGGAAATGCCAGCAGCGAGATAAGAATGTGGATATCAGGTGCGGGCACACGTGTCCGCGATCTTCAAGAGACTGGCATTATGGAAGAAATACAACTCGAAAATATGTATCGCAATCCAAAAAGAAATTGGAGCACTTGGGATGCTCTTCTTTATGAAAAGGTACGATTTGAGCCGAACATAGACCTTATACTCAACTGTACTTGTAACAATGCAAAAACAGAAAACGGTGTTATTAAAAGTGTAACCGGCTTTCAGTTGACCACTTATCTTTGGCATGAGGTAGAAGCCAAAATATTCGTTGATAGCTCGGGCGACAGTATTTTAGCACCCTTAACCGGAGCGGAATATAAAGTAGGCCGAGAGGCAAAGACCGAATATGGTGAGGAATTTGGACTTGATCATTCCGATTCTCATACCATGGGTATGAGCATTTTACTTCAATGTCGTCAGACAGATCATACGGTAACTTACACACCGCCTGCATGGGCATACGATTTTCCCGATGATGAAGCAATGAACAACAAGCCGCACAACATTTATGCTATCAATACTAACTTTTATTGGATCGAGCTTGGCGGTATGCAGAACAGCATAGATGACACAGAAGAGATACGTGACGAGCTTTTGAAGATCGCATTTGGTGTATGGGATCATATGAAAAACCATGGAGATCACGGTGCTGAAAACTGGGAGCTTGAATGGGTAGGCTTTTTGCCCGGAAAGCGCGAAAGCCGCAGATATGTGGGAGATTACGTACTTACTCAACACGACGTCGAAAATTGTCCTCGGTTTGAGGATACTGTCGCATACGGCGGTTGGCAGATAGACAATCATCTGCCCGGAGGATTTTATATGAACGCCAAGGGCGGCGGACATTTGCAAAAGCGCAGACTTTCCGAGCCTTATTCTATTCCGCTTCGCTCCCTTTACTCCAAAAACATTGAAAATCTAATGTTTGCGGGAAGAAATATCAGCGCATCTCACATAGCATTCAGTTCTACTCGTGTCATGGGAACTATCGGTGTGATCGGTCAAGCAGTTGGAACAGCGGCAGCAGTCGCTATAAAATATGAGCTTTCTCCTCGCGAAGCATGTAAAACAAAAATTACCGAGATACAAAAAATGCTTATGGAAGATGATTGCTTCTTACCGGGATTCCGACGCGAGCCGTCAGAGCTTTCAAAGAGTGCTGCTCTTACAGCCGATTACGGAGATCCTTCTGCATTACTTAACGGAACAGACCGTCGCATATGGGGAAATGACAACGGATATTTCGGAAAGACCAACAAAGCTATAACTTATACATTTGATTCTCCAAAACACATAAACGGTGTAAGATTGGTGTTTGACAGCGATCTTGACCGTGAATACACCGATGGAAATCCCGATGCTTTGCATACGTCATCAACATTATTTTTCCCGAAGAGCTATGATAATACAACCTTTGGTTTCCCTAAATGCCTTGTCAAGCACTATAAGATAGAGATCGTGAACGAATCAGGAAGCTGGGATACCGCGCTCGAAATATTTGACAATCATCTACGCTTTGTGAAACATGAGTTGAACGTAACGACAAAAGGAGTTCGTTTGATCCCGCTTAGCACTTATCATAGCGAAAGAAAAACCGAAGATTACGGCTCTTCCACAGCTCACATATTCAATTTTGAAATTTTTTAATTACAGTTTTTGATTTTGCACACAAGATCCGTACTTATCAAAAAAGGACGTAGAATTTTGAAAAATTCTACGTCCTCTTTATTTTTGTTTAAATCTCAAATCTTTTCTTGGTTTTAGGATCAACAAGCATGGGATAGTCTATCACCTTAAGGTCATATCTTTTCGCCAACCACTTAGCAACGGGAATACTTGCTTCGTCATACGCATCTTTTGCCGTATGAGAATCAAAGCCGAACACTACGCTGTTCCCCTCTTCGCCCGCTATTTTCCAAAAAAATTTATTTGGATACATTCTGTAAGAACGACAGCCAAGCAGATTTATCTCAAGCGGAATGTCGTGAGCAACTGCGCTCTTGCATAGCTTTCTCATATGCTTTTCATATATTTCGTCCTCTCCGACAAAATTGAAAACGTCGGGGTGCGCAACATATGAAAACACTCCGCTTTCAATACCCTCTATAACGGTATCAACGTATAAAGAAAGCTTTTCCTCAAGAAGATTCGGAACTCCCGTATATGGCACTTGCGGAGGATACTCGTTATCAACGTAATGCTGACCGAGTATAAGATATTCCGCCCGAAGACCGTTTACGATATCGAGCATATCTCTGAAATAAAGCGGATAATACTCCATTTCAAAGCCGACGTATATCTTGATATCGTTCTTGTACTCCTCGCGAAGAGCGCGTACCGTATCCATATAATCCTTCGCTTGAGACATAGGAACGCGGTAGGTCGATTCATGCCCATCGGGAAAAGCGAAAGGAGCGTGCTCCGAAAAGCCCATATGCGTAATACCGCCCGCTATCGCCCTCTCGATATATTCACGCTCACTTCCGCTTGCGTGTCCGCATCTGTGTGTATGCGTGTGAAGATTTACTTTCATTATCTTATTTCTTTTTAACTATTACGTAAGGCTCGTCGTCGGTTATCTTGCGAACGTGGGGACAAGTGATCTCCTGTCTGTACGCAGGGGCTACAAAGCGTACCGCGTTGCGAATGATAGACTGTACCTCGGGCACTTTGAAGGTCGGGAAGGTCTCGTGACCGGGCTGGAAGTAGAAGATCTTTCCGTTTCCTCTCTGATAAAGGCAACCCGAACGGAATACCTCTCCGCCCGAATAGTTACCGATAAGCAAGAGCTTATCGGGTTCGGGAATACTGAAAGGCTCGCCGTAAGTCTCCTCGCCATCAAGGCAGAAATAACGGTCTATATCCTTTGTAATGGGGTGAGAGGGATCGATGACCCAAAGCACCTCGCTGTCGCCGGTCTCTCTCCATGTGAGACTGCAAGGCGTACCCATCAGAAACTTAAAAGGTTTAGAGTGGTGAGCAGAGTGGAGGAATATAGCTCCCATACCCGACCATACGGCATCGCGAACAAGTGCCGCTACCTCATCGGGAACATTTTTGTGTAACATGTGTCCCCACCAGATAATAACGTCGGTCTCATCGAGTATCTCCTTTGTAATACCGCAGTTCTCGTCCTCGAGTGTCGCCGTTTTTACTATGATATCCTCGTTTGTTCCGAGAAATTCAGCTATCGTCTCGTGAATACCGTTAGGATATATCGCCGCAACGGTTTCACTCTCGCGCTCGTGTTTAAATTCGTTCCATACCAATACTCTGATCATTTTCATATCTCCTTTTATTTTAAATTATTTCAATTCAACTACACCTATGCCGTCCTCTCTGACGGTGATCTTAGTTCCGTAAGGAGCGGACA
>JAZNEM010000161.1:0-7264 GCA_045588595.1 Eubacteriales bacterium
TGACGTTCCTATTTGCGTGTCTGCTGTGGGGCGTGAGAGCCTTACCTCAAAATTCCCGTTCGCGCGAAGAAGCTCGGCAAGTTCAATGCCAACGCGGAAGACGATGTCCTGTTCGCGCAGACCGCTTCCTTCCGCTCCTGCGTTTGGGTTTTGAGGATTGTGTCCTTGGTCTATGTATATCTTTATAGCCATAACGTATTATCCTTTCGTTCGTTTTTTAAATAGCTTCAACGATAGGATATTCCGAAAAATAAAAAAGTGTGAGAGGATAGTAATGTCAGAAAAAAACAAAGTAAACGGCGGAACGTTGTACATAGTTGCAACTCCGATAGGAAATCTCTCGGATATAAGCGAGCGTGCCTTGAAGGTACTTTCAGAGGTCAATTTTATTGCCGCGGAGGATACGAGAAATACCTTGCGTATGCTCACGCATTTCGGTATCAGCGCAACGCTTGTATCATATCACGAGCATAATAAAAAGGAAAAAGGCGAGGAGATAGTCTCACGCTTGCTTTCGGGTGAGTCGTGCGCTATTGTTACCGATGCGGGAACTCCCGCAATATCCGACCCGGGTGAAGACCTTGTCGCGCTTTGTGCCGAGAGAGGAGTGCCCGTTACCTCTATTCCGGGGGCTTGCGCGATGATAACCGCGCTTACTCTGTCGGGACTTCCAACGAGAAGATTTGTTTTTGAGGGCTTTTTGCCCGTGCAGAAAAAGGAAAGACGCGAGAGACTCTCGGTGCTTGAGAGGGAAGAGAGAACTTTTATTTTGCATGAAGCTCCTCATAAATTAAAAGTTACACTTGACGACCTTGTGAAAAGCTTTGGAGAGAACCGAAGGATAGCTCTTTGCCGTGAGCTTACAAAGCTTAACGAGGAGGTCATGCGTACAACTATCGGACAAGCGGTAGAGTATTATTCGGAGCATGAGCCGAGAGGCGAGTACGTGTTGGTGATCGAGGGCGCGGATGCTTCCGATATACCGAGCGACACAGAGTCCGTGTCAGCAGAGGAGCGAGTAGCATATTATATTGAAAGCGGAATGAGTAAAAAGGATGCCATAAAGACGGCGGCAAAGGAATGCTCTGTCTCACGCAACGATTTGTACGATAAAATGCTGAAAATTTGGGCAAATGAATAAAAATTCAAAAAAACTTTTAAATTATGCACAAATTTTGTGTATAATTTTTAGTGAAAAGGCTTGATTTTTTTTTGTTTATATGGTATCATATTATCATTAAATTTTCTCGGAGGAAAAATCAACTCCGAAAAAACCTTGAAAGGAAAATTTGATCATGGAAAAAATGAAAGTTGGTGTGGTCGGCGCGACAGGTATGGTCGGTCAGCGCTTCTTGACCCTTCTTGAAAATCACCCCTATTTTGAGGTCGTAGCACTTGCTGCGTCCGCACGTTCTGCCGGAAAGACGTATGAGGAGGCTGTCGGAGCTCGTTGGAAGATGAAGACTCCCATGCCCGAAAAATATAAGAATATGATAGTTAGAGACGCTGCCGATATCGACGCTATGGCAGAGCTCGTTTCTTTCGTATTCTGTGCGGTTGACATGAAGAAGGACGAGATCCGAGCTCTTGAGGAAGCATACGCAAAGCACGAGATCCCCGTCGTTTCCAATAACTCCGCTCACCGTTGGACTCCCGACGTTCCTATGGTAATTCCGGAGATCAACGACGCTCACCTTGCCGTTATCGAGGCTCAGAAGAAGAGACTCGGCACAAAGCGCGGCTTTATCGCGGTTAAGCCTAACTGCTCTATACAGTCCTACGTTCCCGCGCTTACCCCTCTTCGCAAGTACGGTATCAAGGAAGTAGTTGCAACTACTTATCAGGCAATTTCGGGTGCGGGAAAGACCTTCCGCGAGTGGCCCGAAATGATAGACAATATAATTCCTTATATTGGCGGCGAGGAAGAGAAGAGCGAGCAAGAGCCTTTGCGCGTTTGGGGTACTGTTGAGAACGGTGAGATCGTTAAGGCTGAAGCTCCCATTATCACGACACAGTGTATCCGCGTTCCCGTATCCGACGGTCATACCGCGGCTGTATTCGTAAAGTTTGAGAATAAGCCCACTAAGGAAGAGATACTCAAGGCATGGGCAGAGTTTTCGGGCAAGCCTCAGGAATATAAGCTTCCTAACGCTCCCGAGCAGTTCATCACATACTTTGAGGAGGATAACCGTCCTCAAGCTGCTCTCGACCGTGACATTTACGGCGGTATGGGCGTTACCGTGGGCAGACTTCGTGAGGATACTATATACGACTATAAGTTCGTAGGTCTTTCGCATAACACCTTGAGAGGTGCTGCGGGCGGAGCAGTCCTTATCGCAGAGCTTCTTTACAAAGAGGGATATTTTAACTAAAAAAAGCTCCGCAGAGGTTTCTCTGTTGTCCTTAACGGAGAACTTACAAGTACAAAAATTTCGGCAGAGGGATTGTTTCCTCTGCCGATGTGTGTTATAATGGTAGCAAGCAAAAAGCCTTCCTCCGGGAGGAAGGTGGCACGCAGAGCGTGACGGAAGGAGCCCGCGTGACTTTAGGTTTGTACTAATTTCATTGTAACGCGCTCTCCCTCACCCGACTTCGTCGGGAGCTCCCTCCCGGAGGGAGCCTATGGTACGCTCATGCATCTTTAGGGGTATGGGCTTTGCCCGAAGCATTTGTAATACAAAGGCGAAACTGGCGATAAAGGGATGGGAAAACAAGATGTTGCAGGAGATGAGAGCTATATGAAAGTGAACTTCTATGAACAGGTTGACGACAAACTACTAAAATTTGCGGTTATTATTTCTAAACACAATGGAAAATGGGTATTTTGTAAGCATAAAGATAGAAGCACATATGAAATTCCCGGAGGGCACAGGGAATCAAACGAGGAGATAATTCAAACAGCCAAGCGGGAACTTTATGAGGAAACAGGCGCGTTACAATTTGACATATTTCCTATCTGTGTATACTCTGTTACGGGTAAGAACAGAGTTAATCAAACAGGTGAAGAAACCTACGGTATGCTATTTATCGCAAATATTCAGTCATTCGAAAATGAACTTCATAGTGAAATGGAAAGCGTCTCTTTCTTTAATGATCTTCCCACGGAATGGACTTATCCACTTATTCAACCCTTATTGATTCAAGAATATTTGCGGCGTACCAATACTAAGTGAATTTTCATATTGAACACCCCAACAGACCTTGAAAAATCTGTTGGGGTTAATTATTTGTTTACTGCCGAGCAATTTTTCTATCCGTAGGGGCGTTCTGCGAACGCCCGCGGGCGAACACAGTTCGCCCCTACCGCGTATCATGTCAATTCTCCGCTAAGAACATCACGCTTTTCTGCGGAGCTTTTTTATATGTAAACAAGCAATTATTTTTTTTCAAGCTTTGAATATTCTTTCGGAGAGCAGCCGAATTCTTCCGCGAAGGCGCGGTAAAAGCTTCTTGTCGAGCCGAAGCCGCTCTCAAACGCGCATTCCGTAATACTGAACTCGTTTTTGTGCAGCAAAAGTATCGCTTCTCTCAAACGCAACATTTTTAAGTATTCGTTATACGATATGCCAAACATTTTGTGAAAGCTTCTTGACAAGTAGCTCGGGTTGTATCCAAATGCGGCTGCAAGCGCGGAAAGAGATAAGTCCTCTTTAAAATGATTACTTATATATATCAGTATGTCCGAAGAAAGATGGGAATTTTGCGTTTCGGCATTTTTTTGAGTTGACATCAAGTTAAGTATCGCGCCGAGTACCGTGTAGACGTATCCTTTCTTGGAGATATCATTAAGATAAAATCTTTCTTGAATCATCTTTTCCAAGGAGTATAGAACCGTCTCGAACGTCGTTTTATCATTTATAAAAGGCGAGCCGATGTATTTGTCCGAAACCAGCTGTAAAAAATCTCCGCAAAAAGAGGTAGGTATTATAAGGAAATAAACTTCCGCGTCTTTGGGTCTGTTGTATGCGTGTACGTCATAGCTGAAAGCAATCGATAATTCTCCCGCCTTAAGCATTTGACGCTCGTTGTTTATAAAAACCTCAAGCTGTCCCGATTTTACCGTATATATTTCTATATGCGAATGGAAATGAGGACGGAAAAAGGGAGCAGTCAGATGCCCAAATTCAAGATTGTTTTTTGATTCTCTCAATAAAAGAAGTTCAGATTGCATAGTTTACCTCTCAAAAAAAGTAAAAAAATGGCGCAATTTTGTTTGATTTTGGCACAAATATTTTAAAATTTATGATATAATTATAATACAATACAAGTCGATTGTCAACAATGAAAATGTTTTTTCGTCAGCGAGTGGCTGACACAGACCTACGGAGGTACAAAAATGGCAATTTTCAAAAAAGCACAGCCAATAGACAAAAGCAATTTGCTTTTTTCAAATAAAGACGTTTTGAAAATAACGATACCGATGTTTCTTCAGCAAATACTTAATTTTACAGTCGGTATGATCAATACGATGATGGTCTCAAACGCGGGAGAAGCGGCAGTTTCGGGAGTATCTCTTGTCAATACGCTCGATAACGTTCTGATAGTGTTCTTTACCTCTCTCGTTACGGGTGGTTCGGTCGTCGTGGCACAGGTGTTGGGAACGAAGAAAACAAACGAGATAAGCAACGTCGCAAAGCAGCTTATATACGCCGCAACCATAGTAGCGGTGCTTTTGACAGCACTTGTGTGGATATTTAAAGCACCTATACTCAATATGCTTTTCGGAGATGCTGAAGCTGACGTTATGGCGAATGCCGTCGATTATTTTTCGATAGTTTCGCTCTCTTTTCCGTTGCTTGCGATAACCGAGGCGGTAGGTGCATGCTTCCGCTCGGCAGGAAATGCCTTTGTTTCTCTGATGACCTCGTTATTTATAAATATTTTCGTAATTGGAGGCAACTCGATCTTCGTCATTGGCATGGGCATGGGTGCAAAGGGAACTGCGCTTGCTACGTTTTGCGCGCGCTTTTTGGGAGCTGTCATACTTATCGCGCTTATACATAGGAAGAAATATCCCGTTCACGTTGAACGTATTTTGCATTATAAGCCTAATTTCAGGATAGTTAAAAATATTCTTCATATCGGAATTCCAAACGGTGTGGAGAATACCTTGTTTCAGTTCGGACGGCTTTTGACACAGAGTCTGATCGCTATGCTCGGAACGACCGTTATAGCTGCGAATGCGGTAGCACTCAACGTAGTGCAATTTCAATATTCGGTAAACGGTGCTTTTATTTCTTGTATGATACCGATAGTCGGAAGATGCATCGGAGCGAAAAAGATAGATCAGGCTAAATATTTTTCACGAAAATTGCTCTTGCTGGAATACGGAGTTCTTGCCATAGTAAGTTTAGGTATCTTCATTTTTATCGACCCTTTGATGAATTTGTATAATATCTCCCCCGAGGGCGTGGAGCTTTCAAAACAGCTTATCATATCCCATGTGATCGTAGCCGTCATTATATATCCTCTCGGATTTTTGACTCCGGCTATTTTTCAGGCGGCTGCCGATGTGCGATTTACGATGGTTGTATCGATGCTTTCGATGTGGGTGCTTCGAGTTGCTCTCGCGTACGTGTTGGCTCTTGAGACAGTATCTGTGTTCGGACTTTTCAGCTTTTCGGGCTTTGGCATGGGTATGTGGGGAGTTTGGATAGCAATGTTTGGCGATTGGATCCTTCGCACAGTGCTTTATACGTTCCGTTATATTACCGGAAGATGGCTTAAGGTAAAACAACTTCTACATTAAGATTTAACAACAAAGCGTTCGCTGTAAATTTGTTTTTTATGGCGAACGTTTTTGGTTTGTATATTAGATGAATTTAAACAAATTGCGGTTTGTCGGTGAGAGTTAATCACGATTAACTCTCACCTCCGTCAACAAATCTTTTGCGGTTACGTCCCGCAAATTTGCTACGCAAAACCGATTTGTTGAATTTGCGCTGCCATTATGGCTATGCAAAACCTATTTTTTAGGAAGTTTTTGAGGGGTCAAGGGGAACTTTTTACAAAAAGTTCCCCTTGCGCGTCCCCGATAAATCAAAATTTAGAGCAGTAATGCAAAATTGTCAAAAAAAATCAAAAAAAGCTTGACAAATTGAGTTCACACATATATAATATAATAGGAATAAAAGGGAGTAGTTGCGCAATCTTGGGTTTTAGGTTGCGTGGGTTTGCTCGACATCACAGTGGAAACACTCGGACGACCCTAGTCAATAAAGGCTAACAAGACTTTTATCGTAAATTTTGGCGATAAAGTCTTTTTTTATGAAAAAATAGGAAAGAGGTACACAATGGAGATCTTAACAAACAGTATTCAATGGTTATTTTCAAGCTCTGAGGGCTGGAAATACGTAGTCATGTGGCTCGTCGGAGGATTGCTCATTTTCCTCGCCATCAAAAAAGAAATGGAGCCTACGCTCCTGTTGCCCTTGGGCTTTGGTACTATAATGGCAAATCTTCCGTTTTCGGGAGCGATAGGCGCGCACGGTCCGCTTACCACGCTTTTTAACGCGGGTATCGCAAACGAGCTGTTTCCGCTAATACTTTTTATCGGTATCGGAGCTATGATAGACTTCGGTCCTGTGCTTTCAAACCCCAAGCTTATGATCTTCGGTGCGGCGGCACAGTTTGGTATATTTCTAACCTTCTCGCTTGCATCTTTGTTTTTCAATCCGCTTGACGCGGCATCTATCGGTATAATCGGTGCGGCAGACGGTCCTACCGCTATCGTCGTAGCGCAGAAGCTCGGTTCGCAGTATCTGCCAGCTATCATGGTTGCGGCGTACTCGTATATGGCACTCGTGCCTATCATTCAGCCCGCCGTTATCAAATGCACGACGACGAAAAAGGAACGCGCGATTAAAATGCATTATTCGCCGCAACAGGTTTCCAAACTGACGAAAATCCTGTTTCCGATTATCGTTACGATAATTGCAGGGGTGATTGCGCCTTCGTCGCTTGCCTTAATCGGCTTCTTGATGTTTGGGAATTTAATTCGCGAATGCGGCGTGCTTGGCACGATGACGGACACGGCTTCCAACAATTTGGCGAATTTGATTACGTTATTACTTGGTATCACCATTGCTTCCCAGCTTCGCGCGGAAACCTTCCTTTCCCTCGAAACGGCAATGATTATCGGCTTGGGGCTGCTTGCCTTCATTTTCGACACGGTTGCAGGGATTATGGCGGCGAAGCTGATGAACGTGTTCAGCAAGGAGAAAATCAATCCTATGATAGGCGCGGCGGGTATTTCCGCATTCCC
>JAZNEM010000162.1:0-3333 GCA_045588595.1 Eubacteriales bacterium
CGCCTTGGCAGCCGCAGCGGTTGCGTACATTTGCGGAATTGACGGCAAAGCCGTGGAAAAGGGACTCGCGGCATTTTGCGGAGCAAAGAGACGAATGGAATACATGGGCGAGTGTAACGGAGCGTCACTTTACGACGATTACGGTCACCATCCCACAGAGGTCAAGACCACGCTCAAGGGTGCAAAGGATATGACGGACGGCAGACTTTTCTGTGTTTTTCAACCTCATACCTATTCGCGTACGAGCGCGTTGTTTGACGATTTTGCCGAGGCTCTTCGCGTTGCCGATAAAGTGATAGTTTCGCAGATATACGCGGCGCGTGAGACAGATACTCTCGGAGTGAGCGCGGAAAAGCTCGCAAAAGCTGTTGGAAACGGCGCGGCAGCGGCAAATAGCTTTTTGGAGGCGGCAAAGATACTCGAGTGCGAGCTTCGCGAGGGCGACGTTGCCGTCGTTATGGGGGCGGGCGACGTATGGCACGTTTTCGAACATATAAAAATGGAGAAATAAAATGAGTGGATATGAGGGTTACGGCGCGATAGCGGGCGTTTACGACCGACTGAACGCCGATATCGATTATAAAAAATGGGCAGACTTTTTTGAGGATTGCTTTGATAGATATCTTCAAAAAAGACCTGAGATAATTCTCGACCTTGCATGTGGCACGGGAACGATGACTCGCGTGCTTGCTCTGCGCGGATACGATATGATAGGCGTGGACGGAAGCGAGGATATGCTATCCGAGGCGTATATCAAGGGCGATGATGAGGGCGTAGAGGGAATACTTTATCTGTGTCAGGATATGCGTTCGTTCGAGCTTTACGGAACTGTCGGTGCTACGGTGTGTTGCCTTGACAGTATAAATTATCTTCTTTCAAAGGAAGATGTCGAAAAGACGTTTTCACTTGTACACAACTATTCAGACCCTGACGGACTATTTATGTTTGACGTAAATTCGCCTTACAAATTTTCAAATATATACGGAGATAACGCATATATTCTTGAGGGCGAGAGAGAGACGGACGGAAGTGCGATATTTTGCGGCTGGCAGAATCACTATGACGAAAAAACAGGGCTTTGCGACTTCTATCTGTCATTGTTCGAGCAGATATCGGATGAGGAAACGTACGCACGCTCCGATGAGCATCAGATAGAGCGTTGCTATACGCTTGATAACTTGAAATCTCTGCTTGAAAAAACGGGCTTTGAATTTTTGGGTGCGTGGTCGGATCTTGATTTCTCGGAAATCAGTGAAACGACCGAGAGATTTTATATTGTAGCAAGAGCAAAGAAATAAAAATATATAAGGAAGAAAAAATATGAAAAAGGAAACAGGTTGTGAGATATTGCGCGCTATGACCTCGGACGGAAGCGCGAGAATACACGTTATACGTTCAACGGATATAGTAAATAAGGCGGTGGAGTACCATAAGACAGCACCTACCGCAACGGCAACTCTCGGCAGACTTCTGACTGTCACTTCTATGATGGGGTGTATGCTTGGAGAAAAGCACGACTCGATAACGGTAACGCTCAACGGTGACGGCCCTGCGGGACGTGTTATCGCGGTAGGTGATTATTACGGAAACGTAAAGGGATATATCCAGAATCCCGATGCCGACGTTCCGAGAAAATCAAACGGAAAGCTTGACGTAGGCGCGGCTGTCGGACACGGACTTCTGACAATAATACGCGATATCGGAGACGGAGAACCTTATACGGGCTCGATTCCGCTTGAGAGCGGAGAAGTCGCGGAGGATATCGCGGCATATTACGCAAATAGCGAGCAAGTGCCTACCGTTTGCGCGCTTGGAGTTCTGGTTGATACCGACTGTACCTGCCGCGCGGCAGGCGGTATAATGATACAGCTTTTGCCATTCGCCGCAGAGGAGACTATTTCGGCAATAGAGAAGAATATTCCCTCACTTGCCAATATATCTATGCTCTTTGACAGAGGACTTTCAAATAAGGAGATAGCGGATATCGCACTCAAGGATATTCCTTATGACGTGTTTGACGAGCTGCCCGTAGATTATGTTTGCGACTGTAACAGAGAAAGAGTGGAGAGGGCGCTCGTCACCTTGGGAGAGAAGGATCTTTATTCTATGCTCGCAGAGCAGGTAGCAGAGGGAAAAGCAGAGGAGCTTGAGGTAAATTGCCGTTTTTGCGACAGAAAAGAGATATTCACACGCGAGGATATCGACAGAATGATGAAAAGGGCAAAATAAAAGCTAAAAAATTCAAAAAAAATGAAAAATAGTATTGACAATAATAATTGATTGTGGTATAATAATCACCGTCGACGGCGAGAAAGTCAAAACTTGAAAAAAATTTAAAAAAGTTTTTGAAAAGGTATTGACAAAAAGAAAATGATATGATATAATATCAAAGTCGCCGCGAGGTGATCATGGGAGCATAGCTCAGTTGGGAGAGCATCTGCCTTACAAGCAGAGGGTCATAGGTTCGAGCCCTATTGTTCCCACCATGAATGGCCCGGTAGTTCAGTTGGTTAGAACGCTAGCCTGTCACGCTAGAGGTCAGGGGTTCGAGTCCCCTTCGGGTCGCCATTCATTAAAAAGTACAGCCCTTGCAGTTGTATGCCTCTGTAGCTCAGTTGGTAGAGCAGGGGACTGAAAATCCCCGTGTCGTTGGTTCGATTCCGACCGGAGGCACCATGTGCGGATTTAGCTCATTTGGTAGAGCGCGACCTTGCCAAGGTCGAGGTGGCGGGTTCGATCCCCGTAATCCGCTCCAGAAATGCGGACACGAAAGTATGGAGCGATCGTGTCCGCAAATTTATAGCAATCCGCGAAGCCGAAAGGCTTTCGGTTGATATACGTCGAGGCAGCCGCAAAAGCGGTATGCTCCGACCCCAGAAGAGAATATGGCGCCATAGCCAAGTGGTAAGGCAGAGGTCTGCAAAACCTTTATTCCCCGGTTCAAATCCGGGTGGCGCCTCCAAACAAAAGAGCACTGCGAGAGCAGTGCTCTTTTGTTTGGGACGATGTGTTCCGCTTGCGCGGAACGAGATGTGCACTTCGTGCGTGATGTTTCCTTTGGAAGTGATGTGCGCTTCGCGCGTGAGGATGCGGAACACATCACATCACTTTGCGCCGCAGGCGCAATACATCACTATGGCGAAGCCATCACATCACTTCGGCGTAGCCGATACAGCACTCTTTACAAACAGCCCCAAATGTGATATAATAAAACCAGAAAGGCGGTGGAGATATGCTCATAAAAAAACAAGATTGTATAATGGACATCGATATTAAGAAAACAAAAGAGTATTATCAAACAAAGTCGGAGGCCAAGCGGTCTTAGGAAGACAA
>JAZNEM010000163.1:0-18098 GCA_045588595.1 Eubacteriales bacterium
GCGTTCTGTGAACGCCCGCGGGAGACCACAGGTCTCCCCTACAGAGTTTGTGTTAACCGTTTCGTTTGTGCGTAGCCATTTCGTCAAATCAAACACACCGATAAATCAAAATTTGAAGCAGACAAAACGGCTACACAATAAATTCTTTTCAGGAAAGTTTTTGAGGGGTCAAGGGGAACTTTTTACAAAAAGTTCCCCTTGCGCGTCCCCGACAAATTAAAATTTGTTTGATTATCAACTGTTTTTATAATATAGCTTTTAATGCCATATCAAAGGCGTTAGTCGCGCTTGCGATACGGATATACTCGCGGCTTCGCATCGCCGAGAGGGAAAGCTTTCGGAAAGCTTCACCGTCTTTTGTGCTTATTCCGACAAAGACCGTGCCGACGGGTTTTTCGGGCGTTCCGCCGGTAGGTCCTGCTATGCCCGTAGTAGAAACACCGATATCAGCTCCGAGTTTTTTACGCACGCCTCGTGCCATCTCAATAGCAGTTTCGGCACTTACTGCTCCGTGAGCCGCAAGCGTTTCTTCCTTTACATCAAGAAGAGCCATTTTCGCTTCATTTGCATAGGTCACGCAACCGCCTAAAAATACGTCGGAACAACCCGAAATGTCGGTAATTCTCTTTGCTATAAGTCCGCCTGTGCATGATTCCGCGCAGGCAAATGTCATTTTTCTTTCGCGCAGAGCCAATATAAGCGAGTTTTCGATAGTGTCAACATCAATTCCGTAAACAAATTTACCAACTTCTGTTTCGTTTATGCGAGCTATCATTTTGTCGCACATTTCTTTTGCGTGTTCCTCGGTGTCAGCACTTGCCGTTACGCGAAGCCGAACTTCGCCCTCTTTACAATAGGGAGCAACAGTCGGATTGGCCGCCTTTTGCATAAGATCACCGAGCACTGTTTCAACTGCCGACTCACCCATGCCGAAAATGTGGATATTTCTGCTGACAAGAACGCTGTCGCGGCGAGCTTTAAGATATGGAAGTACCTCTTCGTTGAATATAGGGCAAAGCTCACTTGGAGGACCAGGGAGCATGATCACCGTTTTTGAATCGTTTGCACCACCCGTAATAGCTAAAGAGGGAGCTGTGCCGTAGTGATTAGGAAAAACTATCGCGCCTTCTGGCATCATGGCTTGCTTTTCATTGTTTTTAGTCATTACTCTGCCGGTTTTTGCAAAATATGTGCGGATAGTTTCCAGCGATTCCTCATGCATCGAAAGCTTTTTGCCGAAATATTCTGCGACTGTTTCTTTAGTAAGGTCGTCGTAGGTCGGACCAAGACCGCCGCTCGTGATAACGAGATCGGAGTGTTCAAGTGCTTCGGCAAGTGCGCTTTTTAAACGTTTAGGATTATCTCCTACCGCGGTGTGCTTATATACTGAAATGCCAAGCTCGGCAAGCTTGCGAGACAGAAACGCGGCGTTCGTGTTTACGATGTCGCCAAGCAAAAGCTCTGTTCCAACGCAAAGTATCTCCGCACTGTGAATAGTAGTTGACATATATTTTCTCCTTTAGAAAAAGTGTAAGATTTACTTTTTGTTTGAAATGTGAACGTCCATTTGAGGAAAAGGAATTTCGATATTTGCCTTGCAAAGTGCGGAATCTATCTCTTCGTAAAAATCGCTTTTGAAGAGAGCAAGGTCAGAAGCCTTGCACCATACGCGTACTGTGAACTGAAGAGAAGAATCGTTCATTGCGGTCACGCGGATGAAAGGAGCGGCGGGCTCTTTGAGAGCCTTTTCATTTGCCTCTATAACATTTAGTATAGTTTCCTTAACGAGCGCGATATCAGAGCCGTAAGCCACGTCTACTGTCATATCCGCACGGCGAAGTTCCTCTCTTGAATAGTTTGTGATAACAGAACTTGTCATAGTGCCGTTTGGAATACTGATGTTTACGTTGTCGGCAGTTTTTATGCGCGTATAGAATATACCGACCTCCTGAACGATACCCGAGCTACCCGATACGTCGATAAATTCGCCTACAGATATAGGACGGAATATAAGGAGCATGATACCGCCCATGAGATTCGAAAGAGAACCCTGAACTGCCAGAGCAATAGCCGCGCCTGCGGTAGCGAATACCGTGATGACTGAAGCCATAGGTACGCCCATTATCGAAACGATAATGATTATAAGGACGATATACAAAGCTATTTTTATAAAGTTGCTGATAAAGGACATAGCTGTGCGGTCAACTCTCTCAAATCTTTTGCTTTTAAGAAACTTTTTTACAAGCTTGATGATAAGCATACCGATAGAGAAAATTATTGCCGAGATGAGAAGCCTGCCTGCTATAGTAATGCAAGCGTTTGTGATAGATGTTAGAACGTTTTCAAACCAACCCATTTTTATATACCTGCCTTTTATGTTTTTTTATGCTTTAGCTTCAAGCAATTTTTTTATTATCGCGGTTGACTGCGCAGCTGCTCTGCGTACCATTTCTGGATATTCGATATCCGCCTCACCCGAAGCGTTATCGGAGATAGCGCGAATTATTGCAAAATCAACTCCGTTGACAAAGCAAACGTGACCGATAGCAGCCCCCTCCATTTCACAAGCGATAGCGTCAAAACTTGTGCGGATAAAATTCTTTCGTTCTTTGTTATTGATAAATTGGTCGCCCGATGCGATAACGCCTTTGACACATTTTACACCGACAGTTTCTGCCGCTTCTGCAATTTCATTTGCAAGAGACGCGTCTGCATGCATCTTTACGATATTTATTCCCGAAATGAGACCTACGGGGTCTCCAAGCGCGGAGGTGTCCATGTCGTGTTGAACGACGGCGGTCGCTATTGCTATATCAAGTATTCCAAGTTCATCGCAGAGTGTTCCTGCAACTCCCGTATTGATTATTTTATCCACTCCGAAGTGAATTATCATAGTTTGCGTACAGATGGCGGCAAAGACCTTTCCTATACCGCATTGTGCCACAACTACGTCCTTGCCGTAAAGCTTTCCGCTTACAAATTCTATTCCGCTGACCGTTTCATGTGTCGCGTCCTTTATCTGTTTTTTGAGCGCATCGGTCTCAACGCTCATCGCTCCGATTATTCCGATCTTCATTTTTTACCTCTTCACTTTTTACTATTACTTTTTACTTCAATTTATACGCCTATTTCCTCGTATATTTCAAGCAGGCGCTCCTCGAGCTCGTTTTTGCGGTTGTCAAGTTCAGCGAGAAGCACGTAGTCGGTCGCCGCCTCTCCGTTTATACGAACATCAAGCTCTTCAAGCTCGGCTTCTATTTTTTTGCTCTCCGCCTGAAGTCTCTCAAGACGCTTTTGGGCTTTACGCTCATCTGCCGCTTTTTGCTTGTTTAGTAGATATTGCTCCTTTTGAGAGCTTTCTTTTGTTGTTTCATTATCCGAGGCTAACACATTATCAACACCGTTTTGTTCACGACGTTTTCTATCTCTCATAAGCTCGTCGTAGCCGTTTCCTATGCTTTGAACATGGAAGTCTGCCGCACCGCCGCCAACGTGCAAGTCAATTATGCGCGTCGCAAGCTTGTCGATGAAATATCTGTCGTGTGAGACGGTAATTATCGTGCCGTCAAAGCTCTCAAGTGCCGTTTCGAGAGCTTCTCTCGAGTCGATATCAAGGTGGTTGGTCGGCTCGTCGAGGATAAGCAGATTCATCTCGGAGAGTATAAGTTTAGATAGCGTAAGGCGTGCCCTCTCTCCACCTGAAAGGTCGGAAACAGTTTTATAAACGTCCTCTCCGATAAAACGGAATTGCGCCAGAGTGTTTCTTATCGTTAGTTCAGTAAGGCTCGGATAAGCGTTCCAAAGCTCATCAAGTACTGTATTTTCGGGTGTGAGATTTTGGTTCTCTTGATCGTAATATCCGACGTTTACGTTATATCCGCCCTCAATATAGCCTTCGGTCGCCATAAGCTTTCCGAGCATCAATTTTATAAGCGTGGATTTTCCGCATCCATTAGGACCTACGATAAATAATCGGTCGTTTCTTTTGACTAAAAATGAAAGTCCGCCGAGAAGTCTTTTGCCGTTGGGGTACGCAAAGGATAGATCCTTTACGGTAAGCACGTCGTTTCCACTTGCGATAGACGATGAAAAGCGTATGCGCACCGACTTTGGTGCTTCTTTCGGTCGCTCCAATTTTTCCATTTTTTCAAGCATTTTGAGACGGCTTTCAGCAGCGATTATATTTCGCTCGCGATTCCAAGCGCGCTGTTGCGCTATGTATGCCTCTTGTCTCGCAATTTCTTTTTGCTGGTTTTTGTAATGTTTTTCCTCTATTTCTCGGTCTATTTTTCGTTGAGCCGAGCTTTTTGTGTATCCGCCGTTGTATAATTTTGCGCGGGTATTTTCAATGAAAAGAGTTTTGTTCGTAACTCTGTCGAGAAAATAACGGTCGTGAGAAATGACCAATATGCATTTTTTATAGTTTGCAAGAAAGCTTTCAAGCCAAACGAGCGTTTCCATATCGAGATGGTTCGTTGGCTCGTCGAGCATCAATATATCGGGCTCTCTGCAGAGCTCTTTCGAAAGAGCGAGCCTCGTACGCTGACCGCCGCTCAAAGAGGAAAACGGGCGGTTCATCATCTTTTCATCAAAGCCCATGCGCATAAGGGTCGAAGCGCAGCGGTTTCGAAATTCAAGTCCGCCCCCGCGTATAAATCGGTCGTTAAGAGCAGAGTATTCTTGTGCTAACGATTCTGTGCTTCGTTCTCCGTTTGTGTTATCGCGGAGCATAGCTTCAAGCTCGGAAAGCTTCTTTTCCATTGTAAGCAATTCAGGGAAGGAGCGATACATCACTTCAAGGCAGGTCGCCTCACCGTCTGTTCCCTCAAATTCGCAGAAAGCATCGTCCTGACGGAGTATTCCCACCGTTTTATCTCTTGATAGATATATGCTTCCAGTGTCGGCTTCGTATTCTCCGAGTATCAAGCGAAACAAAGTGGACTTGCCGCAACCGTTTACGCCAACGATACCGATGCGGTCGGTCTCGTCCGCGGAGAAGGTCACACCCTCAAGTATTTTTTTCGTTCCGAATGACAGGGAAAGATTATCGGTACTTATTGCAATCATTTTTTATTCCTTTATAGCTTGATTTTTACTTCGCGCGCAACTCCGAGTATGCGCGCTTCTCCCGATTCAAAATCGTCGGTTGAAAGACGAATGGGAGAATAATCCTCGTTTTCGGGGATAAGATATATATTTTTTTTTGAACGGCGGAAGCGCTTTACCGTTGCGCTGTCGCCTCCGACAAGACAGGCAACGATGTCACCGTCCTCGGCATACTGCTGCTTGTGGAAAAGCACCAGCGAACCATCTACCATTCCGATGTTTTTCATACTGTCACCGCAGACCTTAAGATAAAAATATTCCTCGGTGTCGCTGACGTCGGCGTTCTCGTATCCGAGAAGTGTCTGGTCGGTGATTATAGGTGAGCCCGCGCGTATCTCTCCGATTATCGCGATGCGTGTGCCTTGAGACCGTGAGGGCACTTCCTTTGCCCCCATCATGTATTCAAGCGAGACACCGAAATAGTCGGCTATGCGCTTTAGCTTGTCGACCTTTGGTGTAGACCTTCCATTCTTCCAATCGGTAAAGGTCGTGGCAGAGATGCCTGTTTCCTTTGATACCCTATAAACTGTCGTGCGGTGCATAGAGAGAAGATTTTCAAATACATCGTAGCTCATACTGCCCCCCATTTGTAAAAAAATATTTAGGAAATGCGAAATATATCTTGACAATACTTCGGAAATCCGATATAATAATAGCATACAGATAAATTATAGCGTATTTTTCTCGATTTGTCAAGAATTTTATGCCTTGTATGCGGAAATATCTGTGAAAAAGCTTGTATGTGCGGACGAGCTATAAAGCATTGAAAGGAGTGAAGAAGATAATTAAAGAATGTGCAGTATCTGCTTGAGCTACAAGTGCTTACCGTTTTGTCCGAATTTCGAGGGTGAGAGCGACGAGCTTGGACACCCTGTCGGTGAGTGCGGTATCTGCGGGCGATACGTTTATTGGAATGAAGAAATAAAAAGAATTGGAGAGTTTGTTTATTGCGAGGAGTGTTACTCCGAACTTGAAATAGAAGACTAAAAAACATATGGAAATACGAAGTATATCAAAAGAAACGGAGGGAATCAATGACCCAAAAAAAGGTTTTATCGGAGGATATCAAAAAAGTCGAAGAATATCTTAAAGGATATTCATTAAATCGAAAGCTTGTGGAGCTTGAAAAATATGAGAAAGAATATTTCGGCAGAAATGAATCCGAATGGGAACAGCAGGAGCTTCCGGCGGATCTGCCTTTGGCAAGAGTGAGAATGTTTGAGATACGGCATTTCGTAATGGCTCTCCCTAATTGCGAAGAAAAGCTGTTGCTTTATTATCGCTATATCAAAGGCGAATCGATAGAAAACTGTGCTGAACTGCTCGGCGTTTCAAGAAGTACTGTTTATCGTATAAAAGACAGAGCCTTGAATCTCGCAGCGAGGAACTTTGCGGCGTCTTGACGATGCGTTCCTCTCGGGAGAAGTTGCATAATAAAATGTGACATAAAAACGCAGAGGGCTGTTTGTGTGTTTCAACACACAAACAGCCCATTCTTATAATATGTTTAATTGCGTACCCATCTCCAAGTAGAATTATTAAGATACAAGGCATTCCTTTCCGGATCGGTTACGTCTTCAGACCAACCCTCTGTGGTTTCAAAAATCACTCTGTCAACAGAACACATTGAAAATGCCTCTGCGTCAATGATCTTAACACTGCTTGGGATCACTATTTCTGAGCCCTGCATAGACAACCCGCCACGAAAAGCTTTCTTTCCAATATATTCAACGTTTTTGCCTATAACAAGACTTTGAAGAAAAGTGTCTGCGAAAGCTTCGTCTCTGATGATAGTAACGCTATCGGGGATAACAAGATTTTTTAGTTCACAACACCCATAAAAAGCTTTTGCTCCGATATCTTGTACGCTTTTTCCAAACGTCAGTTTTTTCAAATTAGAGCAATTTTCAAAAGCAGACTTTCCGATATGCGTTACGTTATCTCCAATTATCACGGTTTCAAGATCGTAACCTTCAAATGCAGACTCTCCAATATGCGTTACGTTATTGCCGATAGTTACACTCTTTAAATTATTTATGGCAAACCACCCCATAGCATATTCGCCTATCTCCTTAACGGGCAGACCTTCATACGTGTCGGGAATAACGAGTTCGGCATAAGGGTATTGCTTATAATCTCTATAATCACCGTAAGAAGAGGAAATTTTTTCTGCCTTGTGTTTAACTATATAATACGATTCGTCGCTGCTAAGTGTAAATTCCAAATACTCTAATGCGGGATTTATATTTGCTTCATTTTTATCTTCTTTATTTTCGGATGAATTTTCATTTGCTTGGCTCGTTGAATTGCCTGTGTCGCCTGACGTGCTTGAATTATCTTGAGTATTGCCCGAATCTTTATCGCACGAGCATAATACTATCATCACGCAAAGCAAAATAGAAACAAGAACGATAAAGGTTTTTTTCATGTTTTTCCTCCTTAATGAAAAGTGTTCGATTTTTGTGTACCGTAAATTCAGTATAGCATAATTTAATCTTCTATAACAGCCTTTTTAGCGAATATCTTGGCGTACTTTTCGGGAGCAAACTTAAATCTTCTGTCGTAAGTCAAAAGTCCGTTCTGCTCTTGCTCAACGTCGGTGAGTTGAGTATAGCAATATGCGAATATATGAGGATTTTCGAGAAGCGCGTCGGTAAGTCCTTCAAGTCTCTCGAAAAATTCGTCCTCGGTCGTTACCGATTTTCCGTATCCCCACGCGGTGTCATCAGCTTCCATTATCCACTTTATTCCGCCGTATTCGCTGACGAATATGGGAAGATGGACTTTAGATATCTGACGTTTGGGGTCTTTTCTTAAGAGCTGGTCGTTAACGATGCCCTCCGCTATCTTTGAATAATTTGAACGGAATATCTCGGGATCTTGCTCGTAGTCATGCACGTCGTGAACGTCTGTGCGTGTCGTAGGATACGAGCCGCTGTTTGCTATTACAGGGCGGGTATTGTCGAGCATTTTGGTAACGTCATAGACCATATCGATGAGCGCGACGCTATGCTGTCTGCCGTGTCTGTCCCATGTTTCGTTGAAGGGACACCAACCGATTATCGAGGGGTGGGAGAAATCACGCTCGACTTCCTCCATCCACTCGGGGAGAAAATGCTCTATATTTGCAAATTCGGTGTGATCGAATCCCCAGTTTCCTGTTTCCGACCATACCATATAGCCATGTGTGTCTGCGTGATAGAGGAAGCGAGGCTCAAATACTTTTTGATGAAGTCTCGCGCCGTTAAAGCCGCATGACATAGACGCTTCAATGTCAAATATGAGTGCTTCATCGGAGGGAGCGGTTATTATGCCGTCGGGGTAGAAGCCTTGGTCGAGAATGAATCTGCCGAATACGGTCTTGCCGTTTATCTGCAAACCGTTTTCCTTTGTCAGTCTTACCTCGCGCAGACCGAAATAGCCTTTCATTACATCTGTTTTACCGTTTGAGATAAGCTCAAAGTCAAGGTCGTAAAGTCTGCCCTTACCGCACTCCCAAAGGTGCTTTTCGGCAAGGTCTATCTTCATAAATTCCGATTGAGAGTTGATTTTTGTTTCGGCACTTCCCATGACTTTGCCACCGTAGAGCGCGGTCACGCGAAGAGTGTCACCTATATTCGCGCCTGCCGTTTTCACTTCAAGGGTTACGGAAGTGTCTGAAATGTTGGGATAAGCCTTGTAGGAAACAACGTGAGCCTGCTCGACAGCTTCAAGCCAAACGGTCTGCCATATACCCGTTGTACGAGTGTAGTGACAGCCGTACGAATCAAGAAGGCGAGACTGTTTGCCCGCGACTTGCTTTTCCGAACGAATGTCATCCTCGGCATAAACGGTTATGTAGTTGCCTTCATTTTTGAGAAGAGCGGTTATGTCGAATGAAAAAGAAGTATATCCGCCCTTGTGAGTTCCCGCCTTTTTGCCGTTTACGAATACTGTCGTAGTGTGGTCGCAAGCGTCAATGTGAAGGATAACGCGCTTGTTTGCCCATCCTGCAGGAATTTCAATGTTTTTTCTGTACCATACGGCGTTCATGAAGTCGGTGTTTCTAACGCCGGATAAAATACTTTCGGGAGAAAAGGGAACGGTTATTTTGCCGTTAAGAGATCCACGCTTATGGAATTCTTTTTCAAGTCCGACCTTTGCGTTGTCAATCTCGAAATCCCACTCGCCGTTAAGATTTATCCATTCGTCCCTGTGTCTGTCGGGGCGAGGATGTTCACATCTTGGAATGTTGTTCATTTCAATATACTCCTTCATTTATTTTTCTTTATTATAGTAATTGAGGGCTTGATTGTCAAGAGTTTTAGCGAAAAAGACAATTTCTGGCTATCCTGTAACAAACCGTTGTTAAAAATGTGGCTTGAGTATCTTTGAAATATACACAAGCCACGTTTATATATAGAGGTAACCCCTTTTAGTATTTTCTTTTGGTTACTTTTCTTTTTTAAAAGAAAAGTAACTGTGTTCTTATATTTTTGCAATAACCTCCACCTCAACGAGAGCACCCTTGGGGAGATCCTTGACCGCAACACAGCTGCGTGCGGGCTTTGAGGTAAAGTATTTTCCGTATATTTCGTTGAATGCCGCAAAATCCGAGATATTTGCGAGGAAGCAGGTGGTCTTTACCGCTTTATCAAAGGAAGAAGCGGCCGCGGTGAGAACAGCGTCGAGATTCTTCATTACCTGTTCGGTCTGAGTTACGATATCGTCGCCCGCGAGAGCGGCGGTGGCGGGATCGAGAGCTATCTGACCCGAGGTGTATACAAGACCTCCGCAAACAACAGCCTGAGAGTAAGGTCCTATTGCCGCGGGAGCGTTGTTAGTAGCAATTTTTTTCATTTTTATAAACTCCTTTTTATAAAAGCTTAAATCCGAAATCGGTGAGTGCCTTCTTAATGCTTTCAATATGCTCAAAATTACGAGTTTCGAGCGCGACACGCAGATAACAGCCGTTTACGTCCGAGCCTTCGTTAGCGCGCTCGTGGTGAACGGATATGACGTTTCCGCCCATATCTGCAATAATGCGCGAAACGTTCTTGAGCTGACCTGGTTTGTCAACAAGCTCGATAAGAAGCTGACAGGTTCTTCCCGACATGAGAAGTCCGCGGTTGATAACGCGCGATAGAATAGTAACGTCGATGTTACCGCCTGAAAGCACGCATACCGTCTTTTTGCCCTTGATATCTACTTTGTCGAACATAGCCGCAGCAACAGCTATTGCACCCGCACCCTCGGTAACGAGCTTATGTTGCTCCATAAGCGCAAGGATAGCCGCAGATATTTCATCGTCGGTAACGGTAACTATGTCGTCAACGTACTGACGGCAAAGCTCATAAGTAAGGCTTCCGGGGCATTTTACCGCGATACCGTCAGCGATAGTGGATACCTTCGAAAGAGTTTCTATCTTTCCGTCGTGTATGGAGTTCACCATAGACGGAGCTCCGCTTGCCTGAACACCGTATACTTTTACGTTAGGATTGAGCGTTTTTATCGTGTAAGCAATACCCGAAATAAGTCCGCCGCCACCAACGGGAACGATAACTGCGTCAAGGTCGGGTATCTGTTCTGCAAGCTCAAGTGCAATAGTACCCTGACCTGCGATAACGTCCTCATCGTCAAAAGGATGGATAAAGGTATATCCCTTTTCATCGCGGAGAGAAAGAGCCTTTTTGTAAGCATCGTCATAAACGCCTTCAACAAGGCAGACTTCTGCGCCGTAGCTCTTTGTAGCCTCTACCTTTGAGATAGGTGCACCGTCAGGCAGACAGATGACTGCCTTTATACCGTTTTTCTGTGCCGAAAGGGCAACTCCTTGTGCGTGATTTCCCGCGGAGCAAGCAATAACACCGCGAGCTTTTTCCTCTGCGGAAAGTCGGGACATTTTGTAGTAAGAGCCGCGAACTTTAAACGATCCCGTGATCTGAAGATTCTCGGTTTTTAAATAGATCTCGGCGTCACTTCTCAATTTTGGAGCATAGATGACGTCGGTCGTTCTAATTATGTTTTTCAGCGCATAATTCGCGCGGTAAACGTTATCAAGTGTAAGCATATGTAAAAATGCCTTTCTTTATTTTTAAAATTTACAAAAGACTGTCGATGAACTGTTCCGCTGCTCTTGCCGAACGGTGTCCGCGCTTGAGAGCAAATGCTTCCGCATCGCGTTCAAGCTCTTCTGCGGGAATATCGATACCGTTACGCTCCGCAAGCTCGTGGACAATATCAAGATAAAGCTTCTTTTCGGGCTTTGCAAAGAGAATGGAAAGTCCGAAACGCGCGGAGAGCGAGAGATTTTCTTGAATGGTATCGTTTCTGTGCAATTCGTCTCCCTCGCGATCCGAGAAAGTCTCGCGGACGATGTGACGGCGGTTGCTAGTCGCGTATATGACCGCATTTTTCGCGCGGGCAGACGCAGAGCCTTCGAGAGTAGCCTTGAGCATACTGAAGCTGTCGTCGTTCTTGTTGAAAGACAGGTCATCGATGAAAATTATAAAGTGGAGCGGGTTTTGACTTATCTCGCCCATGATCTTTGGGAGAAGAAGAAGTTGGTTCTTTCTTATCTCGATAAGGCGCAGACCCTCCTCGAAGAAATGGTTTGCTACTGCTTTTACAGTCGAAGATTTTCCCGTTCCCGCATCTCCGTAAAGGAGGATATTTGCCGCAGGCTTGCCACAGAGGAACATTTCGGTGTTATGTACGACCTTTTGTCTTTCCTCTGCGTAACCGATAAAGGAATCAAGAGAGGTCTTGTCCGCACTTGCGATAGGAAGTATCGTTCCGTCGTCATCGACCGAGAACATTCCATGAGCTGCAAAAATGCCGTATCCGTATTTTTCGATGTTCGAAATTCTGGACATATATTCAGCAAAAAGGTCTGCTTTTTCGGAATCAAATGAGTGTACATAATTTTTGTGCCCCATATCAGCGGCAAAATCATCTGGAGTGAGTGCGGCAAACTCCGAGATAGCCTTGAGCTCGTATTCAACGGCTCTTGCTACGTGGGGATTTACCGTTTCCTTTTTTCCGATAGCACGGACATAAACGTTTTCGTCCTCAAAGGTTATTTTGCGGACACAGTTGGTCAGATCCGCACCGCCTACATATATTTCGTTTATGAATTCTCCGTATGCTCGTTCCTTAGCGGCAGAGCCCTTTTCTTCATTGCAGTAATTGAAAAAAAGGGAGAATAAAGGCGTTTTTCTTATCCCGCTAAAAACAGCAAGTGAAGAAAGCCTTTTGTATATCGTACAGATATCAGCCATTTTTAACCTCAAAGATTTTCGATTATTTTATCGGTGATCTCCGTTGTGGAGAGACTGTCGCCGCCGTGAGCGATATCAGCCGTGCGGTAGCCTGCGTTAAGAACCTTGTCAACTGCATTTACGATACACTCGGATTCCTCTGCAAGATCAAAGGAGTAGAGAAGCATCATAGCAGCGGAAAGGATAGTAGCTATCGGGTTAGCCTTGCCCTGACCCGCAATGTCGGGAGCAGAGCCGTGGATAGGCTCGTAAAGACCTCTCTTTGTGTTGCCCAGAGATGCCGAGGGAAGCATAACGATAGAGCCCGTGATCTGAGAAGCTTCGTCGGAAAGGATATCTCCGAACATATTTGACGTAACGATAACGTCAAACTGTGCGGGATTGCGGACAAGCTGCATGGCAGCGTTGTCAACGAGCATATCTACACATTCAACGTCTTGGTACTGTTCTGCCATCTCGTGAACGATCTTTCTCCAGAGTCTTGAGGATTCAAGAACGTTTGCTTTGTCGATACTTGTGAGCTTTTTATTGCGTTTACGAGCTGTCTCAAAGGCTACCTTTGCGATGCGTTCGATTTCCATACGGCTATAACATTCGGTATCGTATGCTTCCTCACCGTATTTACCCTCGCGCATTCCTCTCTCTCCAAAATAGATGCCTCCCGTAAGCTCACGGACGATCATAATGTCAAAGCCGTTCTCAACTATATCCGAGCGGAGAGGGCAGTCGCCCTTCAGAGCGGGATAAAGCTTTGCGGGGCGAAGATTGGTGAAAAGCTCCATAGCGGCGCGGATGCCGAGGAGTGCCTTTTCGGGACGGATATTTCCGGGGAGAGTGTCCCACTTTGGACCACCGACAGCTCCGAGAAGAACACTGTCGGAAGCGAGACAGCCATTGACCGTCTCCTCGGGAAGAGGAATACCGCATGCGTCAAGAGCCGCTCCGCCTATGAGATAGGGAGTAAAAACGAATTCGTGTCCGTATTTCTTGCCTACCTCTTCCATTACGCGAACAGCACTGTCAACTATCTCAGGACCAATGCCGTCGCCCTTTAATAATGCTATATTGTATTTCATGTTTATCTCCTTTTGGGGCTTTGAAAACTTTTTTGGAAAAAAGTTTTCAAGCTTTCAAAAAACTTCCACAATGGTTTTTGTTTGCAATCGTTGATTATACGATATGGGTTTATATAAAATCCATGCTTTGTTTTCTTTTGCTTACTTTTCTTTTTCAAAAGAAAAGTAAGCGCGTCCTTTACTTAATATCGCCTTTTTTAATAGACTCTACAAGTCCGCCGTTTTCGATTATTTTCTGAATGAAAGCGGGGAAGGGTTGAGTTTTAAAGGACTTACCTGTTGTACGGTCATAGATGATACCTGCGTCAAGGTCAGCTTCAACGGTATTACCGTTCTCGATAGCCTCTGCCGCTTCGGGACATTCGACGATCGCAAGACCTATATTTATCGAGTTGCGATAGAAGATACGCGCGAAGCTCTTTGCGATAACGAGAGAGATACCGCTTGCCTTGATAGCGATAGGCGCGTGCTCACGAGAAGAGCCGCAACCGAAGTTGTAGCCTGCGACCATGATGTCACCAGCCTGTACTTTGTTTACAAACTCTTTGTCAAGGTCCTCCATGCAGTGAGAAGCAAGCTCCTTGTGGTCACTCGTATTGAGATATCTTGCGGGGATAATAACGTCGGTATCGACATTGTCTCCGTATTTTATTACTTTACCTGTGAAATTCATATGTTTACTCCTTTACGATATCCATAGGATCGGCGATCTTACCTGCGATCGCACTTGCCGCCGCTACTGCGGGGCTTGCAAGGTAGACTTCGCTCGTAACGTCTCCCATACGACCGATAAAGTTACGGTTGGTGGTGGCAACAGCGCGCTCACCTGCCGCGAGGATTCCCATATAACCGCCAAGACAAGGTCCGCAGGTGGGAGTGGAAACTACACAGCCTGCTTCAACGAAGATCTTGAGAAGTCCGTTTTCCATAGCCTTGAGATAGATATCCTGTGTTGCGGGAATAATGATAGCGCGAACGTTCTTGGCAACCTTTCTGCCCTTGATGATCTCTGCCGCTTCGGCAAGATCCTTATAGTGACCGTTTGTGCAAGAGCCGATAACGACCTGATCGATCTTAATGTCGCCTATCTCGTCAAAAGTCTTTGTGTTTTCGGGAAGGTGGGGGAATGCAACCGTCGACTTGATAGACGAAAGGTCTATTTCGATCACCTCGTCGTAAACCGCATCTTCGTCTGCCTTGTAGGAAACGATCTCGCGGTCGGAACGCTCCTTGACATATTTGATGGTTTCCTCGTCTACCTCAAATATTCCGTTTTTTGCACCTGCTTCAATTGCCATGTTACATATTGTAAGACGGTCGAAGATGGAAAGGGAGGCAACGCCATCGCCAACGAATTCCATAGAGCGATAGAGAGCACCGTCAACGCCTATCTTGCCTATTATGTGCAAGATAACGTCCTTGCCCGAAACATATTTGTTGAGCTTGCCTTTAAGGACAAACTTTATAGCAGAGGGAACTTTGAACCATGCCTTGCCCGTAGCCATTCCGCAAGCCATGTCGGTAGAGCCGACACCTGTCGAGAATGCGCCGAGAGCACCGTATGTGCAGGTGTGAGAGTCCGCTCCTATAACTACGTCACCAGGGACTACAAGTCCTTTTTCGGGAAGGAGCGCGTGCTCGATTCCCATGCGTCCAACGTCGTAAAAGTGTGTGATCTCCTTGTCGTTGCAGAAATCACGGCACATCTTACACTGAACCGCCGCTTTGATGTCCTTGTTGGGCGCAAAGTGGTCCATTACCATAGTGACCTTATCCTTGTCATAAACACTGTCAACGCCTATCTTCTCAAATTCCTTTATCGCAACGGGAGAAGTGATATCGTTTCCGAGAACTCTGTCGAGATCTACAAGGATAAGCTGTCCCGCCTCGACGCTTTCAAGTCCTGCGTGCGCAGCGAGTATCTTTTGTGTCATCGTCATTGACATAATTAAATCTCCTTTTTGGTTTTTGAAAACTTTTTTGGAAAAAAGTTTTCAAGCTTTCAAAAAACTTCAAAAATGGGTCTTGTTTATTAGCCATTTAGTTTGACTAAATGGGTTTAAATAAACCCATGTTTTGCTTTTTCTTTGCCTACTTTCTTTTTTGCGAAAAAGAAAGTAGGCCGCGTCCTTATTTATTGATAATCGCGCCCTTGTCGGCGGAGCTTACCTGTGACGCGTAGCGCTTGAGGTAGCCTGTGATCTCGGTCTTGCGTTTAATGGGCATTTCTGCGCGGCGCTTTGCGAGCTCTTCGTCAGAGACTTTAAGCTCTATCTTATATTCTGGGATATTGATAGAGATGATATCTCCGTCCTTAACGTAAGCGATAGGACCGCCGCTGACAGCTTCGGGTGAGACGTGACCGATAGAAGCGCCACGGGTAGCACCCGAGAAACGGCCGTCGGTGATAAGAGCAACGTCCTTATCAAGTCCCATACCTGCGATAGCAGAGGTGGGAGAGAGCATTTCTCTCATACCGGGGCCACCGCTAGGACCTTCGTAGCGGATAACTACAACGTCACCTTTTTGTATTTTGCCTGCCCAAATAGCTTCGATAGTTTCTTCCTCGCTCTCGAATACCTTTGCAGGACCTTCATGAACGAGCATTTCAGGAGCTACCGCACTTCTCTTGACGACACAGCCGTCGGGGGCGAGGTTACCCTTCAGTACAGCGATACCGCCTGTCTTACTGAACGCGGTGTCAACAGTACGGATAACGTTTTCATCGCGGTTCTTGGCATTTGCGATATTTTCTGCCATGGTCTTGCCGGTACAAGTCATAACAGACGTGTCAAGCAGCCCGAGCTTATCTATCTCGCGGAGAACTGCGTAAACTCCGCCCGCTTCATTGAGGTCTTCCATATACGTAGGACCTGCGGGAGCGAGGTGGCAGAGGTTAGGAGTTCTTTCGCTTATGCGGTTGACTTCTTCAAGGTCAAATTCAACTCCGCACTCGTTAGCGATAGCGGGGAGATGGAGCATACTGTTGGTCGAGCAACCGAGAGCCATGTCTGCGGTAATTGCGTTTTTGATAGCTGCCGCGGTCATAATGTCGCGCGGACGGATATTCTTGCGTACAAGCTCCATTACCTGCATACCTGCGTGCTTGGCAAGCTGGATACGAGCCGAATGAACTGCGGGAATAGTGCCGTTGCCCTGAAGGCCCATACCGAGAACCTCGGTAAGACAGTTCATCGAGTTTGCGGTATACATACCTGAGCAAGAGCCACAGGTGGGACAGGTCTTGCACTCAAATTCATTGAGTTTTTCGTCGTCGATCGAGCCTGCATGGTAAGCGCCGACTGCCTCAAACATACTCGAAAGACTCGTCTTTTTGCCGCCTACTCGACCTGCGAGCATAGGACCGCCACTTACGAAAACGGTGGGAATATTCAATCTTGCCGAAGCCATAAGAAGCCCCGGTACGTTTTTGTCACAGTTGGGGATCATTACCATGCCGTCAAAACCGTGAGCCATTACCATAGCCTCGGTAGAGTCAGCGATAAGGTCGCGGGTAACGAGAGAATACTTCATTCCTACGTGACCCATAGCGATGCCGTCGCATACAGCGATAGCGGGGAACATGATAGGCGTACCGCCCGCCATTGCGATACCGAGCTTTACAGCTTCGGTGATCTTGTCAAGATTCATGTGTCCGGGAACTATTTCGTTATAAGAGCTTACGACTGCGATAAGGGGCTTCTGGAGCTCCTCTTCAGTAAGACCGAGCGCGTTGTAAAGCGAACGGTGAGGAGCGTTGTTGCAGCCATTTACTACTGTATCTTTTATCATTTTTATTACTCCTTCAAAAAGGTTAATTTGCGTATTTCAAAAAAACTTTATACTGCACATGGGGTTGTTGCATAAATGCCACAACCCCAATACGTGCGTCTGTGTATAGAAAGATTTAGAACAGGCGCAGAGATCAGTTGTTGATCAGCTTATCCTCATCGCTCCAGCTATAAAGCTTACGGATATCCTTACCGACAACCTCGGAAGGATGCTCGGAAGCGATCTTACGCATAGCGTTGAAGTGTACCTGTGCTCCTGCATCGGACATATCGAGGAGGAATTCCTTTGCAAAAGTACCGTCCTGAATGTCCTTAAGGATCTTTTTCATTGCCTTTTTAGTTTCATCGGTGATGATCTTAGGACCTGTTATGTAGTCACCGTACTCTGCGGTGTTGGAGATAGAATATCTCATGCCCTCAAAGCCGCTCTGGTAGATGAGGTCAACGATGAGCTTCATCTCGTGGATACACTCAAAGTAAGCGTTTCTGGGGTCGTATCCTGCCTCGGTAAGAGTCTCAAAGCCTGCCTGCATAAGAGCGCATACACCGCCGCAAAGAACTGCCTGCTCACCGAAAAGGTCGGTCTCGGTCTCGGTGCGGAAGGTCGTCTCAAGAACACCTGCGCGAGCGCCGCCGATTCCGAGCGCGTATGCAAGTCCGATGTCAAGGGCATCGCCCGTTGCGTCCTGCTCGATAGCGATAAGGCAGGGAACACCCTTACCAACCTGATACTCACTTCTAACAGTGTGTCCGGGACCCTTGGGAGCAACCATAATTACGTTGCAATCGTCACGAACAACAATCTGCTGGAAGTGAATGTTGAAGCCGTGTGCAAAAGCGATGGTCATGCCGGCCTTGAGGTTGGG
>JAZNEM010000164.1:0-11146 GCA_045588595.1 Eubacteriales bacterium
CTCCGACTTACCCTTTCTTTCAAGAAAGGGTCGAACGCGTCCTTTCGTGTCCCCCGCGTCCCTTCGCGTCCCTTAAATAGCAAAACCACCGTCGATGCCGATGCATTGACCTGTGATGAAAGATGCTTCCTCGGAGGCTAAAAAGGAGGCAAGGGAAGCGACCTCGCGTGGCTCGCCCATGCGACCGAGAGGCGTTTCTTCGCAAAGAGAAGCGAGAGCTGACTCGTCAAGAGAAGCGTTCATTTCGGTAGCGATAACACCCGGTTCAATGCAGTTGACGGTAATATTAGACGGACCAAGCTCCTTTGCAAGAGCCATCGTCATGCCGCGAAGCGCGGCTTTTGTTGCGGAGTAATGCGCCTCACACGACGCGCCGACCTTGCCCCACATAGAGCCTATCATAATGATGCGACCGCTCTGCTGTCTGACGAGGTAGGGAATGACCTTGCGAGTAACATAGAACACGCCCGAAAGATTAGTCGATAGCATATCGTCCCACTCGGAGTTCGTAACGTCGGACAAAAGCTTGAATTGAGATATCCCCGCGTTATTTATAAGAATGTCGATACCGCCCATAGACGCGATCGCCGTGTCAAGTGCGTCACCGACCTCCTGCGCGTTTTTAATATCCGCGCGAATAGCGATAGCTCCCGTTTTGCCAACCAGCTCTTCAGCAGAGTCGGAACTTTTGTTATAGATAAACGAAACGGTATGCCCGTCCGCGCAAAAACGCTCGACCATAGCGCGTCCGATACCGCGCGAGCCGCCTGTAATAAGAATTTTCATATGCAGACCTCCAAGAAAAGAGATAAATCTTACTATATTATATCGTAAAAAGATATAGAAATCAACATAATTTAAAAAATACTAAAAAATATTCCAAAAAACAAAAAAAGTTCTTGACATTTGAATTGATTTGTGGTATAATTTTGTGTCAGTACGGGTTGCGAAAGCGGCTCGTCTCCTTACCGTATGTAAATTTTGTTTTTGATGCGTACGGTCTTAAGTCCATAGGGAGGTGTAAAAAATGGAAAAGGTAATCAATTCTTACGAGACTATGTTCATCGTAGACGTATCGAATGGCGAAGAAGCTACCGAGGCTACAGTGAACAAGTTCATGTCTGTGATCGAGGCAAACGCTGAGGTCGTTGACGTGGCAAAGTGGGGCAAGCGCCGTCTTGCATATCTTATCAACGATATGCCCGAAGGCTACTACACGGTTGTGACTTACAAGTGCGCACCCGAATTCCCCGCAGAACTTGACCGTCTGTTTAACATTGATGAAAATGTTATGCGCGCAAAGACCTTCAAGCTCGAGTATGATGCAGCAGAGAAGAAGGCTGCAAAGGTTGCTACCGAAGCTGTTGCAGAAGCAACTGTTACAGAAGCAGCTACCGAAGAAACCGCTCCTGCAGATGCAGAGTAATTAACGGTTCTTTGGAGGAAAAACAATGGCTAATTTCAATTTGAATAAGGTCATCCTTGGTGGAAGACTTACCGCAGATCCCGAACTCAAGCAAACTCCGTCGGGCGTATCTGTTATAAGCTTTACGATTGCCGTAAATCGCAGATTCGGTTCGAGAAACGGAGAGCAGAACGAGACGCAGGCAGATTTCATCAATTGTGTTGCATGGAGACAGACCGCTGAATTTATTTCAAAATATTTCAGAAAAGGTTCTTCTATTTGCGTATTGGGTAGCATACAGGTCCGCAGCTGGCAGGATAACCAGGGACAGAAGCGTTACTCTACGGAAGTAGTCGTAGACGAAGCAAATTTCGTAGACGCACGCAACGAAAACGGAGGCGCACAGTCTTATACGCCTGACGCGTATGCAGCAAGCGCACCGTCTTATTCCTCAAACCCCGGAAGTGCTCCGAACTTTGAGGATCACAACACCGACGACGATCTCCCTTTCTGAGACGTTCGCCGTAACACAAAAAATGACAGGAGGATTCTGAAAAATGGATAGAAACGAAAACACCGTTCGCGCACCTCGTCCTATGGTGCGCAGAAGAAAGAAAGTTTGCATTTTCTGTGCGGATAAGGTTGATTTTATCGACTACAAGGATTCCGCAAAGCTCCGCAAGTTTATCAGCGAGCGCGGAAAGATCCTTCCCAGAAGAATTTCCGGAACTTGCTCCAAGCATCAGCGTGACCTCAACACCGCTATCAAGCGCGCAAGAGAGGTTGCACTTCTTCCTTACGTAACCGACTGATAGGTAATAAGGGAAGCAATAGAAAACGAGCCGAACACCGTTCGGCTCGTTTTTTATGTTTTAAAATATTAATCTGTTATACCTAAAACTTTCATTATTTCTTTGGCGTTTTCTAAAAGATCGTCTCCGTCAAGAGAGGCTGTAATGTCAGCATTGGTAAGATATAACGGAAGCCGCTGCTTGAAAAGATCGTCAAAGTTATCGCAGTTGTCCATAAAAATACCGCGTTTTGAGAAGTCGCCGATACGTTTTTTTAGTTCATCTTTGGGAACGTTAAGGAATACGACATTGCCGATAGATCTTAAATGTTCCATAGCTTTTGGGTGATATATTACGCTTCCGCCCGTTGCGATCACAGCGTGTTCGACGTCTATTTCGCTGTTTATTTTATTTTCAAGGTGAGCAAATGCTTCTTTACCGTCATCTCTAAGTATCTCATACAATTTTTTGCCTGCGGCATCTTGAATTAAAAGATCCGAATCTATAAATTTATATCCGATAAGTTTGGCTAGAAGAACACCAACGGTACTTTTTCCGGAGCCGGGCATACCTATAAGTATTATGTTTTTCATATTAAACCTTTATAAAATAAAAATTTTATTATATTTTATTACAAATATGAAAATATGTCAATATGATTTATTTAAATTTCAAAAAAATTATTGAAAAAAAAAGTTGTTTGTGTTAAAATAAAACATAACTTATTTTTATTTGAAAAGAGGAAAGATACATGAGTATTCGTATAGGTATTTTCGGCTACGGAAATCTCGGACGCGGCGTTGAGGCGGCGATCCGACAGAACGGTGATATGACACTTGCTGCTGTTTTTACGCGCAGAGACCCTTCAACATTAAAAATTGCTACCGCAGATGTGCCTGTCGTTCACGTTGATGACGTACAAAAATGGACGGATAAGATAGACGTAATGATACTTTGCGGAGGAAGCGCGACAGACCTGCCCGAGCAGACTCCCGCGCTTGCAAAAAGCTTCAACGTGGTGGACAGCTTTGACACCCACGCAAAGATACCCGAGCATTTTGAAAACGTCGACAAGTCGGCAAAGGGATCGGGAAAGGTCGGCATTATTTCGGTCGGCTGGGATCCGGGTATGTTTTCACTCAACCGCCTTTACGGAAGCGCAGTGCTCGTTGACGGCAAGGATTATACTTTCTGGGGCAAGGGCGTAAGCCAAGGTCACTCCGATGCTATTCGCAGGATCGACGGTGTAGCCGACGCAAGACAGTACACTATCCCGATAGAAAAGGCGCTTGACGCGGTAAGAAGCGGTGCAAATCCCGAACTTACGACGAGAGAAAAGCATCTCCGCGAGTGCTTTGTCGTGGCAAAAGAGGGAGCAGACCTTGCGCGTATCGAAAATGAGATAAAGACTATGCCTAATTACTTTGCCGACTACGATACGACAGTTCATTTTATATCGGCAGAAGAAATGAAAGAGAACCACTCAAGACTTATGCACGGAGGATTTGTTATAAGAAGCGGAAGAACGGGCTTGGATCTTGAAAATAATCATATTATCGAGTATAGCTTGAAGCTTGACTCCAACCCCGAATTTACTGCATCCGTCATCGTCGCGTATGCCCGTGCGGCGTATCGTTTAAACAGTGAGGGCGCGTGCGGTTGTAAGACCGTGCTTGATATTCCGCCCGTATATCTCTCGGCAAAGGATGCGGCAACGCTCCGTAAAGAATTGTTATAAGGACGCGGTCACTTTCTTTTTCGCGAAAAAGAAAGTGACCAAAGAAAAAGCAAAACAAAAAGAAGCTGCAAAATATTGCGGCTTCTTTTGACCTGAACGAATGACCGGTGCACAAAAGTTTCACTTTTATGCGTTTGTGCAAGGTGTATAAAATGAAATATGCAAGAAAAAGAAAGAGAACTTGCAAATTTGTGCAAAATGCGGGAAATTGAATAAAACGAAAAAAATTTCAAAAAACCTCTTGCCAAACGAAAATAAATCGTGTATAATAAGAGTGAAGAAAGCGAAGGCGAGCTAAAAAGCGACCTAAAAAGCAGACTTCAAATTCCGTCACATTCACGATCGAGTGTGGCTTGATCAAAAGGAGGACACGCCAATGGCGAGCAATATCGAATCAAATGAAACGTCGCGTAACGGCGTGAGTGCGGTAAAGTCCGTACGTTCCTCAGAAAAAGGAGCAGTACGTATTCGTCTGCAATAAAAATAACGCGGATACAAGGGATACAGAGTATCAAAAATATAAAAAAGGGTATTGAGCGTTATAACAGCGTGTGACGAAACGGAGTTTTGGGAGTTGGGAGTTAAAATATAAATATATAAATATAAAATAAATATCACCCGCACTCACGCAAAATAGAAAAATAAACATAAATATAGCAAAAGCAAAAGGTTACCGACGTTTTTGTAACCGAGACGGATGCGATAAGTACACGTCGTAACCGTCAGCAATAGAAAATGACCGCCGATGATATCATCGGCGGTTTTGCTATGGGGACGCGTTCGAGAACTTTCTTGAAAGAAAGTTCTCAAGCTCTCAAAGAACTTTTATAAAGAAGTTTTTATGTTATCCCATTTTATTTTACATTAATTGATTGAATGAAACGGACAGTCGAGGACGCCTGTCCCTACAGAGTTAAATGAAATTTGATCGTTTCTCCGTCGCCATGTGGCGAGGGATATACAAACGATTTTCCCCATATCTTGTAGGGACAGGCGTCCTCGACTGTCCTTACGGAGTTAAATGAAATTTGATCGTTTCTCCGTCGCCATGTGGCGAGGGATATACAAACGATTTTCTCCATATCTTGTAGGGACAGGCGTCCTCGACTGTCCGTAACGAAGGTATTAAACTCAACAAAATTTTTTATACATAAATGCTCCGTCATCGGAAATAAGCGTGAGGTTATATTTTTTTAGCATCTCATTTGATAAAGGCGCGCCTGTTACAACGTAATCGACCGCTGACAAAGGAAAGAGATTAAAAGCGGAGATCTTTTCGAATTTTGTTTCGTCGCAAAGGAAAACTTTTGTTTTAGACATTTTAGCCATAGTAAGTCGGAGAGCGGTCTCTTCTTCGGAATAATCGGATATCTTCCCATCATTGCTGAGCGAGGATGAAGAAAAGAACATAATATCAGCGTTGTATTGCGAGACGGTGTTTCGCGCGCACTCACCGACAAAAGCAAGTGAATCGGACAGAAGTCTACCGCCCGTAGAGAAAACTCGCACGCCCTTATCGGAGAAGAGCTTGCAGGCGAGATAGCCGTTGGTGAGCACGGTCACGTCAGACTCAGGCTTTATGTAGCTTGCGATATGCAGAGCGGTCGTGGAGGCATCGGTAAATATCAAAGAGCCGTCCTGAATAAGAGTTGAGGCGAGACGGCATATCTTGGTTTTCTGTCCAGTGTGCTTTCCGCTTCTAAAGGAAACGGGAATATTGTTTCTCTCGTCCGCAGGGATCGCGCCTCCGTGGCTTCTCCTCAAATATCCTTGTTTTTCAAGAAAGGTAAGGTCACGGCGTATAGTTGGCTGACTTGCGAAAAGTCTCTCGCTTAAAGCCGAGACCGAAACAAAGCGCTCCTCTTTAAGTATTTCGAGTATTTCGCCGTGGCGTTGATTTTTAAACATAATGCACCTCTTGACAAATGATCGAAAATGATCGTTTATAAATATCGCAGCCGAATATTGACAGAAAACGCTCATTTGAGTATAATTATATATGAAAAATAAAAAAATGTCAAGAGGTGCTTGGCATTTGATAAAAAAGAGGAAATAAAAATGGTAAAACTTATTGCATTTGACCTTGACGGAACACTCACTCAACATAAGACGAAGCTTGATGAAAAGAACCGTGCTGTTCTTGACAGACTCACACAAATGGGTTATAAGCTTATGATGGTCGGCGCGGGACAGTGTATGCGCATATTCAATCAGCTTGACGGCTATCCGATAGACATAATCGGAAACTACGGACTTCAGCATAGCGTGTATAACGCAGAGACAAAATCGCTTGATACTGTATACGACATAACGCTTCCTTGTGACCGCGAATCCGTATCAAAAAGAGTCACTGCTATGCGCAACAAATACGGCTTTACCGAGTTTGCGGGAGAGAGCGTTGAATTTCACCCATCGGGCTGTGTGACCTTCGCGATACTCGGAACAAAGGCAAAGGCAGAGGATAAGCTCGCGTTTGACCCCGACAGAAGTAAGAGGCGCAAGATATATGACGACATAGTAAACACTTTCCCCGAATATACCGTTTTCGTGGGTGGTTCGTCCTCGTTCGATATGGCGCCTAATCCGTACAATAAATATTATGCGCTTGATAAATATTGCAAGGAACACGGCTATGCTCACGACGAGGTAGTGTTCGTCGGTGACGATTATGGGCTTGGCGGAAACGACGAGTCGGTCTATAAGTCGGATTTCGGATTCGTTTGCGTTGACGATTATACGCGTCTTGAGGAATATCTTGAATGTCTCCTTAACTCGCGCGATTACATAAAAAAATAATTACAGAGAGGTATCAAAATGGAAATTAAGGAATTACTTGCAGGGAAGATAGGCTGTGAATGCGGAAAAGACCACATCTGTCCAATCGATAGCGTAGTTATTGGCTCGAACGCGTGCGATTCGTTGCCCGAGCTCGTTGAAAAATATAATAATATTCTTGTAGTTGCTGACCGCAATACTTACGCGGTCGGCGGCAAAACCGTTGAGGAAAAGCTCGGCGCAAAGCGCGCGGATACACTCATTTACGCGACCGAGGGAGTGCTTGTCCCCAACGAGATTGCGATAGATGAGCTTAAGGCTCACGTTACAAAGGAAACAGACCTTATTATCGGTATCGGTTCCGGCGTTATCAACGACCTATGTAAGCACGTAAGTTTTATATCAAAGCTTCCTTATTACATAGTAGCGACAGCACCTTCAATGGACGGCTATGCTTCAAAGGGCGCGGCGCTTATCCTTGACGGAATGAAGGTCACACTCAACGCTGACGTACCTAAAGCGATAATCGCTGACGTGGATATTTTAAAGAACGCTCCGTTCGATATGATACAGGCGGGATACGGTGATATCATCGGTAAATATTCTTGTCTTAACGACTGGAAGCTCGCGCATCTCGTAAATGACGAATATCTTTGCGAATTCGTAATGAACGCAACGTACGAGGCTGTTGAAAAGACTGTCCGTCTTGCAGAAGGACTTAACAAGCGCGAGGCAGACGCCGTGTACGCTCTTATGGAAGCTCTCGTTGCGGTCGGAATACTCATGGCGTACGTTGGAAACTCGCGTCCCGCATCGGGAAGTGAGCACCACCTGTCCCACTATTTCGAGATAGTCGGTATCGTTCGCGGTGAGGAATATTTTCCTCACGGAGTAGACGTTTGCTACTCAGCAATAGAGACGGCAAAGCTCCGCGAAAAGCTTTTGGCACTCGATAATATAGACGGATATGAGACTCACCACGATAACGCGAGATTCGAGGAAAACGTTCGGCGTATCTACGGCTCTGTTGCGGACGAGGTCATCGCTCTTCAGAAGAAGCTCGGCTGGTACTCTGTTGACAGAGTAAGCGTTTATAAAGAAAAGTGGGCGGAGATAAAGCGCGTGCTTTCCGATTGTCCCACGTCAGAGGAGATGCTTGCTCTCACCGAGAAGATAGGACTTAAATACGATAGCTTCGTAGGACTTTACGGCGAGAAAAAGATAGACGACGCAAAGCTTTACGCAAAGGACTTGAAGGACAGATATACTGTTCTTTGGATGTATTACGATCTTTTTAACTGATATTATTTCAGTGAGCAGACCGTATATAATAAGCGGATCGTGTCACCGATAAATCAAAATTTACATTTGTACCGTAGGGGCGTTCTGTGAACGCCCGCGGGAGACCGCAGGTCTCCCCTACCGAGTTCGTGCATAGCTCTTTCGTCAAATCAAACTGTTCGACAAATCAAAATTTGAAGCAGACAAAACGGCTACACAATAAATTCTTTTCAGGAAAGTTTTTGAGGGGTCAAGGGGAACTTTTTACAAAAAGTTCCCCTTGCGCGTCCCCGACAGATCAAAATTTGAAGCAGAACTATAAAAACGGTTAAGCCAAACCAATGACTTAACCGTTTTTACTGTTTTGTTCAATAATTACCGACGGGTCTAAAAGCTCGCCGTTAAGAGTAATGAGTAAAAGGAAACCGTTCTTGCCGTCAAAGCCGAGACTGCCCGATTTTCCGACCGAATCACCGAGCGCAAGCGTTTTGCCCACAAACGAATCAAAATCACTCAAATGGCAATACCACGAGAGAAGTCCGAGCCCATGGTCAACGACTATGTAAGTTCCAAGCGATTCAGAATATCCCGTGACAATGACCTTGCCGCCGCATATAGCGCCAACGCTTTGACCATCGTTTGCCGAAACGTATCCGTTTCCAAATGCGGTAACAGGATTGACCGCATCACCAAACGCATATCCCGCAGAAAATCCGTTGTCGAGCGGAGAAGCGATATTTCCTCGGAAATAAACGGTATTACCGGATTTTAGCAAAGCTTCGTGCAAGATATCATAGAGATCATTTGTTGAGGGCTTGAGCTTTGACGTATCTTCAAGCTTTATAGAAAATCGTTGGCTCGACGCCCCGTAGGATACGGAGATGTCAAGCGTGCTCTTGCTGACGTTTTGTGGATATGGAATAAGTGCTTGAGCACCGTTTCCTACGCTGCAAAAGACGGGCTTGTAATCGTTGTCCGATTTAAATACTATTTTTGAAATATCATTTATATTAGTGCAATTTAAAATAATAAAGCTGCCCTTTGTCAAGGTGTCGCGGTTAATAGAAAACGTTGAACGATCAATGAGCGTTGCGTCAAAGCTGTAAGACACGTCACCGTGGAAAAGTACTCCGTCCGTCTGCTTCCATTTTGCGTCAAGCGTTATTCTTACAGTCCCCGAGGTGTTTATCATAAGCTTGCTTAAGGCTTCGCGAGAGCCCTCATAGATAAGAGAGCCGTTTTCAAAAACTCTCGCGGTGCACTCGTCGGGCTCATCTTCGAATTTTACGTCGATGACCTCGGAAAATCCGTAGGAAATCGCTTCCGCGGTGGTCTTGTAGTTGAGAGCTTCTCGATACGTGTCGTCGTAAAGGCGATAGAACCAAGACGCAGAGGAGGGAACTATCGTAAGTCCTGTGTTTGTATAAAGCTTTGGCGGAGCGGCTTTTGTGTAGATAGACTCCGCATATATGGATGAAAGGAAATTTTCAGCGGTTGCGCTTTGTATAAGGAATATATTGCCATTTTGGTCTGTGTAGTAGCTTGACCCGCTCAAGAAAGAAAAATAGCAAACGTACTCGGAACGGTCACCGTTAAAGACGACCGAAGCGTACAACGGCAGACTTTCTTCGGGAGGAATAGGCGGTTTTTCTATCTTTGCAGAGCCTTTAATTATATGGTAGAAGATATCGACTAAGGAGTTGTGTTTGTCAAGATTCGGCTCGCCCGATTCTTCCGCTATCAAAACGTGTTCGGGATCGTAAAGTTCAACAGAGAGCGAGTCGGGTATGTAGTTTGAATCATCCGCAAAGACTATCGATAAAGCTAAAAACGATGGAATTAAGAAACATAGGACACAAATGATCATCAACGCGATCTTTTTTGGAGACGCTTTGTTCACTCGTTCGCCAAGGTTTGCAAAAAGCGCTTTTATTTTTTTCACCCAACAGCCCTCCCTTCATTTAATATATATTATATATTATACAACAAGAGAGCCGTAAGGTCAAGTCTTTTCTTTATTTAAATTATAGCGTATGATAATCCGTAGCTTTTTGCGTAATTTTGAGCGAATGAGCCGCTGTGACAGTAAATGGTCAGGGAAGAGGGCGCGGAATTAAATGCGGAGTATCCGATGCTCGTTACACTTGCGGGTATAGTTATAGAATCAAGGGAGGTACAGCCCTCAAAAGCAAACCAATCTATTCTTGTTATTCCGTTTGTTATTATAACGCTTTTGAGATTGTCTGAGGAAAAAGCCTTTTCGGCTATCTTTGTTACTGTGTAACCGTCTATCGCCGACGGAATTACTATGTGCGTATCATCTCCCGTGTAGCCCGTTATGGTAGCCTCTCCGTTTTCGGTGGTGTAGAGGAAACGCGCGGCTTCGGGCTTCGTAGCTTCGGTGTCGGCGGGAGGCGGGTCTTCTTTTGCGGATTGTTTAAGTGCCTCAAGCTCGGCTCGAAGCAGCTCAAGCTCTTTTGCGTATTCTTCGCTCGATATGTTTTGATTGTTGAGAAGCTCCTGTATTTTAGCTTCAAGCGCAAGTATAGTCGTATGCGTGCTTGTGTCTTTAGAAACCTCGGAGCTTTGCTCACTCTGCTGCGGAAAGATACTTTGATTTGCGTCTGCCGCGCACGCCGCCAGCAGACAAGTTAAGATTAGAATAATGGATAGGGTAGTGATAACGATCTGTTTTTTCATAAATAAGAGACCTCCTGTATTTTTATTTTGCCGAGTGCTTCGGCGTATAAAAAGGATATCATATAACGGTATTTTAAATCAAGAAAATCCTGTCGAGGAAAAAATAAAAAAATAATAAAATTTTTTTCAAAAAGGTATTGACAAATGAATAACTTTGCGGTATAATTACAAGGTCGCATCAATTGAGGGCCATTAGCTCAGTTGGTTAGAGCAACCGGCTCATAACCGGTTGGTCCGGGGTTCGAGTCCCTGATGGCTCACCAGCGACTTTATATCACAAAAAATCTTAATTTTTTCAAAAAACTTTAAAAAAAAGTATTGACAAGAGGAAAGAGATGTGATATAATAGTCAAGCTGTCCGCGAGAGCGTGGCAGCGGAACGGTCATTGAAAATTGAACAACAAGAGAGAAGTACAAAGCATTGCGAAGTGCGAAAAATACTAGATCTCGTCAAAG
>JAZNEM010000165.1:0-14533 GCA_045588595.1 Eubacteriales bacterium
TAGTTAGTCGTAGCGCTTCCGCCTATGTTAAGCATCATGGCGTTTTTCGCGCCCTTTACTTGATACGAGCCTGCCTCGCCCGTGACCTGCTTATAAAGGTCAAGGAACATTCTCGCGCCCGTAGCTCCTACCGGATGTCCGCAGCCTATGAGTCCTCCGCTTGGGTTTATCGGCTTCGCGCCATCAAACGCTATAAGTCCCGACTCGACCGCCTCATACTCTTTACCGGGCGCAGTCAAGCCAAACGCCGATATTGCCGCGTATTCGCTCGACGTAAAGCAGTCGTGCGTCTCGAAAACGTCTATATCGTCGACTGTCAGACCGCTTCTTCTATATGCGTCGAGACATGCCTGTCTCGTCCACGGCAGCACGTACTCGGAATCCTTATTATCCGCCATTTTGGAGCTGAACAGCATAGGGGCGACTCTATGACCGTATCCCTTAACTATCGGCTTATTGTTTAATCCCTTTTCTTTCACGTATTTTTCGGAAGCAAGCACGACCACAGCCGCGCCGTCGGTAACCTGCGAGCAATCCGATACGGCAAGCTTTCCGCCAACGAACGCATTCGTCTCTGTTCCGCGCATTTTCGCCTGCTCGTAGCTCATGAACCACTTTTTCGTCTGTGCCATCGGATTTCTCTTTGCGTTTGCGTAGTTATTTGCGGAAATTCTCGCCAAGGCGTTCATGAAGCGTTCCTCATCAACGTCATATTTCTTCAATATCTCATCAGCAAGTCTGCCGAAAAGCTTTGGGAACGGAAAATCTATTCCCTTTCCCTCTTTCTCGTAAAACGCCGCGCGTCCGAGAATATCTCCTCCGATCTTTGAATCGACAGTTTTCATCAATTCCCAACCGAGAACGACAGCAACGTCGTAATCGCCATTTTGAACCTTGGTTATAGCCGCGTCAAGAGCTACCGAGCTAGATGCGCAAGCCGCCTCATATCTTGCCGAGGGCACACCGTAGAATGCCGGATTTACCTCGGTCAAAAACGCGCCGAGATGTCCCTGACTTATGTACTGCTCCGCAATAAAATTGCCCACAAAGCAAGCTACTCTATTATCTTTATTTAACGAACAAACATCGTCAAACGTAATACCTACGTTATTAAATCCGTCCTCTACCGTCTCTTTCATAAGAGCGATAAGATTCTTTCCTTCCTTTGTCCAGTTGCGCTCAAAATCAGTCTGCGCGCCGCCGAGAACATATACTTTTCCCATGTCTGTCACCTCAATTAGTGGATTTGAAATACAATCTGTAATCGTATTTCGAGCTTTCCGCTTTAGCCAACAGATTATCAATATCGACCATCGCCAATATATTTCTGGGCAAACGCTCTTTTATAAGAGAACCGATATCCGCTACTGTTGAAAACGCCTCGATCATAGCAAGAGGAGGACACCAGTTAAAGCCCGTCGCCATAGAAGCGTCTGCCGCATGAATATCATAAGCCACTTTCTCGATGGTAACCAAGGAATACACGATGTAGTTCAAAAGGAAATACAGGCAGATCTCTGCCTCTTGCGAGCGGTTATTTATAAGTACCTCAAAAGCCTCCCTATAATTACCGACCTTGATATGCTTCTTCATTCCCTCTGCAAACGGGAACACATATTTCATCTTGCTTCTGTATTTTCCTGTATTGATATCGTAAACCTTTAAGAGTTTGGTAGCACTATCAAACTTGTATAAGCCCTCTCCCGATTTGCGTCCCAATTTTCCGTCATCTATCAATTTTTGTGCAAAGGACGGCAAAACAAAAGACTCATGAGCATAGTCGTCCGAATTAAAATAAACGTTATCAACGATAGCCTTATGTACGTCAAGTCCGACAAAATCCGCCGTTGAAAGCGGTGCCATAGCGCGACCCGTAAACGAGCCGAGGATAGAATCAATATAATCTATACCGCCGTTATCCTTATATCTCTCGGCATATCTCATAGCCTCGTTTATAAATTGGAAGCCTATTCTGTTCGCCAAAAACGCGGGAGAATCCTTGATTTCAACGACAGTTCTGAGCAACGTATTCTTCAGATAATCCGCAAGCCCTGCCGCTACGTCTTGAGAAGTATATTTGGTCGTTATCAGCTCACACAACGTCATGTTATACGGAGGGTTAAACATATGAACACCAAAATAGCGGCCTCGCATATTTTCCTCAAAGCACTCCGCAAGTCGAGTGATAGAAAGCCCCGATGTTCCCGAGCAAGCAATAGCGTCATCGCGAATTGAAGCCGCTATCTTTTTGGTGATATCCAGCTTTACGTCGATATTCTCGGCAACGCTCTCGAAAACGAGATCGGACTCCGCCACACATTCAGAAAGTGACGAATAATCCTTGGGTATAAGGTTACCCATAATACTTTCCGCGCGTACAGACTTAGCGGCTTTTAGCAGTGCTTCTTTGGATTTTTCAATATCTCGGCTCATCATATATACTTTTGCGTTTCCGAATGACGCAAAGATAGCCGATACGTTAGAACCCATTGCTCCGTTAGCACCAACAACGGTTACTGTTTTTATGTTCATACTTGTCCTCGTTAAAAAATTCCATGATCTGATTGCTAAAAAGTTAAGCTTATTGTATCTTGATTTTTATTTTACGTCAACTTCTTTAGAACGCTCCAATATGCTCTGCATCTGACGGTCGTATTCCTCTCCCTTGCTTTCGCAACCATGCTCGCCCGCAGGATGATAGGTGGTAACGACCTCCGCGACAAGATCGCGTATCTCGTCCTCCTGACCGTTATAAGCCGCCATCATGAGCATATCGATCTGTTTCAAAAATACGTCTGTATCAAAAGGTATCGGACTTCCGATATGTATCAGCTGATTAGGAGTAGTACGCATTCCCTCTTCGGACATAAGCTTTTCTTCATACAGCTTTTCGCCCGCGCGAAGTCCCGTATAAGAAATTTTTATATCCACATCGGGTATGAAGCCCGAAAGTCTGATAAGATTCCTTGCAAGCGTATCTATCTTGACGGGAGAGCCCATATCCAAGACAAATATCTCGCCGCCGTCCGCGTAAGTTCCCGCTTGCAATACAAGAGATGCCGCCTCGGGAATCGTCATAAAGTATCTTATTATATCGGGGTGTGTGACCGTTACAGGACCGCCCTTTGCTATCTGCTCCTTAAATCTCGGAATAACAGAGCCGTTACTTCCAAGAACGTTTCCAAATCGAACCGCAACAAAATCGGTGCAAGGATTTTTTTCGGTTCGTGCCATATCGAGCATACTTCCGTCCGCATCCTCGTTATGAACGTGAAGAGGCAATAGCTCGTTTGCTTTTCCGTCTCGTATCTTTCTGTCAAACGATTGTATGATCATTTCGCAAAGACGCTTTGACGCTCCCATAATATTTGTGGGATTTACCGCCTTATCCGTCGAGATCAAAACGAATTTTTTACAACCGTTCATCATAGCAGCATATGCCGTCTTATACGTTCCGACCGCGTTATTCTTTATAGCTTCGCACGGACTGTCCTCCATCAAAGGCACATGCTTGTGCGCCGCGGCGTGATATACGACATCGGGCTTAAATTCACTAAAGACCTGATTGATGCGTCTGCTATCTCGTACAGAACCTATCAAGACCTCCAAATTCAAGTTCGGATATTTATCCTTTAATTCCAAGCCTATCGCGTGAGCGTTGTTTTCATAGATATCGAATACGATAAGCTTTTTGGGGTCATGCTGTGCGATCTGTCTGCAAAGTTCACTTCCGATAGAACCGCCGCCGCCCGTTACCAATATAGTCTTATTCTTAATAAAAGCATATATTTCATCCATGTTGACCTTTACGGAATCGCGTCCGAGAAGATCTTCTACAGCAACATCCTTCATGGCTTTAGCCGTTACGTTTCCGGCAACGAATTCATATACGCTTGGCAACTTTTTCAATTCGCAATTTGTTTCCTTGCAAATGTCGAGAATGTCTCGCATCTGCTCTGGTGACGCGCTTGGAATAGCAAAAAATATTTTTTCTATCTTGTACTTTTCCACGTTGAGCAAAATATCATCTCTGCCGCCGACAACGGGGACCCCGTCAATAAATCGTCCCCATTTATTGCTGTTATCATCAATAATGCAGCATACTACTTCTTTTATTTCCTTTGCTCCGTGAAGATCGCGAAGTATAAGCTGTCCCGCAGTTCCACCGCCTATAAGCATAACTCTGCTTGCCATAGCCTTTTGAAAGACCCTTGCCTTTTTCTTTCGCTCAAGCAAAATAAAACGGTAAGCAAAGCGAACAGTCAAAACTAACATGAATTGAATGGCTATACCAACAATATAGTATGTAATAGGCATTTTCCGAAAGATCACCGTTATAAGAGCAGCGTGAGTAATACCTAATATCAAGCACGAAACAGCGATCCTCTCCAATTCAACAAAGCTTGCGAATTTCCATATACTCTTATACAGCTTGAACGACCATAAAATTACAACGCTTATTAGGGAATATATCGGCGCAAACTTCAGCCATGTCATTAGGAGATCGTCCGGTATCTCACTAAAGCGACAATCAAATCTGAACCAAAGAGCTAAAAAATAAGAAAGTGAGACCGCAAAAAAGTCAAAGATCACCAGTACAACAGCAACCCAATGCCACTTCACCGCAAAGAAATGTTTTTTTCTGTTAGGTCTATCATTTTTTGGGGTATAGATCTGTTTGTTTTCCTCCACTGTTTTCGTCCTCCTTTATTCCTTTATGATGTCTATCACTTTTAATACGTCAAAGCACCAAGCCTTGACGCAAAATCATTATACATATTATATAATATATTAACAATTATATCATAGTTAACTTACTTTGTCAACCATATCATAAAATAAAAACTACATGCTAATTAAAAACATATCAAATGTTTTTGTATTATCTTTTGCATATTGCAAATTTTCAAAAAACATGCTATAATAACGGTAACAAAACACCGTTGAAAACAAAGTCTTAACTACCCTTAAGAGTTTTCATAGGTATTTGCGACTATCTGCGCGTGGGTGATTTTCTTGCAAAACAAGCGTAAAATACACAAAAAAGGCAGCCGAAATCGACTGCCCAAGTAATTATTTTAAATCTTCCGCTTTAAAGGTGGTGTAACCCTCGTAGTAGTAGCTGTGATCAATTCCTTTCATAAACACCTGACGGTCATTTACTTTATCCGTAAGCGCGTTTTTCAAAAGATACTTGATTTCAATATCCTTTATAGGACTTCGCTCCATAGCAAGAAGATAATCCTCTTTATCGACAAGACTCCAGTCTACAACCATTCCAAGCTCGCTTTTTAATATGTGGTCAAGCCAAATGCGTGTCGAACGACCATTGCCTTCTCTGAAAGGATGCGCCACGTTCATTTCAACGTATTTCTCAATGATTTCGTCAAATGTACTTTGGGGCATTTTTTCAATATTTGCAAGTGCGGCATTAAGATACATGAGCGGTGCAAATCTAAAATTCCCTTTAGCTATATTCACATTACGTATCTGCCCTGCAAAGCCGTATATATCAGAAAAAAGAAAGGCGTGTATTTGAGATAGTGCCTCAAAAGTTCCTGCCTTGAGTGTTGAAAGAAAATTCGTTTCAAAAAGTTCGATCGCACGCATTTTACTGATGCGTTCTTCTTCTCGAGCGAGCATCGCAGAATCAGTAATATTTAACTTGTTTTCAAGTGCCATATTTTCTCCTTTTTGCATCTAACGGTTTATTATATTATACCACAAAACACGGCTGATTGCAAGGTAATATAATAAAATAAGTTGTATAAAAAGAAAAGTTTGAAACCCTTAAAAATCAAAGTTTCAAACTTGGCACCCGCAACGGGAATCGAACCCATAACTACCCCTTAGGAGGGGGCTATTATATCCATTTAACTATGCAGGCAAGTATTAAATTTATACGCAAAACATTATATCACATCTTTTTGAAAATTGCAAGAGTTTTTTGAGCTCTCGTTCAAACAAAGAAGAAAGAAAGGAAAAAATATGGCACAAAAGATCTTAACCGTCATATCTGCTTTATTATGCGTAGTTCTTATAATTTTTATATTTTCAAATTCACTTGACAACGCTAAAGAATCAACAGAAAAAAGCGATGCCGTATACACGGCGGTCAACCAAGTCGCAAAGGACGTTGGAATAAAAAAAGAGATATCCAAGCCCTTTATTCGCCAAAGCGCGCATTTCCTTGAGTTCACCGCGCTCGGCATCTCGTCATCATTAACTCTCGTCTTTGCGTTTGTACCATCTCCAAAACAAAAATCATCTCCAAGGCTTGCGTTTACTGCATTTGCTCTTCCTTTCTGCGCGCTTATCGCGCTTATTGACGAATACATACAGAAATTCTCCGCAGGCAGAGTTTTCGACGTTGCCGACATTCTCACCGACACAGCAGGAGCTTTTGTCGGAATAATATTTATAACAGCACTATATCTTTTTGTTCGTGTTTTTTATCGTTTTAAAGAAAAAAGCTCGTCAATTGAAGAAACTTGATCACCTGTTTTATTGCGTACGTTTCTTATAATTTCTATGACAAGCGCGGATATGCTCTCCTCTTTGGAGATATCCCGCGCTTTCTTGTTGCTATTTGTCAAAATTTTACTTTCGAATTCAGAGTTGATAGTATTACCGTAAACAGTTTCGCACAATATATTCTCTCCTATGCACGCGTTATCCGACATCACAAACGCGATAAATACTTTTTCTGCTCTCATTTGCGCGTGCAAATTTTTCAACGTTCTTTTTAGACAAAGCGCATTATCAGCCTCAGTCAACGCCTCATTATACGGCAAAATTACAGAATATTCGTACTTCGGCAAATACGAAGAAAGCGATATAGCTATCGTATTCTTCCCTATTCTGACGATAGAAAAGTACATGTTTTTACAAAGCACCGCGCTTTTACCACGTCTTCGATATTTATCTCTGACACAAACTATTCCTGCCTTTTCAAGAATATTCGCATATCTTTTTGCCGTTGAAACGCTTATTCCAAGCATCTTTGCAAGCTCACCCATATTCTTTTCCTTATCGGTCAACGCGAAAAAGAATTTTAAGATCCGTCTTTCGACCGACGTTATATTTTTATTATCCGCAGTTTCCTTCATTTATCTTCACCTTTTTTACAATACGCTCTTGATTATTATAGCAGACACTTTCGCTTATGTCAACAAAATCGAAGAATAACGGGCAAATTATTCGTTTTTCCCCCTTTACATAAATGACATTTTGTGGTATACTAATATGAGAGAAATAACGAAAAACTCCGATGGAGGTGGTATTATGCAAAAAATCGAATACGGCAAAGCCGCTTCCATTCATTCAAGCTCGGCTCTTGAGACCGAGAAGCTTGGAAAAGAGTGCGCCATATCGCTTCTCGCAAACGAAAGATCTCCGCGTTTTGTTGCCCTCTACGGTGATCTCGGTGTGGGAAAGACCGCCTTTATTCGCGGTTTTACCTCTGTAATATCACCCGATTCCAAGGTAAAATCCCCCACTTTCGCAATAGTCCACGAATACAAGGGGAAGCCTTTATCGGTATTTCATTTTGATATGTACCGAATAACAGATGAGGATGAGCTATGGTCTATCGGCTTTTACGACTACCTTGACAGAAACGGAATTTGTCTTGTCGAATGGAGCGAAAATATCCCGTTTGCGCTCCCTGAAAGCTATCTTCGCGTTGAAATAATCAAGGACAACGAAAACGACGTTGACAGCCGACTTATAACACTCTCCCCTATCGGATATTGAAATTAGAAAAGGACGGTCTTTATGATAATTCTGTCGCTTGACACCTCCGCGACCGTCGCTTCAGCCGCGCTTTGCGACGGAGAGCGTCTCCTTGCGGAGTACACATTGAACAATGGAAATACACATAGTGAAACGCTCTTGCCTATGGTAGAGTCGCTTCTCACTCATTTTGGCATAAGCACCGACGATATCGACATTTTCGCGTCGTCAACGGGTCCCGGTTCTTTCACGGGCGTTCGTATCGGAGTGGCAACGCTAAAGGGACTTGCCTTTGGCAAGAACAAGCCCTGCGTCAGCGTTTCCACGCTTGAGGCTATCGCTGAAAATCTTTGCGTATACAAAGGTCTTATCTGCCCTGTTATGAACGCAAGACGTTCGCAGGTATATACCGCACTTTTCCGTTCCGACGGTGAAAAGCTGACGCGCCTGACTCCCGATTCCGCAATAAGCATAGCGGAGCTTGATGAGCTTCTCGCAAAGTACGCAGAACCCGTCGCGTTTTGCGGTGACGGCTATGGTATAACGGTATCGGCACTTAAGAAAACAGAGGTCTATCCCGTGCCCGAAAGGCTTCGCCATCAGTCCGCATACTCGGTAGCGCAGGTGGCTCTTCGCAATTATCTTGCGGGAAATTATACCGATGACGCAAAGCTCACCGTCACCTATCTGCGTCCATCTCAAGCCGAGCGCGAGCGTATGGAACGCGAAAGGACGCGTTCGACCCTTTCTTGAAAGAAATGGTCGAGCCCCAAAGAACTTCCTTGAGCAAGATATTCAAAATTTGATTTGTCTGTGAGTTTGATAAATACAAAATTAAATGAAACGGCTACGCAAAAACGCAAAAATTTAACCCAAACACCGTAGGGGCGAACTTTGTTCGCCCGCGGGAGACCACAGGTCTCCCCTACGGAGTTCGAGCGAACATGTACCGATAAATTTTGATTTATCGGTGGGATTGCTTTGAGAAAACAGCTACTTCCAAGAGCCTCCCTTGTGTAAAGGGAGGTGGCATTTTCGTAAGAAAATGACGGAGGGATTGTAAAAGTAAGAATTTAGAAAAAACAAATTATATAATAAAAACAAATCGAAAAGAGGAAAATTATTATGAAAATCGTTATCGGATGCGACCATGCCGGGTACGCTATTAAGGGAGCTGTAAAGGATCATCTCGCCTCTCTCGGTCACGAGGTAGTTGACGTTGGTACTAACTCCGCTGACAGCTGTCACTATCCCATATACGCAAAGGCAGCTTGCAAAAAGATACTCGATGGAGAGTGCGAGCTCGGAATACTTATCTGCGGAACGGGTATCGGTATGTCCATGGCGGCTAACAAGCACAACGGAATCCGCGCGGCTTGCTGCTCCGACACATTCTCCGCGCGGCTTACAAGAGAGCACAACGATGCAAACATGCTCTGCTTTGGCGAGCGTGTAGTCGGCGCGGGACTTGCTCTTGAGCTTGTTGACGCATTTATAAACGCAGAATATATGAACAGCGGCAACCACATAATTCGCGTTGCTATGCTTTCAGAAATAGAAAAAGAAAACTAATTTTTTAAAAAAGGGAGGACAAGACCTTGTGCATTAAAAAGCTAGCAGGCGCGCTTCGCGCTATTTCAGGTTCACCTCATCCGAAGAATTTCACAAGCGCGATCATCGCAGCGGCAGGGCTTTCCGAACGTTTCGGTGGAACGACCACAAAGCAAATGACAGATCTTTGCGGTGATCCCCTGCTTTTGTACACACTCCGCGCCTATCAAAACACCGAATGTATCCACGAAATAATTATTGTGGCAAAAAGAAACGAAATTCCTTTTTGGGAAACGCTTTGCAAAAACCATGAAATGACCAAGGTCACTAAAATAATTCCCGGTGGTCTTACCCGTCAGGATTCGGTCCTCAATGGACTTGATGCGGTCGACAAGCGCTCAAAATTCGTGGCTATTGCCGACGGCGCGCGTTGTCTCACCACGCCCGAACAAATAGAGACGGTCTGCCGCGCGGCTTACAAGTACAAAGCCGCTACCGCTGCTCACAAGGCGACCGATACGGTAAAGATCGCAGATAAAAAGGGATTTATAGATTCCACGCCCGACAGAGAGACGGTCTGGCTTGCACAAACGCCTCAAGTATTTAAGACAAAGCTTTACAGAGCTGCCGCTTATACCGCTCTCAAAAAGGGGTTCAAGGCGACCGATGACAACTCGCTCGTCGAGAACGTCAAGCACCCCATACGCCTTGTGGAATGTGGTGCGCAGAATATAAAGATAACTACTCCCGAGGATATGATAATAGCCGAAAGCATTATTATATCAAGACGCTCTGAATCTGACGAGGTCATTATGGAATTCGAAAGAGAGGTAAACTCTTAATGAGGGTCGGTCACGGATATGACGTCCACCGTCTCGTTGAGGGAAGAGACCTTATACTCGGCGGAGTAAAAATAGAGCATGAAACGGGACTTCTCGGTCACTCGGATGCCGACGTCCTGCTCCATGCTATTTCCGATGCGCTTCTCGGTGCTGCGGCTCTTGGCGACATTGGAAAGCTTTTCCCCGACAACGACGAAAAATACAAAGGGGCTGACAGTCTTCTGCTTTTGCGAAAGGTGGGAGTACATCTTTTCAGCGCAGGATATAAAATAGTAAATATCGACGCTACGGTCATCGCGCAAGCGCCAAAACTCGCACCTCATATCCGAGGTATGAGAGTAAATATTGCCCGCGCGCTCGATCTTGACATTTCGGACGTAAGCGTAAAGGCGACGACCGAAGAGGGTCTTGGCTTTTCAGGCGAAAAGAAAGGCATAGCCGCACATGCGATATGCCTTATTGAAAAAATATAACAATACACTATAACAGTTTTCTTTTTGGTTACTTTTTCTTTTTTAAAAGGAAAGTATCCAATAAACTTTATAGTACAAACTATACGGTTTTCATATAACTCTTTTGTATAGTTTTCTTTTTGGTTACTTTTTCTTTTTTAAAAGAAAAAGTAACCGTGTCCAAAAATGAGTTCAGTGCGGCTATCGCTTTCACGTCCCTGCTCTTCAAAGTCCACACCGCACTTTACTCATGAAGCTTCTTTGTCATTATATGCAAAAAATCACGCATAGTGCTATAACTTTTACGGAGGTAAAAACAAATGATAATAGTTTCACCATCGGTTCTCGCGGCTGATTTTTCCAAGCTCGGAGACGAAATAAAAAAGGTTGCCGACGCAGGCGCGGAATACATACACCTTGACGTCATGGACGGCGCATTCGTTCCAAACATGTCATTCGGCGCACCCGTTATCTCTTGCGTTCGCAAGGTAACAGACGCAAAATTCGACGTTCACCTTATGATAAACGACCCCATTCGCTATATCGACGATTTTTTAAAGGCGGGCGCGGACATCATTACTATCCACTACGAAAGCTGTGACGACCCGAAGGCAGTTCTCCGCTACATACGAGAAAAGGGCGCGCTTGCTTCCCTTTCGATAAAGCCCGCAACCCCTGCGGACGTTGTTTATCCTCTAATCGACGAGCTCGACATGGTTCTCGTCATGACGGTAGAACCGGGCTTTGGCGGTCAGAAGATGATACCCGCTACTGTCGATAAGGTTAAAGAAATCCGTGACTATGCAAACGCTCACGGCATCGATCTTGACATAGAGGTTGACGGCGGTATTACTACCGATAACGTTTCCCTCGTTGTTGAAGCAGGCGCGAACGTTATCGTCGCAGGCTCTGCGGTATTTAAAGCGCAAGACCCCGCTTCCGTAATTACCGCTATCAAAAACGCTTAAAGGAAACCTTACTTTTCTTTTAAAAAAAGAAAAGTAAGCAAAAGAAAACTCTTGCAGAGGTTATTTTTATAACCATTTGTTGAACTTAATTTGTTTGTTTTTTAGGACAGTCGGTGTGATATGCACCTCCAAAAGTTAGACACTTTTGGAGGTGCATATCACCCCGACTGTCCATTTTTTATCTTATCTTCTTATATCTCATATCCGTTCCCTTGAAAAGCAGAGCGGTATATTCTCCGAACAATCGGCTGGCGATTCGCTCACCATATTTCTTTTCAAGCTCGTTTTTCGGGAGATTCGTATTGATTATCGTGCTCAAGCCGTTATTTATACGGTTATTTATTACGTCGTACATACACGACACCGTGAACTGATTCAACACCTCTGTGCCGAAATCGTCTATTATGAGAAGCTGGGCATCATAATATCTCGTCGTGTCCGCAACGTCGTCTCTGTCGTTTCTATGGAAGCGTCTGTCCTCAAAATCGTTCATCATCTTGACTGAAGTAACGTACGCTACGTCATATCCGCGCTCAATGACCGTCTTCGCGACTGCCGTTGAAAGATGTGTCTTTCCAAGTCCTGTCGAACCCGTAAGCAAAAAGCTGAAATCGTCCTTTGCACTGAAATTCTCGGCAAAGCGGCGAAGCACCTTTACGTTATGTTCCATCCATTCGCGGTCTCTTGGGTCGCTGTAAGCGTCAAGCGAAAAGTTCTCAAAGCTCTGCTTATATATAAGCTTTCCAAGTCCTGATGATTCATATCCCGCCATTATGAGAGCGCGTTTCATGCAATCGCACATCTTGGTATCAACGTAACCCGTATCTCCGCACTTTTCACACTCATAACGTATATCCGAGTAATCCTCGGCATATCCGTGAGCGCGTAAGCAAGCGGCTCTTTCAGAAAGCAGCTTTTCGTTGCGATTTTTGAGCTCGACCACCTTTTGTGCCGCAGTTTCGGCAGTTTCCTTAGTCATTATGCCCATTATCTCAAGTCCTGTTTTTGACAGAACATCGTCTATCGCTTTTATCTCGAAAAATTTTGAATAAAGCTCCTGTCTGCGCATATCCGCGTCAAGTCTCGCTTTTATGTATTTTTCGGAATATTCCTTTTTTATGCGCGCATAATCCTTTTTATTATATGCCATTTCGCACCTTCTTTAATTTATTTTTCCGAACCGTATTTTTTATCAAACGCCTCAAAGCTTCTCTTGAGCGATGCCTCGAAAAACTCATCGGTATCATAGCTCTTTTCGTGTCCCTTTTGTGCGCTCGCCTTTTGCGACTTTATATATTCCTCGATATCCGCTGCAGTATGCAATCCCTCCGCATACCAATTTTCAAGTATGCTGTTGGTATATTTCGGTACAGGCTCGTGAATGGAATCGATTGTTATATCGTATGCAAGGCGTATAACGTCGATGCCGTAGCCAAGCTTTTCGCTCCACGAGGTAAAAAGCTTTTTCTCGGCTGTCGAAAGCCCTCTGCTTCCCATTCCGAAAAGTGAGCGTATCTGCGTAAGAGTCTCTGCAGACGCTTCTATTTTATTTATCTTCTCAACTATCGCTTCGGTATCGATTATTCCCTCGTCGTAAAAGCTTATTGCTATCTTCTCCGCGTATCTCACCTGTGGATGCTTAAGTCTGACGGCGTAAGCAAGTATATTCAGCACAGCTTCCTCGTCGAATCCAAGCTGATCTATTATTCCGACAAGAATACCCACGTCGTGATTATTCAGCGTTTTTCCGAGAACTCTTTGCGCTTCGTTTACAAAAAGCGCGAGATTCTTTCGCGTTTCAAGCAACTCGGCAAGCTCGGAGGTTTCATACGAGCCTATTGACGTATGAGCCACAGCACCGCCGCGATGCGCGCTCCTAAGCCCCTCTGTATCCTTTTTCTTGTCGCTCTTTTCAACCTGCTCTGTCTTTTCGGTCTTCTTTGTCTCTGTACGTTTAGACGATATAAGCCCCGCACCTCTCCAGAATTTAATAGATGCGTTCACCTCTGCTCTGTCAAGTTCCAAAAGTGAGCTTATCTCGTTCTCCGAGCAGGTATATCCGTCCTCGTCTGCCGACATCATAAGCGTTATAAGTATTCGCAGATCGTTCTCATCCGCGTTGGATAGAATATCCGAAAGACGTTCGGGAAGATTGCCGTTACGGTAAAGGATAACATTTTTAGTCGTCTTTCCCATCTATATATTACTTCCCATCTTTTTCGTTATTGGTGTTGTTTTCATTTTTCGCGAGCTCATAGCAAAGCGTCATAAGAGAGTCTCCGATATGCACGTTTTCAACGACTATACCTTTTTTGCTCTTATCAAGCTCTTTTCCAGTGAAGTTCCATATACCCTTTATATTGGTATCGTCAAGGCGTTGCGCGATATCTGTTGCGTATTCCTTCGGAAGAGTCAAAATAGCTATTTTAACGTTAAGTGCGTTAAGTACATTTTCCATATCGTCCATGGAATATACAAAAACGTTTCCTATGTGAGTTCCGATAATTTTTTCATCAATGTCAAACAAAGCAACGACGTCTACACCGCGCTTCTCAAACATTGGACTGCGAACGAGCGCGCTTCCGAGATTTCCCGCGCCTATAATAGCCGCGGAAAAATTATTGCCCACGCCAAGCAATTCGCATATCTTTCCATAAAGATAATTTACGTTGTAGCCGTATCCTTGTTGACCAAAACCGCCAAAGCAGTTTAAGTCCTGTCTTATCTGCGAAGCCGTCACGTTCATCATGCGTGAAAGCTCTGCAGAGCTTATCCTCGTCTTTCCCATTCGTATAAGCTCGCGAAGATATCTGAAATATCTAGGCAAACGCTTGATAACCGCGGGAGACACGTTTGTTTCTCTGTCAAATAACGCCTCTCTTGAGTCTGAAATATCTTCTGAATTTTTATCATTGTTACGGTTCATAGCTTATGACCGCCTTTCTAAATATTTTACGAAATCAATATTACCTTAATTGCCGTCGTC
>JAZNEM010000166.1:0-3603 GCA_045588595.1 Eubacteriales bacterium
GCGGTTGCGTCCCGCAAATTTGCTACGCAAAACCGATTTGTTGCATCTGCGCTGCCATTATGGCTATGCAAAACCTATTTTTCAGGAAGTTTTTTGCCAAGCTTTTTTTCAAAAAAGCGTAAAATCGCGTCCCCCGCGTCCCCGACAAATCAAAATTTGAATTAAAAATTTTGATTTCATGCAAAAATGTATAATTATTAATAAAAATATTCATTTGTTATTGACAATTTAAAAGAATACATATATAATATGTAATATGGAGTATTGTGCCCGACGGCATGTTGAGATAAAAAGGAGACCCAAAAACATATGAGTACACTTTCAAGAAGAGAAGCGCGTGAGCAATTACTCGGACTTTTGTTCGAGACCGAGTTCAGATGCGACGAAACGAACGTTGAGATATTTGCTACTTCTGTTGAGGAGCGCGAGATACCCTCGGACGATTACATCAAAAAGGCGTATTTCGGCATAAGCGACAACCGCGAAGAAATTGACGAAACGATAGGAAAGCACGCAAACGGTTGGAAGACAAGCCGTCTTACGCGACTTTCACGTTCTATTTTACGCCTTGCCGTTTACGAGATGCTTTACGAGACTGAGATACCTTACAGCGTTTCTATCAACGAGGCAATAGAGCTTGCCAAGAAATATGACGAGGACAAGGCGCGCCCCTTTATAAACGGTGTTCTCAACTCGGTAAAGGATGAGCTTGAGGACAAAAAAGCAGACGGAGCAAAGTCATGAGAGCTTGCTTTGTCGGTTTTGACACGAGCAATTACACAACGTCTTGTGCCGTTTGTGACGAGCAAGGAACTGTTGTTGCAAATCTAAAGATACCGTTGCCGGTAGCACAGGGTCAGAGAGGACTTCGTCAATCGGACGCAGTATTCTCGCATACGAGAAATCTTCCCGCGATAACAAAAGAGCTTGCTCTTGTGCTTAAAGACTACACACCGATAGCCGTCGGTGTTTCTGTCCGTCCGAGAGATGCGGAGGGATCGTATATGCCTTGCTTTTTGTCGGGTAGAGCGGCAGCGGGAGCGTTTGCGGCGGCGCTTGATATACCGATATACGAATTTTCGCACCAGAACGGTCACGTTATGGCGGCACTTTATTCATCCGGACACGCGGAAGAGCTTTTGAAAAAGCAGTTCTTGGCTTTTCACGTTTCGGGCGGTACGACCGAGGTTTTGAAAGTCATTCCGAACGAAGTAAGCTTTGATATAGAGCTTGTGGGAGAGACCGATGACATAAACGCAGGACAGGCTATCGACCGTGTTGGCGTTGCTATGGAACTTTCTTTTCCGTGCGGAAGAGAGCTTGAGGCTCTTGCGGAATCATATAGCGGAAAGATATATAAGCACCCTATAACCGTCAGAGATTGCCGTTGCAGTCTTTCGGGTGCGGAGAATATCGCGATTAAGATATACCGTGAGACACAGGATAAGAGTGCCACGGCGGCTTTCGTGTTTGATTTTATTTGTAAAACCCTTGTAAAGATGACCGAGGACGCTATGGAAAAACATGGTGAGAGCCCTGTGCTTTATGCGGGCGGTGTTATGTCTAACCGTCTTATGCGCGGTGAACTCTCAAAAAGATTCGATGCTTTCTTTGCAGAGCCGGCGTTTTCAGCAGATAATGCGGCTGGAATAGCTTTGCTTTGCAGAAGAGCTATGATTAACGGAGAAAAAATTTGATGAATATGAAGGACTTTTCGCTCAGCGTGACCGAGGTCAACCGTTACGTAAAGAGCCTTATCGAGTCCGATGCCTGTCTTTCCGAAATAACGGTACGCGGTGAGATATCTAACCTCAAGTATCATTCAAGCGGTCATATATATTTTACTTTGAAGGATGAGGAGTCCGAGATAGCGGCGGTAATGTTCCGTGCGCAAGCGCAGAGAATGACATTCCGTGCCGATAACGGTATGAAGGTCACAGCGTACGGTCGAGTGTCGGTCTATGAGAAGAACGGACGCTATCAGCTTTACGTTTCGGCTATGACCGATGATGGAGCGGGGGCGCTTTATCTCGAATATAAAAGACTTTACGAAAAGCTGCGCGCAGAGGGACTCTTTGACGAGTCAAGAAAGAAGCCTATACCGAAAATTCCGAAGAAAATAGGCATCGTGACCTCCCCAACTGGTGCGGCTGTGCGTGATATGCTAAATATCACGGGTAGAAGATGGCCTATAGCGGAAATTTTGATATATCCCTCGCTCGTTCAAGGGGCAGACGCCCCGGCGACACTTTGCAGGGGAATAGAATATCTGAACGCCGACGAAACTTGCGACATTATAATTATAGGCCGCGGCGGCGGTTCTGTTGAGGACCTTTGGGCTTTTAACGATGAGACGCTTGCAAGAACGGTGGCGGCATCGCATATTCCCGTAATATCGGCGGTAGGACACGAGGTCGACTATACTCTTTGCGACTTTGCCGCGGACAAGCGCGCACCGACTCCGTCAGCGGCGGCAGAGCTTGCAGTTCCCGACAGAGCGGATATGATAGAACGCTTTGACGAAGCAATGGAAAGAATAGATATTCGTGCGTCACGCTTGCTCGAACGCAGAAGAGCGTTGCTAAAAAATAAAGCACAAGCCTTGGAAATGCGCTCTCCTAAAGCAAGGCTCAAGAGCATAAGACAGCAGCTTTCTTATGACTGTGCAAGAATAGAAAAAGCGACAGACAGAGTGCTCGAACGCTCGCGTGCGAAACTTTTCGCACTATCGCAGAGCCTTAGCGCGATGAATCCTCTCGCGGTGCTTGGCAGAGGATATAGTGCGCTTGAAAAGGACGGAAAGATAGTAGGCAAGGCGTCGGAGCTTAAAGAGCATGACCGTGTGAGCATTTTGCTCTCGGACGGCAGAGCTGATGCCGAGATAATTTCGGTTGACAGAAACAACTGATAAAAAGGAGATAACATGGATAGCATGAACGAAAATAAGGCTAACGATATAAATTTCGAATCCTCAATAAAGAGACTTGACGAGATATCCGCTTCTCTTGAGCGTGAGAACGTAAGCCTAGAGGACGCGCTCACTCTTTATGAGGAGGGCGTAAGACTTGTGAGATTTTGTAATGAGCAGCTTGAATCCGCAGAACGAAAGATAAAGCTGCTAAAAATGTTGCCTGACGGTGAGATAGTTGAAGAAGATTTTATTTCCGCAAATGAAGCGAAATGATTTAAATAAAAAATATATTGAGGAGAAACATCATGGATAAAAGAATCGAAGAACTCAAAGCGACCGTACGCGCAGATGCGGCAAGAATAGAAAAAGAGCTCGATGCGTACTTGACCTCAAAAGACAAAGACATAGACCTCATTTTTGAAGCACAGAGATATGCTGTTCTTGACGGAGGAAAGCGTATCAGACCATTTATTGTAAATGAATTTTGCAGACTTTTCGGAGGCAACGACGAGACTTCAATGGCGTATGCTTGCGCTATCGAGATGCTGCATAATTATTCTCTTATTCATGACGACCTTCCTTGTATGGACGATGACGATCTTCGCAGAGGACGTCCGAGTACGCACAAGGCTTTTGGCTACGCAACGGCTCTTCTTGCTGGCGATGCGCTTTTGACAAGAGCTTTCGGAATT
>JAZNEM010000167.1:0-9941 GCA_045588595.1 Eubacteriales bacterium
CCCTACGGTATAAATGTAAATTTTGATTTGTCGGTGTGTTTGATTTTGACGAAATGGCAATGTACGAACGAAACGATTACCACCAATAGCCTTCTCCGCTGGAGAAGCCTTTGGTTCTAACCGTTTACTTTTAATCTCGCCATTTTAATATTTCAAACTGCCCTACAAACTGAAATTTGTTTTAAACATCTATCATTTAACGTGACAATACGAAAAGCAAAGTCAAACAAAAACGAGAGGTTTTTCCTCTCGTTTTTGTGTTATCTTATTCTGACAAGTTTTTCCAAACCCATTGACAGTGATGCGACGAGCGCGTCGATATCTTCTTTCTCGTTATATTCCGAAAGGCTTATACGCAGAGAGCAATCGGCTTCTTTAGGTGTAAGACCGAACGCTATGAGCGATTCGCTCGGGTGCGCTGAATGTGACGAGCACGCCGAACCGCTTGACACGTAGATGCCGTCGGCTGAAAGGTGGTGGAGCATAGTTTCACTCTTGATGCTCGGCAAGGTGATATTTATAATGCTCGGAAGATATTCTCCGCTGGGGCGATTTATACGAACGTCAGTCTCCGCAAGCTTTTCCTCCGCATAAGCGCGAAGTTCCGAGAGCTTTTTCGATATTTCGGCTCTTCTGCTCATGATATCGTTTACAGACGCACCGAATGCCGAGATTCCTATCACGTTTTCAGTTCCCGAGCGCATACCACTCTCCTGTCCGCCGCCGACAAGGCAGGGGGTTATTTTTTTTGCCTTAAGCATCTCAGCGGAAATGTAAAGTCCGCCCACTCCCTTTGGCGCGTGTAATTTATGACCGCTTACCGTAATTAAGTCGGCGTGTAAGGAGACGGGGGTAAACGGAAGCTTCATAAAGCCTTGGACTGCGTCACAATGCGTTATAGCGTCAGGATAAGCGCGTTTTATCTCCGCAAACGCTCCCGCTACGTCATATATCGCTCCCGTTTCGTTGTTTACAAGCATAAAGGTCGCAAGAAATATCTTTTTATCAAGTGCTTTTTTGAGTGACTCTTTATCAAGAACACCGTTTTTTGTGGGTATCTTTATTATCTCAAAGCCGTCAAGTGAGAGTTTATCAAGCGCGCGTGCGACCGATGGGTGCTCCGAGTCGGTGGTCAAAATCCTTGTTGCGTCTCTTCTTGCCTTCGCATAGGCACAACCGAAGAGCGCAAGTGAGGTCGCCTCCGTACCGCAAGAGGTAAACACAAAGCTTCCTTGTCTTTGTCTTACTCCAAGCGCCCAGAGCAAACGCGCTCTTGCCTCGTCAACGAGCTTTTGCGCCGCTTGTCCCGCCGAGTGAAGCGAGGATGGATTTCCAAACACCTCAATAGCCTCGGATATCTTATTTTTAGCCGCTTGGGAGAGTGGAGTCGTCGCGCTGTTGTCCATATAAATATCGCGCATATATACCTCTTTAACGGAATCTGAAGGAGTTAAGGATAAGCTCAACGTCAGCTATGTGCGTGTCAAAATTCTCGTCGAGTGCAGTATATGTCAAAGAATACATTATCTTTCCGTCGCTGAATACTGTCTGCATGATGCGGTATTTTGCGTTACCGTACTCTGCCGAGTAAGTGTAGCTCTTTGCACTCTTGCCCGAGACCGTTCTGTCCTTTGCTTCGATAAAGGTGTATCCGCGAAGTCCCTTTTGATAATCCTCTGCGCAACGGTCGAAATAGTCCTCTATCGACATCGAAACGCTCGGCTCATAAAGAGTAACGGTTACGTTAGAGCCGTCCGAAGCAACGCGAGCCTCGGAGCGAAGATTTTCAGCTTCACATACCCAAGATGTAGGAACATAAAGTCTGTATGCCGCATTCTTATCGGAGGCTATCTTCATACCTGCGGGAGTATTTTTATCGGTCACCTCGTCGTTATTAGCGGCGGGAGCTTCGTCAAGAATAGCGAAATTTGCGCGTACCGATTCGATATCACTCTCGGTCTCCTCCAAAAACTCGGTGGGGCAGTAGGTGTAGAGAGATATGATAACACCGTTTTTATCCTTTGCCGCAAACTGCGAGCAGGTCATAGGAACTCCGTCCTCGTCCTTTGCGGTATAAGTAAGACGTCGAGCGTCCTTGCCGCTAAGCAGTGCCTCGGAGATACCGGTGCTTGCGTAAGAATCAAGAGCCTCCGCGTATTTAGCCGAGCAATCCTCAAGATAAGCCGAAACGTCGGTATCGGCGGAAACAGTCGAGTCATATCTTGCGCTTACGCTGACTCCTAAATACAAAGGAGAATATCCGCCCGAAACGCCGCTTCGGGTGTTGGCTACCCAGCCTTCAGGTATATATAAACGGAAAGGCTCGCCTGAAAGATAAGCCGATTTCATTCCGTCGGGAACTTCCTCGCCCGACATTGAGCAAGAAGCAAGCGCGCAAATGCAGAGCAAAAGCGCTAAAATAAGCGCGGAGATCTTTTTAAGCATTTTTATTTTCCTTTCTTTTCGGAAATTATATTTTATCCTTTCTATTATATCAATAATAAAGCATATTATCAAGGACATTTTGTTAATTTTCATTATATTATTTAAAAAACATTACTTTAGCACGAAGTGTTGGTGTGTAAATTATATTTCTTTTTTATTTACTTTTTAATCAATGGTTCTATCCCTTGATACGTTCGGCGGTGGAGGAATATTCGGTAGGAGTCTGTCCCGTCATAGCCTTAAAGGCGCGACAGAAGTGATAGACACTTGAAAATCCGCATTTTTCGGATATACCCGTAACGGTAAGAGCTTTTTCGGAAAGGAGTTGTTTTGCTTGGCGAATTCTGAATTCAAGTACATATTGCTTTGGCGTAACCCCCAAGTATTTCTTGAAAAGGCGTCGCAGATAGACCTCACTTATGTTTGATACTGTCGCGAGAGCCTCGTTTGAGAGTGAGGGGTCGAAGAAATTTTCGGAAACGTATTTAAGTGCGGGTGAGAGCAAGAAGCTTCCGTCGTCTCCCTCATGCGAGAGTCTGTCAAGGATATCGTAAAAAATGCTCATTGCCTTTGCTTGACCGTACGGATTTTGCCATGAAGCGTGCAGGCGTTCAAATTCAAGAAAATACACCTCGGGATTGCGCAGAGGTATCTTTAAAAAATCTTTCGTTATCTCTTGGTCGGTGTCGAAATTTATCAATGGAAATTCACCGGTTGCCGTTCCAAAAAGAGAATAGCTCTGCCCTTGCGGAAGTATTATGGCGCAGGTGTTGTCGGATATCGTCTTTACCCCGTTTTTGACGTATTCTATTTTACCGCTTTTGCAAAAGCTGAGCCCGTAAGATGGGCGGTGGTTCATATTCAAATGTCTGCCTTTTTCGGAATAAACGTTGATTATGGCACTTATGTGAGTAACGGTTATCGAGGAAATATTCATGTTTGCACCCCTCATTTTTGTTCTTGGCTTAATTATACTTTTTTTGCAAAAAAAATCAAGCATTTTTGAGAAAAAAGTATCAAAAATGTTAAAAGCGTATCGTTTTTTGCATTGTTACATTTTTGGCTATGAGTTATAATAAAGAAAAAACGAAAGGGGATATATTATGAAAGAATTTGAAAACAAGACAGTACTTTCCACGGGCGCGGCATCGGGAATGGGCTTCCTTATGTGCAAGAGATACGTTGAGGAGGGCGGAAACGCTGTCCTTTGCGATATCAATCCCGAATCACTTGAGCGCGCGGTTGCCGAGATAAACGCTATCCGCGAAGACTCGGCTATAGGTGTCGTTTGCGACGTTCGCGATTACGCGCAGGTCTGCGCTGCAAGAGACAAGGCAGTTGAGGCTTTCGGAAGCATTGACGTTCTTACTCACTTTGCGGGCGGCGCGGAGACTCGTGTTCACGGAATTTCGGGCAAGATCGAATTTCCCGACGTTCCGATAGAGATATACGATTGGGGTCTTGACGTAAATCTTCGCGGACAGATCTATTTCGACCACGCCGTACTCAAGCAGATGAGAGAGCAGAAGAGCGGTCTTATCGTTCACATCGGTTCGATCACTGGGCAGGAGGGAAGCGGACACAATATTTCGTATTCGTCGTCAAAGAGCGCGGCTATGGGCGGACTTACAAAGGCTATCGCGCAGTATGGCGCGAAGTACGGCATACGCTCGATGTGCGTATCCCCCGGTCCTGTTCTTACAAGAGAGGCTATGGCGAATATGAGAACGCTTCTTGAGCGCGCGGCAGAGCCCGAGGAGATAATCGATTTCATTATTTTCCTTGCTTCCGACAAGGGACAGTTCTTCAACGGAACGAATGTTCTTATCGACGGAGGCCGTGACGCTATGGAAAGAAGAAAATACGGAGATAAGTAATATGAGTATTCAGAACGAAAGAAACATGGGAACGCTGAAGCCCACATTTTTGACCTACTCTCGACCGCTTCTTTGCGCGATGATACAGGAAAAGACGCTTGAGACGGCGAAGAATCGCATCTACGACGCGCACTACGACGGCGCGGAGGCGTTCGGCATACAGCTCTGCAATCTTTTGCCCGAGTACAGAAACGAGGAGACCCTCAAAAAGCTATTCGGTTTCTGCGAGGGCAAACCGATATACATAACTTCTTATCGCGGACACGAGAGCCAAGGACTTTCGGACGAAGAATGTATGGAGCTTTTGCTCATGGGCGCGCGTTGCGGAGCTACGCTTTGCGACGTTATGGGCGACGTTTTCGGAAAGGCGGAGTACGAGCTTTCATTCGATCCCGCGGTTATCGAAAAGCAGAAAAAGCTCATCGGAGAGATACACGCTCTCGGCTGTGAGGTACTTATGTCCTGCCACGTTCGCTGCTTTTTCGATGAAGAAAAAACGCTCACGTGGGCACGTGAGCAGATAAAGCGCGGCGCGGACGTTGTAAAGATAGTTACCGAGGCTAATACCGTTGAGGAACAGCAGGCTTGCATTAACACCATCTATCGTTTGCGCAAAGAGCTTGACCGTCCGTTCCTTTACCTCGCGAGCGGAAAATATGGTAAGCTTACAAGGCAGATAGGCGCGGCTTTGGGTGTTTGTATGTATCTTTGCATGGATCATTACGAAAACGTCAATTCAAAGGATCAGCCCAAGCTCCGCGCTATGAAAGCGGTCAGAGATAATATGTTGTATTAAGGGGAAATAAAAATGAAAGCAATACTTGTTGACAAAAGCGACAGAAGTCTACATTGGAGCGACGTGCCCGACCCGATAATGAAGTCGGACGAGGTGCTCGTTAAAATTGAAGCAGCGGCTCTCAACCGTGCCGACCTCATGCAGAGAGAGGGAGATTATCCGCCTCCCGCGGGCTGTCCCGAATGGATGGGGCTTGAGATCGCGGGAACGATCGTTGATATCGGTAAAGAAGCGAGTGAAAGCTCAAGCTGGAAGCTTGGCGACAAGGTCTGCGCGCTTCTCGGTGGCGGTGGTTATGCTGAATACGTGACCGTAAAATACGATATGCTCATGCCCGTGCCTAAGAATTGCTCTATGGTAGAGGCGGCGGCTATCCCCGAGGCATTCGCTACGGCTTACCTTAATCTCTTTATCGAGGGAAATATAAAGGCGGGAGATACCCTTCTTATGAATGCGGGCGCATCGGGTCTTGCGAGTGTTATCATTCCTATGGCAAAGGCGTTCGGTATCAGAGTCATTACTACCGTTCTTACCGAAGAGATCGCGAATAATATCAAGCATCTTAATGCTGACAGAGTGGTGGTCACCACGAAAGAGGATATATCTCTCGTTCTTAAGGAGGAGCTTGAAAACGGACACTCGGTGGACGTTGCTATCGATTGCCTTGGCGGTGAGATAATGGGCAAGTGTATACACTATCTTACCCACGGAGCTCGTTGGATAATGATAGCCGCTCTCGCGGGTACAAAGACCGAGATAGACCTCAAAAATATCTACGTGCGCAACGTCAGAATTATCGGAAGCACGCTTCGTTCGCGCGCGCCAAAGACAAAAGCCGAGATACTCGCGGGTATAGTGCGCGACGTATATCCGAAGATAGAAGCAGGTCTTGTTAAGCCTACTATCCACGCGGTACTTCCCATCGAGGAAGCGGAAGCCGCGCACGATATCCTCTATCAAGGCAAAAACGTAGGAAAAGTCGTTCTTACCGTTTAATAGAAAGACTTTTTTAGCAGTGAATATATTAAACAAGATAAAAAGGGGAGGCTTTCAGCCTCCCCTAAATATATAAATTCCGTATTTTAATTATCAATTGATTTTTACGCGATCAGATCACCAAACAAAGACTTATAATTTCCTTCAAAGGGAGTGGTATACTTTGTTGCGTAAAAATAATAATCTGTTCCATCGATAGACGGCTCTAAATATTTAACGTAAACACAAGCACCTGTTTCCTTTTCCACAACAGCTTCAAAGGGCTTTCCGCTCATTTTCGAACCGCCTGTTACTCTGTAATACTCGAAACGCTCGGTATCGGAGAAATCAATAGTGCCGATAGGTGATGTGGAAAGGGCATCTATCTTTTCATAAGAGCCCTTATCTGTTTCATCGTTAGCGTATTCTATATAATCACTGCAAGCGACGAAAGCATCTACCCATCTACGATCCTTTGCTACAAGCTCATACTTTCCGGTTTCTTCATCAAAGCTATATTCGTCATAAGAATCATCCGAACCGATGCATAATTTTTTTACGTTATTGTAAGAATCAGTTTTTCCGATCTCGCTAAAATAGAAATTGCCTTCAGCATCACAGCCGCATACGACCAGAGCAACGCTATCGTTTTCATCGTTCGTGCTGTCGGTGACAACAGTATACAAGATCTCATAGGAATCGGGCATGTTTAGATCGTGAGGAGCGATCCTAATAGCATCTTTAGGTCCGCAAGATGAAAAACAAAGAGCTAAAGTAATGAGAACCAAAGCCATCGCAAGAATTTTTTTCATGGTAAAATAATCCTTTCCTTTTTTGATTTTAAAATAGATTGATAAGTAAATTATACTTGCAGAGGGTATCCCTGACAAATACAAATTAATTATATCACAAAGATTAGAAAAAACAATATTGAATCATAATTTTGTGAAAATTCTACTTTTTGCACAATTTACTTTTGAGAAAGAGAAGCACGTCGCGTTCTCTTAGAACGTATCTACTATATCGCAGAAGCGATTGCCACGCTCGACGAAATTTTTGAAAGCATCGAAGCTTGCGCAGGCAGGGGAGAGAAGAACGCAACCTCCCGCTCTTGAGAGTCGGCGCGCATCGTTTACAGCACCCTCGAAGTCAGGATTGGATACGATAGTAAGCTTTTGATCGTCAAAATCGGGGCAAGAAATGATAGTATCCTTTATTTTTTCACCGGTTGCGCCCGTAAGAACGACGGCGCGCGCGCTTTTGCAAAGACTTTTTGCCAAAGGTTCAAAGGGGATCTTCTTGTCGTAGCCGCCGCAAATAATTACGATATCCCGTCCATGAAGAGCCGAAAGTGCCGCCGCTGTTCTTGAAGGAGAGGAATCTATCGAGCTGTTGTAATAATCTACTCCGTCAAGCGTACGAACGAGCTGAAGTCTGTGTTCGACACCGCCAAAGCTTTTTGCAACGTCTGTATATACCGTTTTTTGTACGTTGCCATAGGTCAGCGCCATAGCGGTCATGTAATTTTCAACGTTGTGTCTGCCGGGGAGAACGATATCGGATACGCAGAGAAGCTCCTCTTCTTGCTCACCGTTCGATATTACGATAATGCCGTCACGTTCGAAAACGAGACGTAAAAGTCCGATTTCAGAACCTTTCGTGTTTAGGAACTCGTAAAGATCTTCTTTTTTGCGCTTTGATGAGAAAACTATCACTTCTCGTTCGGCTTTTGCAAGCTCCTCAAGAGCTATGCGTGCGGTCACTTCGCTTTCAGCGTTAAGTACGACTCTTTTTGTTTCTTTGCCGATTATTTTTCGCTTGGCTTCCTCATATTCGAGGATTCCGCCCTTGTGCCAATCAAGGTGATTGGGTGAGAGGTTCGTTATCGCCGAATATTTTGGGGCGCGGGAGAAGGTCATAAGCTGGAAGCTTGAAAGCTCAAGAACGGCTGTATCGTCCGCTGTCATTTCCGAGCAAAGCGGGAGCAGGGGAGTGCCGATATTTCCGCCGACGAATACTCTGCCTTTGTTTGAAAGCTTCGATCGTGCTTCAAGGAATTTTCCCGTAAGGGTCGTTGTTGTTGTCTTTCCGTCACTTCCCGTAATGGCAAAAACTTTCGCATCTGTGAGCTTCATAAAGAGTTCGGTCTCACTCGTAAGCTCCGCGCCTACGGAGATCGCTTTTTTGATGCCGTCTATATCGGGGCGTACACCGGGGGAGCGAAAAATAAGCTCGCCGTCTATTTTTCCGAAGGAAGCGTCTTGTATGAATTCAGCTCCGCGCTTTTGGAGCTCAAGAGCTTCTTTGCCGATCTCTGACGCGCTTTTTTTATCTATTATATTAAGATGTACGCCCGACGAAAGAATAATGTCGGCAAGAGGAAGATTCGATACTCCAAGACCGAGTATCGTGCACTTGCGACCATTTATGTATTTTTCAAGCTTCTTGTTTGACATGTTTCCTCCAAGTAAAATTAAAATAAAAAAACAAATTGCGGTTTATAGGGGAGATGGATTTAAGAAAAGTTTATGCACGTACCCAAAGGCTCCCTTGTGTAAAGGGAGCTCCCGACGGAGTCGGGTGAGGGATTGTTTTGTGTTAAAATGTTACTTTTACAATCCCTCCGTCACGCTAACGCGTGCCACCTCCCTTTACACAAGGGAGGCTCTTGGTTAAAACCGTTTCGTTTGTACGTTGCCTTTTCGTCAAATCAACCCCATCGACAAATCCAAATTTGAAATTTTCAACTTCATTTTTAACACGTTTGAAAATCAAAAAGGTTCAGCCAACAGGCAGAACCTTTTGCTTTTATTTTTTAGGTAAATGAGACGGAGCGTAATCCTTCGGCAGACAACCCGTCAATTGCTTAAAGGTCTTTGTAAAATAGTTTGCTTCGTTAAATCCGCACATACGGCTTATTTCCGAAATGGAATGTTGCCTGTGAAGAAGCATTTTTTTAGCCTTTTCTATTCTGCAATAGCGTATGTAATCGGACACTCCCACACCGTAAGCGTTCTTGCAGGTCGAATACAGCGTGCTTCTCGAAATAAGGAAATGATTACATATAGACATCATTGAAAGCTCTGGGTCACTCAGGTTTTCATGTATATAATTTTCTATCTCGTGTTGGAGAGGATTCTGCTCAGAAAATACAAAACGCTTAAGGCTTATAAAGGAAGCGCACATCTCCATTATGTGAACGGCGGCTTCAAGGATATCCTTTGACATCGGATTCATTTTTTCTATCGCAGCCATAAGAGCCTCTTTTGATAATTCTGCGTTTTTGGGGAGAGATTCTATTCTGTCCTTTATTTGAAATGTCTTATGCTTTGACAATACCTGACCCATTAGAAGATATCCTATAATTATATCTGAAGAGATTATAGGAGTCATAGCCTCCATCATTCCCATGTGACATTCGTAAATATAAGGCTTTTGAGTTTTCTTGCAATGATTCATTGCGTTTTGGTCGCATTCAAAACACTTGTGCTCAAGACTTGTACTGCGAATAACAGAGCAAAAAGGAGAGTTTTCCGGAGGATATGTGTATATTCTATTGAAGTTTTCATCATACAAAGAAAGCATGATTCCGGTTATCTTGTAAAAATCGATAATAACATTTTTTAATTCGTCAAAATCCTTTTGTATCATGGAAAACGATCTCCTTTTTATAGCGCTTTTTATGGGATACTTGTTCTATTATAACAAAAAAATATAATAATGTCAATACAAAGTATAAGTTTTGGTTAATTTTACTATATAAGATAGATAAATTTGTATTCTTTTCCAAGTATTAGAATTTTTGGAAGCCAAACAATCGATAGTGTCATTTTTATGTGCGACAATGC
>JAZNEM010000168.1:0-3137 GCA_045588595.1 Eubacteriales bacterium
GCCCGCTTGGCCTCCGACTTAACAGCAATTTATTTGCTTTGGTTTTCTAACCAAAAAGCAAGCAAAAGCCTTGAAAACATTACGTTTTCAAGGCTTTTGTGTGTTTATTCAAGCTTTGTAATTATATGCTTTGTCGTTGTAAAGCAAAATTATCTTTTCAGGTTTATCGTTATAGAAAACTGTGATAAATTTATCTCCGTGGGTTGCCATCTGTGCCGCTATGTCCAAATGAGAATCCTGATTTTCTCCGTAGTTCGCAACGAATTTTTTGCCGTTTTGAAATTTAAAAATATGCTCATAATTTCCTTTGTAGAAAAATACTGAACCGCTTTTTCTGCTAAAAAGACCGATTAATGTCCGCCAAAAATTGAGTTCATAAAGCTCTACTTCCGATAAGGTCTCCTCAACGACAGTAAAATCTCCGCGAGTTGCCTTTGAGATACGCAAAATATCGCGCAAAATGACTAAAAGCTCGGCTATAACAAAAGCTCCCCAAGCAACAATCAACAGAATATCTATCCAAGAATACGTAAAGAGAAGGAGGGACATAAGACCAAAAAGAATACACCCAATAAACAATATAACTATCCGCAGGAGTATCGAGCCCTTACATTCGCGTATTAATTTTTTACGTATCCTATCCCTTGTTAAAATTTCTCTTTCGTCTCTCATTATATACCTCTTTAGCTCTTTTTCGCGGGCTTCTTTATCTTATTGAGCTTCTTGTTCATTTTAAGAAGCTCTTCCTTGGTAAAGGAGATATTCATCATGCCCATCATGCTCGTGAGGCGGAGAACTGTGAAGCCTCCCATCATCTGCATTAGACCGCCGTCAGCTTTGAGGTCGACTTCAAATCCGCCCGACTTCTTCTCACCTTTTTCCTTGTCCTTCTTGTTCGCGTCCATCTTCTTCTTTATCTTAAGACCAACGCCGATAAACCACATCTTGCCCTTCTTTGATTCCATGATGTCGGATATCTTGTCGTTGAGAGAGAAGCGACCCTCGGGCGCGTCGATATCGAACCAGTTAAGTACCGCGCCCTTTTCAACGAGAACGTAGTCCATGTTCATCTCGTCGACCTTGCGGATAGTACCCTCGTCGGAAAGCTCGCCCGCCTTTGCGACGATAACGCTCTCACCCACGTTCTTAACGTCGAAGTAGAAGAAGTGATCGTCCGCGGTCTTCTTGCCGATGCTCTCACCGTTAACGAAAAGCTCGACCTCGGGGAGATTGGAGTAAACGGTTACCTTAGTAACGTCCTCAACTCTGTCGATGTATCTCTTTCCGCAGAGGTGAACGAAAGGATCTACCTCGGGAGAAACGAGCCAAGCCTTGTAAGCGAAGAAAGCGTCCTTTTTATACTTTCTGTCCATCGTTACAAGACCCTTGTGGTTCTGTCCGTTCTCACCGCCCTCGGCTCTTGCGTCAGCACCGAAGTCGAACATATTCCAAACGTGAGTAGCCCACATATATTTTCTCGTAAAGAGCTGCTTGATAAGCTCCTCGTGGTAGTAAGCCTGATATTCCTCGGTGTAGTCGCCTTGCTTGGGTTCGCTCGTGTGCCAGTTGAGAGCCTCACAGCCGTACTCGGAGCAGCCTATCGGAATGTTGGGGTGCGTTTCATGGAATTTGTCGAACCAAGGGCCGTTCATGCTCGTGTCACCGCCGTACCAACCGAAATAGTGATTGTAGGAAACGACGTCGGGAATGAGGAGATAGGGGTCGTCCATCTTGCACATCGAAACAGCGGCGATCGTGGTAAGACGGGTCTTATCCATCTCATGAACGAGGTCGTTGAGTATGCGGTGGTTCTCAAGCAGGTCGTCGTCAGAGCCGCCGATGGATATCTCATTAGAAAGTCCCCATACAACGATAGATGGGTGGTTGTAGTTCTGCGAGATAAGCTCCTTCATCTGCGAGATGGTGTTCTCACGTCCCGTGGGCATATGCTTCGAGATATAGGGTATCTCCGCCCATATAACGAGTCCGCGCTCGTCGCAGAGATCGTAGAAATATTGGTCATGCTGATAGTGAGCGAGACGGATAGTGGTAGCTCCAACCTCACAGATAAGGTCTATATCTTCCTCATGATGCTCGAGAAGAAGCGCGTTTCCTACGCCCCATCTGTCCTGATGACGCGATACACCGCGGAGAGGATATTCCTCGCCGTTGAGGATAAATCCGTTATTGGCGTCTATCTTAAAGGTACGGCAGCCGAATCTTGAGCAAACGTTGTCAAGGACCTCTCCGTTTTCAACTATCTCGGCTTCACAGCAGTAGAGATAGGGGTCTTTGCGGCCGTTCCAGAGATGAACGTCCTTTATGTCGAAAACGACCTTTGTGTCGGTGGATTCTATCTTGTAAAGCTCGTTTTCTTTCTTGTCGTAGACGGTGTAAACGATAGTCTGTCCGTCCTTAAGACCGCAGACGTAGGTCTCGACCTCAACACTCGCGTCAGAACCGTTTACCGTGGGGGTTATCTTGATGCCGGGCGCTCCGAAATAATCGAGGTCGAAGTGAGAAGCGTTTGCGCAGATAAGGTTCACGTTTCTGTAAAGACCGCCGTAGAAAGTAAAGTCAGCCATTTGCGGATAAACGGTCTCGTTTATAGAGTTCTCAACGACGACCGCTATTTCTATAGAGTCGGTCAGCTCGTCGGTGATATTTACTCTCCAAGTAGAATAACCGCCGTCGTGATGAGCAAGCTTTTTGCCGTTTACGTAAACGTCGGCAGAGGAGTTTGCGCCTCTGAATTCGAGGTAGTAGAGGTCGGAGACGGGAAGCTCTGCCTTGCTGAGTGTCTTTGTGTAGAGACAAGAGCCGCGGAAATAGTCGTTTCCGCCGTCAAAGCCGTCCTCTGCGTTCCATGTGTGAGGAAGGTCAACGCTTATGCCTTCCTTTTTTGTTATGTCGTCAGTGTCCTTGACGAAAAGCCAATTTTGGTTGAGAGAGAGTATGTTTCTCATAGTATTGTATTTCTCCTTTTGTCTGATTTCAAATTTTTATTTATCGGGGACGCGGGGGACGCGATTTTCCGCTTTTTTGAAAAAAAGCTTGGCAAAAAACTTCCTGAAAAGGATTTATCGTGTAGCCGTTATGACTATGCAAAACCTTGTTTTAGAAAGTTTTTTGAGGGA
>JAZNEM010000169.1:0-1911 GCA_045588595.1 Eubacteriales bacterium
AGAGTTAAGGTGAATTTTCTCGCTTTGCTCGGAAATTTTTGATTTTAATAAAACCACGGATAAATTGAAGTTTTGCTTCAAAATATCCGTGGTTTTCTATTTGCTTGTTATTATTTTGCTCAGCAACATATCTTATCAGCACCGCACAAAATCATTGATCGATAATTTTCGCTTCAGCGAAAATTTACGTTAATTCTGCATTCTGCACTCTTAACTCTGCACTTTGCGCTACATCAATCAGCTCTTATATCTTAGCTATCACTTAAAAACATAGCTTTCATACGCCTCATGTCTATCTGCGATCTTCGCGATATCGGTATCGGTCAGAAGACCTCTTTCGTATGCTTCCTTGAATTCGACAACGCCTGAATCGGTGCTGTAGACCCACATTTTTGCTCCATTCCCAAAAACGATCCGATGTCCCGCCAGATTGATAGTCGTCACAACATCGGTCGGGTCAACCTCGGCGAAAACAGCATAGCCGGAGATAATGCCGTAATATCTGTTGCAGGGAAAAATGTCATACACTCCGCCCGCTTCTATCGCGGCAAAATACGAACTGACACAGTCGATTTTTGCTTCACTGTAAATTCCTGTGTACCTTTCAGTATTTACCGCTAATTCCAAGCTGTAACGTTCCGCATAAGTATCTGCATACATACGCTCCATGATCTCCGCTATCATACTGTCGGAAAGCTCTTCAAGACCATCGACAAATTCAACGTAATTATACTCGGTTGTGCGGTTGGCGTAATTTGCGTTCCAATATGCGTTGAAATCGGTATTCCGCTTTGAGATGAGAAGTATGTCTATCGGCGTCAACCACTCCGCGTCATAAGCCTCCGCCAGCGGGATCATCTCCTCACCGCGGCACGCAAAAAGGTAAAATGGATTGGAATTTTCAATTGTCACGCCGCCAAGCTCGATCGAACTTTTCTTCTCGGTAAACGAATTGATCGAGATGATCTCACATCCGCCAACCGTACCGTAATACCTCGCCAAAAAGCGTCCGGCATAACTGAGGCTGTCGCTGTATTCAAGATGTTCGGAATTCATAAGCGCGCTTTTATAGCGCATTGCCAATTCTGCTGCGGTATTTTGGGCAACGAGTTCAAGATCTTTACCGTCGACTCCGGTCATTTTTAAATATTCAGTCTGCGCTTCACATTCACTTTTGTAGATCATCCTGTAGAATATCTGCCTTACCTCTTCAATACGCTCGGCAGAGATCGGCTCGAGGTCGGATGAAAAAACGATATAAGGCGCATCGGATGCGTGTGCCCCGGAATAATCGGAAAGATTTCCGAGAGTCAGCTCGGGATCACCTTCAACGCTGCTGTCCAATCGGGAAAAGCAAGAACAAAAACATGCGGCAAGAATTATAAATGAAACAATAATGGTTGTCAGCTTGATTTTTCTCATTTTCATATCCTCCTTTATTCTCTTCACTCTATAAGACGGATTTTCTCGTCCAAGGTTTCACTTAGAGTGACAATAATAATACGAATTAGTTTTTTGGCGACAAATATCCGCCATCAGTTCGTCAAACGCCTCAAATGTATTAATATACACTTTTCGGCGTTTTCCTGCTGCTGACAAATATTTGTCAGCCAAAAAATCTCCGACCCGAGAGCCTTAATTTTTAGGTGATTTTTGGTGCGGAGGACGACGCAAGGTATCAGCCGTACGAGAGTCGAACAAAATTGGTTTTGTCGGGCAGATTTTACCGATAACTGCAGTTCTTTCCTTGATAATATTAATATATGATCGTCGGAAAGAACCTTGTTCTCGAAAAAATCTGCTCCGTCAAAACTGCTTCGCACCTCACGGCGAATTAATTTTTGATGGATTTTGGTGGGATTTTGCGAAGCAAGGTATTAACCTTGCAAGTAAAAGCACGCCGAAAGACAC
>JAZNEM010000170.1:0-7610 GCA_045588595.1 Eubacteriales bacterium
GCAGGAGCGGAAGGAAGCGGTCTGCGCGAACAGGACATCGTCTTCCGCGTTGGCATTGAACTTGCCGAGCTTCTTCGCGCGAACGGGAATTTTGAGGTAAGGCTCTCACGCCCCACAGCAGACACGCAAATAGGAACGTCAAACACGACGAGCCTTCGTTTGCGTGTTTCAGACGCAAACGCGTGGGGAGCGGACTATTTTATAAGTATTCATACGAATGCTTCAAGCATACCGAGTGCAACTGGCAGTGAAGCCTTTGCATACTCAAGGCCGAGCGCGGCTTTCTCTTTAGGTGAGGATATCCTTGAAAATCTGAGCGAAACGACGGGACTTAGAAACAGAGGCATGCAGGTACGCACTAATCTTTACGTTCTGCGAAGAACGGCTATGCCCGCAGTCCTAGTCGAGCTTGGATTCATTACAAATGCCTCTGATGCGGCACTCATGAACAACCGCCCCGACCTTTTCGCTCAAGGTATCTATCAAGGGATCGTGGAATACACGCTTTAAAGTAAGAGGTAAAAGTAAATAGTAAAAAAGTTTAGTAGATTTTCGCTTACAACGAAAATCTTCATTACCTATTACCTGTTACTTTTTACTTCATCATATTGATAAGCTCTTCTTCGCTTATTATCTTAACTCCAAGACTCTGCGCCTTTGTAAGCTTACTTCCCGCCGCTTCACCCGCGACGACGTACGACGTTTTTGACGACACCGAGCCGCTTACCTTTCCGCCAAGAGCCTTTATCATAGCGGAAGCCTCGTCGCGAGACATAGTTGGAAGCGTTCCCGTAAGCACGAAGGTAAGCCCCGCAAATTTATCGCCCGAGGGCTTTGATACGGCTTCGGTCACAAGTCCCGACTCCGTAAATCTTCGACAAAGCTCGATATTTGTCGGGTGTGAGAAGAAATCGACCACGCACAAGGCACTTATCTGTCCAATATCGTTTATCTCGCAAAGCTCCTCGACTGTCGCTTTCGATAGTGCCTCAAGCGTTCCAAATCGCTGTGCGAGCGATGCGGCGGCTACCTCTCCTATATTGCGGATACCGAGCGCGTAAACAAGGCGCTCAAGACCTGCCGATTTTGAATTTTCAATGGCGCGGATAAGATTCTGCGCCGATTTTTTTCCCATTCTCTCAAGGTCTGCTATCTGCTCCTCCTTGAGCGAATACAGGTCTGCGGCAGAGGCTATCAAGCCCTCGTTCAAAAGAAGCTCAACTATCTGCGGTCCAAGTCCGTCGATATTCATAGCGCCCTTTGACGCAAAATGCTCTATGCTTCTTGAAAGCTGTGCGGGGCAAGCACTGTTCGTACAACGCGCGGCTGCCTCACCGTCAGAGTCATAGGATATCGGCTCGTTACACGACGGACAAAGCTTTGGCATTAAAAATTCACGCTCCCTGCCCGTTCTTTTTTCGGTAATAGTCCTTACTACCTCGGGTATGATATCTCCCGCCTTGCGAACGACCACAGTGTCTCCAAGCTTTATTTCGAGACCTCGAATAAAATCAAGGTTATGAAGTGTAGCGCGGCTGACCGTCGTTCCCGCAAGTCTTACGGGAGAAAGTACTGCCGTGGGAGTCAAAACACCTGTGCGCCCTACGGCTACCGTGATATCCTCTAAAGTAGTTTCCTTTTCTTCGGGAGGAAATTTATAAGCTACTGCCCAGCGAGGAGTGTTAGTTCCCTCTCCTACCGTTCGTCTGTCGGATAGGTTATCAAGCTTGACAACTACTCCGTCAATGTCGTACGCGAGTCCGTCTCTTGCCTCTCCGATGCGCTTGATATGCTCGATTATCTCGTCCGCAGTATTTGCAACTCTGCGCATAGGCAAGACCTTAAAGCCGAGCTCCGAAAGTCTGTCGAGCGTTTCGGTATGGGTAACAGGTGCGTGACCGTCAAGGTACAGAGAGCCCTCTTGGAAATTGAACACGAATATATCAAGCTTTCTCTCGGCACACAGCTTCGAATCAAGCTGACGCAAAGAACCTGCCGCCGCGTTACGCGGATTTGCCATAAGAGGCTTTCCCTCGGCTTCCCTTTTCGCGTTTATCTTCTCAAACACCGCACGCGGCATGTAGACCTCGCCTCTGACAGTGAGGTCAAGCGGCTCGCCAAGAGTCAAAGGTATAGAAAATATAGTCTTTACGTTTTGCGTTACGTCCTCTCCAACGATACCGTCTCCGCGAGTAGCTCCGCGGACAAGCACTCCGCCCTCATAAACCAGAGACACCGAAAGTCCGTCTATCTTCGGCTCTACCGAGTATGACGGTATCTTTATCTCGGTCGCGATACGGTGACAAAAATCCTCAGTCTCCTCATATGAAAAAACATCGGCAAGCGAGTCCATGCGAACACTGTGAGTGACCTTTTCAAATTTATCAAGAACCTTTCCGCCGACTCTCTGTGTGGGAGACGACGGACTGTAAAGCTCGGGATATTTCTCTTCAAGTCCTTTTAACTCGGCGTACATCATATCGTAATCGTAATCCGATATCTCGGGCGAATCGTAAACGTAATAACGCTCCGCGTGATAGGTCAGCTCTCTGCGCAGCTTTTCTACGCGCTCTATTATTTCTTTGCTTATATTTACAGACATATTTTCCTCTTTCATATTGAGAATTTTTGTAAATTTACTTTATCTTTCCCTCAAACAAGCTCTCAAATTCTTCGAGCGTTCCGTTTGCCAAAAGTGATTTTTCACAAATAAATGAATCTATCAGCGCGTAATGGAGAAGATAATATTCTCCTTTATCGGACACCTTTCGTATCTTGCCTATCTCCTTGCGGATACGGATATTGTCGGTGACATTCGTGACCGATACGTTTTCTTCATTTATCTTTACTCTGAATTCCCAAACTTGTTCTCTTTGCCGTTTTGAATACGGAGCTATGATAAGCCACAGTGAAAGAAGTGTACAGCCTACAAGCATTATCAAAACATCCTTTATATATCCGTTTTCACGCGCGGATATTACTCCGTCGAGGAAAATGACGGTAAACATACAGATACCGAAGACCGCGACGAAGCAAAGGACCATAAGTCCCATTGCGCGAAGTCTTTTTTGATATATATTCTTTTTTATATGCTCCGATATCTTTCCCTTAAATTCTATCATTTTTATATTTCCTTTCAAAATATATTTAATCAAATATATCTAAAGAAAATTATATCAAAAAAACGAATATATGTCAATAAAAAGCAGTTAAAGATTTTTTTAATGTTTCGCTTATGAATGAGTCAAGCCTTTATCACATAATGATTAAAATAGCGAAAGCTCTATCTTTTCATAATATTTTTATTACACTCTTCCCTTTTTCTTTTACAGGCGGTGTCGGAATGATCGTAATATTCACTATACTTATACTTTTAGTTATGCTCGAAAACGGCTTTTCGGACTCATCCAGCGCAATAACGGGATGTGTGTCGGCTCGCTCCATGAGTCACGAGGGCGCGGTTCGGCTTGCGGCAGTATGCACTTTTTTAGGCTCAGTATTAATAACACGCTTCGACCCGAGAGTTACTCGTATCTTTTTTGGAATAGCTGATTTTGGAGAGGAGAGCAGTTCCGCTCTCGTATCTCTATGCTCCGCGCTTTGCGCAGTTTTTCTTTTGTCGCTATTATCTCATAGAATAGGACTTCCCACGAGCGACAGTCACGCTCTTGTTTCAGGGCTTACGGGAGCGGCTCTTGCAAACAAAATGAATGTCTCCGCAATAAATGCTCACGAATGGAGACTCGTGCTTTTGGGATTTTTACTATCAACCCTGCCTGCCCTTGTGTTTGGATTCATCTTCAATGCCTTTTTGCAATGCTTTCTCTCTCGGATATTAAAAATAAGCCGTCGCTCCGCCGTACATCACTTCAAGCGTTCGCAAAAGTGGAGCGCTGCTTGGAACGCCATGCTCCACGGAGCGCAGGACTGTCAAAAATTCACGGGAGTTTATATGCTCGGTATCTCTCTCTATTCGCAAAAAGCGGAAAGTGCTTCCGATATTCCCATATGCGTGTTGCTTTTATGCACCGCCGCGCTTACGCTCGGCTCGACTTTTGGCGCGTCTAACGTAATAAAAAAGGTCGGATTTGAACTGTGCGAGCTTGACGCTCCCTCATACAGTGCCGCAAGTGCCGCGGCTTCTGCGGTAGTGACGCTCTGCACCTTTATCGGAATGCCCGCAGACATCCTTCAATCGAGAGCTTGCGCGATAATAGGCGCGGGACTTTCGGTCAAAAAGCGTCCCGATATACGCGTTGTTTCGCAGATAGTCGGCTCTTGGCTTTTGACATTTCCCGCGTGCATGAGCGTTGGTTTTCTTCTATCATTCGCTACAAAGATTTTTCTTCTCCGTTAAAACTTTTATTTGAAAGGCTTTACCGTTATGGCTAAATTTCGTTACTTTGAATCTCTCGAGGAGCTTTCAAATTCCGCCTTGCAGGCGGTACGGCTCTCTTGTAAAAGCAAAGGTTGTACGAAAAAGGAAAAGGAAGAGCTTTCGTCTATCCGTCTTTCTGCCGATAAATGTGTGTGCGAGCTTGAGGACGCGCTTTTTGCGGATTTTCTGCCACCGCTTGAACGCGATAGCATAGCCGCCTGCGCCCACTGTATCTCAAGAGTTATCGACAGAGCATCAGACCTCGCTTCATCTATCCTTTCTATGCCCTCAGGTTCGCGCGCTGACGAAGAACAAAAAATATGCATACGGCTTTGCGAAGTTCTTCATGCCGATATCGCTCTGCTCAAAAAAATTCGAAAGCCGAGCGAAATGCCCTCTCACCGTGCCTTCCGCGCCCTCTTGGCAAAGGGCAGAAGCGCGCACGCTGACACGTTGTCTAAAATAAGCGCGGGAGCTCTGCCGCGCAGCTGCGCAAATTCAATCATCCTTTGCGCAAAGCTCCGAAGCGAGCTTGCTCGCTCCTATGACGAATTGCTTGAAATAATGTTAAATAATATATAATGCAAAAAGCTTCGGAGGGTCAGCTTCCGAAGCTTTTTGTTAAATAAATTTTGATGTATCGGGAACGCGGGGGACGCGATTTTCCGCTTTTTTGAAAAAAAGCTTGGCAAAAAACTTCCTGAAAGAAGTTTAAAAACAGCCATAGCGGCTATGCAAAACCTTATTTTTGAAAGTTTTTTGAGGGAGTTTGAGGGAACTTTTTTTCAAAAAAGTTCCCTCATCGCGTCCTTCGCGTCCCCGACAAACCGCAATTTGAATCTATATTTCAATTCATAAAAAACGTATAATAAAAGTCAAATCACCTTATTTTTTCTTTTTGCAAAAAATCTATCGGTCTCGCTCTTTATTTCCTTTCTGGACAAAATAAGAACAGGAACGTTTATGATCGTCATTACTCCGATAGCAAGGTCGGCGCTTTGCCATATCCATTCGCTTGCGGCAAATGTCCCCGCAAAGACAGAAAGACAATACACTGCAATAAAGGTAGGCTTTGCAAAGCGTTTTTTCGTCAGATAACCGACGCTCTCAATACCGTAATGCGCCCAGCATACGATGGTCGCAAAGCCAAAGCAAAGCACGGCAATACTCATGAAGTATGAAGCAAAACTTCCAAGCACCGCTTCGTACGCACCGATAGTCATCATTATGAAATTCTCTCCGAAGTGCACGACATCTGTGTAAGATACTATTACGACAAGAGCCGTAAGCGTACACAGGAGTATCGTATCGACAAAGACCTCGAATATACCGAAAACGCCTTGTCTTGCGGGCTCTTTGCAATCCGATACCGCGTGTGCCGCTGGCGCTGTGCCGCATCCTGCCTCGTTTGATACAAGTCCCCGCATAGTTCCGAATCTTATTGCTTTTGAAAGCAAAAATCCGCCTATTCCCGAAACTCCCGCCTTAAATGAAAAAGCGTCCTTGAATATAAGCACAAAAGCTTCTCCGAGAGCGTCTGCGCGCAATATCAGAACGGCAAGTGAAAGCACCACGTACCCGAGAGTCATCACAGGTACAAGCTTTTCCGTAAATCGCGCCATTCCCTCTCCGCCTTTGCGGATAAGGAAAAACACAACTATAGCAAGGCTCGCGCCCGTAATAGTCGGAGATATCGAAAACACTCCGTCAAGCGCACCTGCGACGGCATTCGCTTGAATAACGCTTCCCATGGTTATCGAATTGAGAATACAAAAAAGCGCGAATATCCCCGCAAGAAAAACACCTGCTCCCCTCATTCCTCTTAAGGAAAAGTATTCTTTTATGTAATACATTGCCGCACCGTGTCCTTTTCCGTCCTTGTCATATCTTCTATGACACATAGCGAGAACTATCTCCGCATATTTTAATACCATAGCGCAAAGCGCACTTATCCACATCCAAAAGACCGCTCCGAAACCGCCCATAAAGATAGCCGCCGATACCCCGACTATATTTCCAACTCCAAGCGTTCCCGCAAGCGCAAGGGTAAGTGCTCGGAACGACGACGTTTGCTCTCCCGCTTTCCGTCCGCACAAAGCCTTTATAAGCTTTATCGGATGCGTAAAAAAGAAAAATCTTAACTTAAAGCAAAAAAACAGTCCTCCCACAATAAGAAGTATAGGCACAGCCGCACCTAAAATATAACGGTTTATCACCTCAAGCATCGCAATTATCCTCCATTCTTAAGCTAAAAATCTCTTTTTTCGTCCTCTTGGCACTCCCATGGTGAAAATTAAATGTTAATTAAATGTTAAATATTAAAAAAACACTTGATTTTTCCAAAAAAAAGTGTAAAATAAGTGTAGTGTTTAGCACTCATCGAGTTTGAGTGCCAAAACTGAAAAACATGTCTTATTTAATTTTATTATAAGGAGGAACAAAAAATGACGATAAGACCTTTGGCAGACAGAGTCGTTGTCAAATTGATGGAGGCTGAAGAAAAAACAAAGAGCGGACTTATTCTTACCGCCGCTTCTCAGGAAAAGCCCCAGATCGCAGAAGTCATCGCAGTTGGTCCCGGCGGTATCGTTGACGGCAAGGAAGTCGTTATGACGGTAAAGGTTGGCGACAAAGTCATCACTTCCAAGTATGCGGGAACTGAGGTAAAGGCAGACGGCGTTGAGTACAACATCGTTCGTCAGAGCGATATTCTCGCTATCGTTGAATAATTTTACATTAACTATCCACCATTCAGAAAGGAAATTTTATTATGGCAAAGGAAATTCTTTACGGAATCGAAGCGCGCAACGCGCTTTGCAGAGGTGTCGACAAGCTTGCCGATACCGTTAAGATCACGCTTGGTCCTAAAGGAAGAAACGTAGTTCTCGATAAGAAGTACGGCTCTCCGCTTATCACTAACGACGGTGTTACCATCGCTAAGGAGATCGAACTTGAAAACGAAGCCGAGAACATGGGGGCTCAGCTCGTTAAGGAAGTTGCTACAAAGACTAATGACGCGGCAGGCGACGGTACTACCACCGCTACCCTTCTCGCTCAGGCGTTCATTCGCGAGGGTATGAAGAACGTTACAGCAGGCGCAAATCCCATGATTCTTCGCAAGGGAATCAAAAAGGCAGTTGACCGCGCAGTAGAGTGCCTTATCGCTAACTCCAAAAAAGTAAACGGCTCCGAGGACATCGCAAGAGTAGGTACCATCTCGGCAGGTGACGAG
>JAZNEM010000171.1:0-2306 GCA_045588595.1 Eubacteriales bacterium
TTGCTTTTTGACAGTAGTAGTCTTCGGTGTTGTGCTACCGCCAAAGATAGCAGCAAAGGCGTCGTCCGATGATACCGCTGACGACTTCACATTCTTTTTAGCAGTGGGCTCGGCTTCAATCTTCAAGCCGGGGATAGACACAGTATTTCCAACCTCTTCAAGCTTTTTCTTCAGTTCAAGAGCCTTTGCGCTTTCAAGATCGGTCGCAATGGTAGACGGAACCTTATCCACCATACCTTTAGCCTTAGCGAGTCCAAGCCCTAACTCTCCACATAATATCTTGGTAGTCATCAGAGGCTGATTGCCCACCTTTTCTAAAATAACGCTATATTTCTTATCAGCCATTATTCGTCCCTCCGCTTTTTATCAGATTCTATTATTTCTATTCTAATTATCTAACATTTTTCGCCTATTGTGGTCGCTTTTACAGCGACATTTTAATATACAATAATATCTATGCACTTGCAATCGCTTTGCAAGAATAAGTGATTATATTTCGCTTATTTATTTTTAGCTATTTTTAGTGCATAATAGTGTATATAGTGAGGTGCAATTATGTTAGAATTTGAAAAAGGCTTTGAATCAGTAAACAAAACGTTCCGTATTCCCGTACACATCGTTGAACAGCTCGAGATGCTTGCAGGAAAATACAACACGTCTATGAATAAAATCGTTGTTCAGTGCTTGGAATACGCACTTGAGAACATATCCGATAGCGACTCCGATCCTACCGATACCAATTCATAATTTCACGCCGTCTGCTGAAGTAGATTATTGCTTCAAAGGACGGCTTTTTTCGTCCTTATGTTATGCGTTCTGTTCCTCTTTATAAACGCTCATTATATCACCAATGTCACAATCGAGAACCTCACAGATACGAAGCAAGACGTCAAGCGAAACTTTTTTGTCACGTCTTAGGCTTGTCATCGTGTTGGAAGCCATCTCTGTTGCTCGTCTAAGATCCGCTTTGCTCATTTTCTTATCCACGAGTACTTTCCAAAGCTTATTGTAACTGATTTTCATTGCTGATGCTCTCCCTCTTTTTGAAAGACTTAAACATTCATAGTCATAATTTTTCTGTTTATCGTGCAAGAATAAGTTCTTGCAATTTTCATTATAGGACACATTTATATAAATTACAATAGCTTTTCCAGAAAATATGAATAAATTTTAGCCAACTTTCGCAAGAAGTTGATGTACTTGACGATAATTTTATCTTGTTCAAGAAGATTTTAATACTTTCGGAGTTTGCTAAAAAAGAATAGGCACCGATATAGCCTTTTTCTCCTTCGCTGCCTATTTTCTTTATTTGGCCGCCACGCCCTTCGTCTGTAGTGCGGCGATTTTCTTCTTTTTGCGGTGATTCTGAACGTTTTGCGCCACACGGCGTTTATTACACTCGGGACTTCCGCAATATTTTCTTCTGCTGCCTTTACCCTTACATACAAATGCTTGACCGCAGATGGGACAAAGTCGCAGAACGGGGTTTTCCAAAATGTCAAGCTGTTCTAAATCTTGCTTTATTAGCGGTTGTGCATCTTCGCAAACTTTTTTCGCAAGTGTATACCAAGCAATGTCAAATACCGAGTGGATGTCGGCGGCAAGGACAACACGGTTGCTCTTATGGCTGACCTTCAGGCGCAAACGGAAATCGGGTATCATATCTATCAGCTTATCACGAAGCTCCTCATAATCATCAAACGGCACACGTGCAAAGCCTTCTTCTTGCGAGTTCATTGGGATAGGAGTGCTCGTTTTTTTCATTTCTTTAAGAAGCTCGGCGGGAGTTATAGGCGTATAATCTTTTTCACAGTCCGTTTCGGGCAGCTCCCCTTTATATTTTTCAAGGAAAGGAACACCCTCAAAATACCTACCATCCTCGGCAAGATTAAATACTGTATCATCATACCCATTCATAATCATATCAAGGGCAAAGGCATACGACGCTACCTGATAGAACTTACCAAGATCGTGCATAAATTGCTTTATGTCAAAAATTCCATCCTTTTCAATAATAAAATAATCGTGGGCAAAGTCAAATTGCTTGTCCGCCATCAAGGCTGAAAGCTCATCTACGAAATATGGATGCGCCACGCGCTGACACCATTCTATAATCAACTCATCAAACGGCTTCTCTTCGGAGGGGTCGTTTATTTTTTTTGCAAGATTGTAAAGATCGGCAAGTAGTGATGCCCCAGTCATACCATTGCTGTCACTAAATTCGACTTCGTAACCGGGACGGCATATAGGACACGCCAATATTCTACCGTCCTCCACATATCGAACTTCATATTTCTCAAAACGGA
>JAZNEM010000172.1:0-4647 GCA_045588595.1 Eubacteriales bacterium
TTACTTGTTACTCGTAAATTTGCGGGACGCAACCGCAAAAGATTTGTTGACGGAGGTGAGAGTTAATCGTGATTAACTCTCACCGACAAACCGCAATTTTTATTCAAATTCTTATTTGTCGAGCATATTATCTCACACCAATATCACACGCCCTATTGACAAAAAGCAAAAACAATGGTATAATAACTTTGCCAAACAAACTAAATATATACAGTTAATGGGTGTATTTTCTTTTTTTAGGGATACTTATACCCTTTTTTGTCAATAATTTTTGCGAGAAATTTGATAAAATGCAAATTCCGTACGCAGAAAGTATTGACAAAATACCCAACTGTATATAGTTTGTTTGGCGACGACTGTGGAATTTGCGTTTTTGTGCGCTGACCTCGGTCGGCGCACTTTTTATTTTTTAGGAGAAATTAAAATGAAACACACACTGATCGCATTATCAAACGGAGATATGTCCTCTTGTTCCGAAGAGTCTAAAAATTCCGCGGAGATCGAAATACTGCTTAAATATATCAACAGGCACAGCTCTGCCATTCTCTCAAAATTAGATGTAGCGAAAAAAGAGAGCTTTGAAAAGCTCAAGGACTGTTATAATGAGCTCTTAACTCTCGAACGTGAAAATTCTTTTGTAAACGGCTTTTCGCTTGCCTCAAAAATAATTGTCGAAGCTCTTACATAACAAAAAACTGTGTTTGCATTCGCAAACACAGTTTTTTGTTTACTTATTTGAATATTCTATCATAGCGTTAATGCAACGCAGAGCTTCTTTGCGGTCGTCCTCGCTTATCTCTATCTCTTCCCCGCCCGTTCCGACAAGGCAATTATAAACGTCCACAAGGGTCGTCAAGCGCATATCGTGGCAGACGCATATCTTTGAGAGCGCGTAAAACTTTTTATCGGGATACTCAAACTGCAAATGCTGAACGATACTGTTATCCGTTCCGATAATAAATTCGTCAGCGTCGCTCTTTGCAACGTATGCCATGATTCCCGTCGTGCTTCCAAGATAATCGGCAAGCTCGCTGACTTCCTTCTTACACTCGGGATGAACCAAAAGCCGCGCGTTCGGGTGATCCTTTCTCGCCCTCAAAACGTCATCTTTCGTTATACGGGTATGTATCGGACAGCCTCCGTTTATAAACTTAAAGTTCTTTTCGGGCACTTGCTCTGCTATCCACGCGCCGAGGTTACAATCGGGAATAAACAAAATGTTTTTCTGGGGCATATTGCGAACTATCTCAAGTGCCGACGCAGACGTAACGCAAACGTCGCACTCCTGCTTCAGCGCAGCCGTCGTGTTTATATACGCGACTACCGCGTAATCGGGACCCTGTCGCTTCAACTCTCGCAATTCCTCGACCGAAAGCTGCTCTGCCATAGGACAGCCCGCAAGTGAATGAGAAAGCAACACTTTCTTTTCGGGAGAAAGTATCTTTGCCGTCTCCGCCATAAAACGAACTCCGCACATAAGCAGAGTCTTCTGCGGCGCGCTCTTTGCCTGTACGCTGAGTCCGTACGAGTCGCCCACAAAGTCAGCGACCTCAAGCACGTCATGCGTCTGATATGCGTGAGCAAGAACGCAAACGTCCTTCTCCTTTTTTAATCTTATTATTTCTTCTTGAAGCTCTTTTGTATTGAACATAAATTGACCATACCTTTTCTTTTTCTGTTTCAAATTCAAAATTCTATAATATTATACAGTATTCTAAAAGGTTTGTCAAGATATATATTGACAATTGTCTTGACATATGTTAAAATATAGTGTAAATATTTTTGGAGGACCTATGAAAACCGATATTCTTATTGCAGGCTGTGGCTGCGCGGGGCTTTATTGTGCCCTAAAGCTTCCGTCTGATAAAAAAATAACCGTAATTACGAAGTCGGATGCCGAGTCGAGTGACTCCTTCCTCGCGCAAGGCGGAATATGCGTTCAGCGTGACGACAGCGACTTCGAATCCTTTTTCGAGGATACTATGCGCGCGGGACACTACGAAAATGACCGAGAGAGCGTTAGGATAATGATAGAATCCTCGCGCGACATTATAAAAGACCTCGTTGCCTTCGGCGTGGATTTCAACAAAATGCCCGACGGAAGCTTTGATTACACCAAAGAGGGCGCACATTCAAGAAAGCGCATACTTTTCCACAAGGACATCACAGGCAAAGAGATAACGAGCAAGCTTTTATGCGAGGCAAGAAAAAGACCCAACATAAAAATACTCGAGCATACCACACTCATTGATATTATAGAGAACAAAAACGAAGTGCTTGGAGGTATCATCTCAACTCCCTCGGGTGAACTGAAAGCCGTAAAATGCGAGTTTCTTGTGCTCGCAACGGGAGGTATAGGCGGACTTTTTAAGCATTCCACAAACTTCAGACATCTCACGGGCGACGCCTTGGGTTTAGCTCTGCGACATGGCATCGAGCTTGAAAATATCGATTACATTCAGATACACCCAACGACATTTTACTCAAAAAATGAGAGTGACCGAAGCTTTCTTATTTCGGAATCGGTCAGAGGAGAGGGCGCAAAGCTCTTAAACAAGGACATGGAACGCTTCGTGGACGAGCTTCTGCCTCGCGACAAGGTCACAGAGGCTATAAACAAGCAAATGGAGCTTGACGGCTCGGAGCACGTATGGGAGGATATGCGTCCGATACCGAAGGACGAGCTTCTCTCTCACTTTCCCAATATCGTCGAGCATTGCCGTAAACATGGCTACGACCCCACAGAAGAGTGCGTGCCTGTCGTTCCCGCGCAGCACTATTTCATGGGGGGGGTCAAGGTAAATTATGAAAGCAAGACCTCCATGGAGCGCCTTTATGCCGTAGGAGAGACTGCGTGCAACCGTGTTCACGGAAAAAACCGACTTGCCTCAAATTCGCTTCTTGAAAGCCTCGTATTTGCGGGCAGAGCCGCGGCAGATATAGCAAGCACAAATAAAAAAAGCATTGACGAACTGCCAAATATAGATATGTCAAAATACGTTGATATTGAAAAATGGAATGACAAAAACAAAGAAATGATATTAAATGAAATAAAAAGGAGTCAAAAAAATGTTTGATAAAGCTACTCTCACACTTCAGGTAGACCCACTTATCCGCATGGCACTTGCCGAGGATATCACAAGCGAGGACGTTTCAACAAACAGCGTTATGCCCAAAGAAACCATGGGTGAGGTAGACCTCATCTGCAAGGAGGACGGTGTTCTTTGCGGAGCACAGGTCTTTGAGCGCGTATTTACGCTTATCGACCCCGCAACCAATGTAGAATTCTATGCCGCCGACGGTGACGATATAAAAAAAGGTCAGCTTATCGCAAAGATACGCGGAGATATCCGCGTTCTGCTTTCGGGAGAACGCACCGCGCTTAACTATATGCAAAGAATGAGCGGTATAGCGACCTATACCCGCAAGGTCGCTTCCCTGCTTGAAGGTACAAAGACCACACTTCTTGATACAAGAAAGACCACTCCGAACAACAGGATTTTTGAAAAATATTCTGTAAGAGTGGGCGGCGGCTGCAATCACAGATACAATCTCTCGGACGGTGTTCTTTTGAAGGACAACCATATAGGCGCTGCGGGCGGCGTTAAAAAGGCTGTTGAAATGGCTAAAGCATACGCCCCCTTCGTCCGCAAGATAGAGGTCGAGGTCGAGAACTTTGACATGGTAAAGGAAGCCGTTGAAGCAGGCGCGGACATTATAATGCTCGACAACATGACCCATGAACAGCTCAAAGAAGCTATCGAATTTATCGACGGCAGAGCCGAGGTAGAGGTCTCGGGAAACGTTACTAAAGAAAACATCTCCCGCCTTACCGACCTTGGCGTTGACTATATCTCAAGCGGAGCTTTGACACACTCCTCTCCTATACTCGACCTCTCCTTGAAAAATCTTCACGCTATTTGAGGTGACATATGAAAGCAGAAATGAGAAGAAAGGAAATACTTACGCGTCTTAGCGAAGCTGTATCCCCCATTTCCGCGTCACGACTTGCCGAAGAGCTTGGGGTAAGCCGTCAAGTTATAGTTCAGGACGTCGCGCTTTTGCGCGCTAAAGGCGAGGATATCGAGTCGCTCGCAAGAGGCTACGTTTTAAAGAAAAAAGATGTCTGCTCCCGTATTTTTAAGCTTCGTCACACTAGTGAAGAAGTTGCCGATGAGTTAAATATGATAGTCGACGCGGGAGGAACTATCGTTGACGTTTTGATCTATCACAAGGTCTACGGAACGCTCCGCGCGCCAATGAATATCAAAAACCGCGTTCAAGTAAAGAAATTTATTTCCGATATACAGTCGGGGAAATCAAGCCTTTTGATGAACGTTACCTCGGGATATCATTACCATACCATAAGCGCCGATACCTACGAAACACTTTCGTTTATCGAAAGATCCCTGCGTGAGCGCGGATTCCTTGCTCCCCTGCAGGAGTATGAACCAAACGGAGTCAGTAATTAAATTCAAATTGCGGTTTGTCGGGGACGCGAAGGACGCGATGAGGGAACTTTTTTGAAAAAAAGTTCCCTCAAACTCCCTCAAAAAACTTTCTAAAACAAGGTTTTGTATAGTCATAACGGCTACACGATAAATCCTTTTCAGGAAGTTTTTTGCCAAGCTTTTTTTCAAAAAAGCG
>JAZNEM010000173.1:0-7606 GCA_045588595.1 Eubacteriales bacterium
CCTGCCTCTCCTACAAGCGAATCCAACCACTCGGAAAGAGATCCTTCAAATCCATTGTCACAAGCAAGCTCATAGGCAGACTTTCCGTTGGCTCCTGTTGCTCCGGTGTCTCCTTTATCTCCCTTGTCCCCCTTGTCTCCCTTGTCTCCCTTGTCTCCTTTATCGCCCTTTGTTCCTGCAAGAGATGCGATCCACTGTTCTTCCGTACCTTTGTAACCAAGCTCTACCGCAAGCTCATAAGCGGACTGGCCATTAGAACCGTTACTTCCGTTCGTGCCGTCCCTACCCGCTGCTCCTACGAGAGATGCCAGCCAAGTTTGAACGTCGCCCTCGTATCCGTTTTCAACGGCAAGCTCATACGCAGACTTGCCGTTTGCGCCCGTCGCACCAACAAGAGATGCAAGCCATTGCTCCTCTGTACCGTCATAACCGTTTTCGCGGGCAAGCTCGTAGGCAGATTTTCCGTTTGCACCGTTCGTACCGTTGGTACCGTCTCTGCCGGCTTCGCCTACAAGGGATGCAAGCCATTCAGTTAAAGAACCTTCATATCCCTTCTCAACGGCAAGCTCATACGCAGATTTCCCGTTTGTTCCATTCGTGCCATTAACACCGTCAGCGCCAACAAGAGACGCAAGCCATTCAGTTAAAGAGCCCTCGAATCCCGCGTCACAAGCAAGCTCATAAGCAGATTTTCCATTCGTACCGGCAACGCCTGCCTCTCCTACAAGCGAATCCAACCACTCGGAAAGAGAGCCTTCAAATCCATTGTCACAAGCAAGCTCATAAGCAGTTTTACCATTCGTACCGTTTGCACCGTTACTACCGTTTGCGCCTTTCGCGCCAACAAGAGAAATAAGCCATTCGGTTTCGGTTCCCTTATACCCGTTCTTGACGGCAATTTCGTAAGCCGATTGACCGGCAGCTCCTGCTTGTCCTGTCGCACCGATCTCTCCAACAAGCGAAGCCAGCCATTCCTCGACAGTCCCCTTATATCCTTTATCTACCGCAAGCTCGTAGGCAGATTTTCCGTCTACACCGTTGATTCCATCGGCTCCGGCTTCGCCCGGCTCTCCTTGCGGTCCCACCGGCCCTTGTTCAACCGTCTGATCACAAGAAGCAAAGGTGCCTATCATCAACGTCATAGTCAACACAGTCACGATTACTCTTAAAACGATTTTTTTCATCTGTTTTAACCTCCGAAATGTCATAGACGAATTGTATTTTGTCACCATTATGATAACACCATTATTGAACCCGGTGACTGCAACCGTGCTTTTCAGCAACAGGATGGGCCTCGGTTATCACAACGTATGTCCTTTAAACAGTATTGATTATACTACCAAAATACGAACAAGTCAATAGCTTTGGGTATTTTAAAGTTGTGTGTGCCACTCCGCAATCTTCTTATAGAGCTATCAAAACGCTCCTTTTCGACAATTGAAGCTCATTTTTAAGACAATTTAATTGCCGCTCTTTGTATAACATTTTTTCCACTTCCCTTGATAAAAAATATAGCAGTAGCCATCATTTTAAGCATGATGACTACTGCTAAATATTACACCATTTTGTGTATTTGAACAGTATCGTAACTGTTTTTTTTCGTGGTTTTGGAAAGTACTCTTACTTTTTACCCCTCCAACGCAATCAAGGCATATCCTGAGAACGTGTCTTTCGGAATTTGAATCCGCAACGTGCCAGCGTTCCTCTCAATTCCAAGCGAAAGCTCTTCCTCGCGCTCCGGGGTACAGAGAGTTGCACGTACAGGCGTAAACGGAAGCGCGGCGCGTACCGTAAGCGTAATTTCGGGAAGCCTTGATGCCTCTTTGACAAAGTTCTTTAAAAGATCGGTATGTGCAACCTCGCACGCGCTCTCTGCAACCGTATCCGCAAGATTACACAGATGTAATACGGCAGCATTCTCAACAAGATATGCGGTCAGGGCAATGCAGTCATTTTCACAAGCTATGTCAAAGCTTGGCGTAATGATCTTTTGAAGCACGCTTCCGGTTCCGCAAGCACGAATCTCTCGCTTACTTGGAACCGCGGGGACCGCTTTCGGCTTTGGCACGCGGCGGTCAGCCCAAACCGTCGGTTGGAATTCGAGCTCGGCGCTCTCAAACGTCATGCGCCAAATCTCTCCCTCCCCCAATCGAACAGGGCTATCAAAAACAAGCGTCGTGCCAAGCAACGTCTCCACACGTGACAGCTCTCGGTGCGAGCCATCCGTATCAAAGATCGCAAAATCACCAAGAATGATCAGCCGCCCGCCGCGTTGAACGTATTCCGAAAATCTCTTCAGCTCCTCATCGCTCGCCATTGCAACGTAGGAGGCTACGATAGCCCGATGCTGCAGCATCTCCTCTACCGTGTAATCCTCCATGACCATGGACGTTCCCAAATTTGCCTCGTAAGCCGCCTGCATTCCTCCCATCATTTTTTGCATATAAGAGTACCGTGCATTGGCAGTAAAATCACGCGTCTTTTTTGACAGATAAAAGCTGACGTCGGCAATTTTTTTCGGTGCCTTGTAATAGCGAAGATATTTTTTCTCAAAGTTTCTATACGGGCGTTCGAGCGAAGTTACGTCCATCCCCTCACAGGTCCCCGTGTAAAGCTGCCCCCAAGAACGTGCCAGCGCCCACGCAAAATAGGTAGAATCGGGGCGATCCGGATAAAACATCGACATCGAAGGGATCCCATAATGCTCTCCCGCCGCCTGACGGTGGATCGCCTCAGTCATAAAATCAAGATAGGACTGCTTTATTACTGCCGAAAAACAGTTTTCCTGAAAAACAAAATCCCATTGATCAATACAACGGTCAAACGAATAGCAAGTCGGGCAATGTTTGAGAATATCCGAGCAATAATTGGGGCGCAAAAGCTGCGCTCCCATTGACTCGTAGTATGCGGTCAAATCGCGATAAAAGCGAGACGTACTTTCAAATTTAAATTTCTTCCAGGCAATATAGGCGGGATTATCATAATGCTCAAAAAAGTCAGCCCATCCGTCGGGTTCAGGGAGCTCGTAGCCGCTCTCCTCATAAAAAAGCCTGCGGCAATGTTCGCAAGTACAGCTGTTTCCGTCACCGAAATATTGCACGTCGTCATTCATAATACCGTCAATCCCGGTAGCAAGCACTCCCTTTAAATACTCAAAATAGGCATTTCGGTATTCGGGATTGTTAAAGCACATCGAATACGCGCCGTAAGCATTGCTCACAGGCTTTCCGGTTCTTCCGTCGATCTGCGCAAAGCGTCGAAAATCCACCCCGTTGATCTTATAATCCCAAGTCAAATACGGAAAGATCTTCTTCCAATTGTCATATTTGGATTTTCCTCGGCTGTACGTAAAGAAATTGCGCTCCAAATGCTCCCAACCGTTTTCCGAAAGCAGCCAATGCGTCAAGTGAGAGCTGTGGTGCTCCACCACACGAATTCCATATTTATGGCAAGCGATCACGATCTTTCTCAAACACTCGTTGATCTCTTCCCAATACGGATAATAGCTTAATCGAAAATGAGTGAGGCTAAAGGTCAAAATAATGGTAATTCCCGATGCGGCAAGCCCTCTCGCACGTTCGTCAAAATCCTCCTGCGTATAGCGAAAGATCTCATCATCGTTATACCAAAACCAACAAAATCCCTGTTCCCAAGGTTCGAGATTTATCATTTCTTTACGTTCGCTCATAGTTTCCCTTTCCTTTCGCCGATTTTATTAATCGCTATACTTCAAGCGCATGAAACACCGACCCTTTCAACCTATTCAGCCATATCAATTATAGCATATCCCCGGCATCGGTGCAACCGTTAATCTTGTTCTTTTTTAAAACAATTTTGCCAACCGCAAAATCTATGCCCCATATTCTCTTTGATGATTTTGTACCATTGATGTTGAGTTTGCCGGTATTCGAAGAGATAGCAAATCCATTCCAATAGATCAGCACTGCGTCGATCACAACGTCTTTGTCACCAAAAATCTTTATGATCCAAACTCCATTTTGCATTATGGCATACTATTTACCGCAATTACATACCTCACGGAAACAATCGATTTCAGGGGTCCCCCTTACGCATCATCCTCAAAAAAATGCCCCCTCAAAAATTTCTTTTGCCAAATCTCTGTGATTTCAATAAAGCACACAAAATTCTCAGTTTTTTTCAAAAATTTTTATGAAAATATTTTTAAAAAAAGGTATTGACAAAAGAAAATCATTGTGCTATAATATCAAGGTCAGCGAAAAGCTGATGATCTGGGTGTGGCGCAGCTGGTAGCGCGCTACCTTGGGGTGGTAGAGGCCGCAAGTTCAAGTCTTGTCACTCAGACCAGAAAAAGCAGAATAGACCTTGTGTCTGTTCTGCTTTTTCTTATTTGAATTTCACGACGACGAGCTTCGCAAATGCGGAACACATTTGCTCGTTTTGCGCTCCGCCAAACTGTGGATTATCGACAACTATCGGCGCAAAACTAAGTTCGTAAGATTGTCACTCAGACCAGAAAAAGCAGAATAGACCTTGTGTCTGTTCTGCTTTTTCTTATTTGAATTTCACGACGATGAGCTTCGCAAATGCGGAACGCATTTGCTCGTTTTGCGCTCCGCCAAACTGTGGATGATCGACAACTATCGGCGCAAAACTAAGTTCGTAAGATTGTCACTCAGACCAAAATCGGAGGTCCAACCGAACCTCCGATTTTCTTTTATTTTCTCGCTAAATCTCTTGAAATCTCGCGTTTTCGTGATATACATAATGGGCTTGTTCTTCCCTACTTTGAAGGTTGAACAAGCCCATTTTTCGCACTTGACCACATGTTTGACCACTTGCGGAGATTTTTGCACTTATTTTCGGCGACTTTTTCGATAGCTTTTAGACGGTAATTTCAACTATTGTAGTATTAATTCATTCCATTTTTGTAGTAACTCTTCATTTTTCTCTACTACATACGCAACAGCCAATTTTTCTTTTTTTCTATTTAAAAAATGACCAACTGTTCTATAATCTGATAAATATATTGATATGGTTTCTCCTGAATACCAAGCATGAATATGCGGGAAATTCCTATGAGGTGCCTCTGCTGTATGAAAATAAAATACTATTCCATCTCTTCTGTCATATTCATACGCACCATATGGCGGAATAATGTTATTATATAAAATCGATAATGAACCGTCTTTTATATTAGCTAAAAGATTATCTTTATCTATCTTTATTCCATCCAAAGTGTAAAAAGCATCCTCTTTGATTTCTGTTAATCCGTAATCAAAAAGTTTTTCTTTTAATATAGAGATTATCTCCTCAGATACTAATAATGGTACGGCAAACGGTTCAAGCTCTTTTCTACTGAACGCAATTTTTATTTTTACAATAATTTCGCTCATTTATTTACTCCTAATTAATGATAACCATCGCTTTTTTTCATTGCTTAGTCTTCTATCACCTTTTCATATTTTGCATATACATATAAATCCCCAAGATTATTATAGACTTCTAAGGAATCACCATTTTCGTCTGTTAACTGGACACCCTCGTTTGTGTAAAAACCAATAAAATTATAGCCTTCTATAAATAGTGGCTCGATATGGTAATGCTTTAAGTAAGTAACGACACATTCGCTTTGAGTAGAATAAGCCTTTACAGTATATATTGTGGGCTCAAACTCTGACATAAGAGATAATGTATAAGAAAAATCATATCCATGGAATTCTGCTACATCAAATCCCTCAAGTGTCATTCTGATTTCATCACCAGCATTAGCATTAAATTCTATCGAATAGTCTCTCGCACCGAATGTTAAACTCTCATACAATATTTTGCCTTGTGTTACATTCTCAATTTTTACATCAACCGCAACAAAATAATTGCTAACCCTAAAAGCAAACGCCATTTTTCCTGTCTTGGGAACAAAGAAGAAATCTTGTGTCTCTTCTGTGCCGACTGTTGTAGTCTTGGCTTCATCTATACTAATGCGCATATCACTCAATGCAATCCAACGCGCATACAAATCACATACACCTGCTAATGAAGCATTACCAACAGGAGTCAAAAAGTCAGGTTCTTTATACCATCCTCCAAAAGCATAACCTTCTCTTTCTAAATATGGAAGTTGGCTTTGGGCGCCATCGTTTAAGACAACCTCAGTATCCAAAATAGAACAATTGGTATGCAAATGAATCTCTGCCTCCGGCTTAACTACAGGATAAACAAAATATTCAAAAGATAATCCCGCTTTTGCTTCTTCAGAAGATAATTTCCCAACAAGCTTGATCTGTAATTCTACTTCCCAAATCGCCCTGTTTCCTGCATATTGACCTCTATTTTCCGTTACACTAATTTGCGTTTTCCTTGTTAAACCGTCAATCAAAGCAGTAGTAATAAATGAGGTTCCAGAATCTGGCACAGAATCATTATCCTTCATCTGCACTATAAATTCTGTCGTAGAATTCAAAGCTGCTTGGAATGTATGTCCACTTTTAATTTTTTCACCTTTGTGGTACATAAAGAATGTCCACGATGATCCAACATGATTATTCGTTATTTGTTTTCTGACAGCAACAACTTCATATATACCTACAGTGGCTATTTTAAGCTCATTTCGTGCCTTTTCTAATCTCGAAAAAGTATCTTCAACCTCGGCTTCTAACGCGTTGGGATCTTCAATCAATCTGTTCGCTTCATTATAAACAGATAAAAATGCAGATACAGTTTTCGTTGTATATGGAGCAATATTCAAAGCATCACATTCTTCATAAAGTGCAATTAAAGAGTCCTTATCAGCTCTTTTGCAAAGCGTATCTACACTCTGTTTTAATTCTTGGTATTGTTCTTCTACCGCTTGAGGAGTCACAAAAAGTCTTTTGGCTATTTTTTGAGCCTCGTCATATTCTTTCAAATAAATATTGTATGTATACGGAGTATATTTTTCTTCATCAATAGAAAGATCGGCTATATAAGACTTCAATTTTTCTTTTTCGTCCATATTTATGCCAATAAATATTCCTACTATTATTCCAAAGAATAATAATGCCGACAAACTTACAATACCTAATATTTTAATAATTTTTATTCTGCTCATAATTAACCATCTATAAGTAAAATACATATTACAATCAACTTCGATAGCGTTGCTTTTGGTTTCGTTTCGTAAATAGTTTTTAGCACTCCACTGCGACCTTAATGACTCCGTCGCGTTTGTTTTCAAACAGCTCATACGCCTCGTCGATCTTCGAGAGCGGATAGGTATGCGTGATCAGCGGTTCTGTATCGAGCTTGCCCTCGGCAATGAGCTTCAGCGTTTCCTCGCAGTCGCAGCCGTCAACGCCGCCGGTCTTGAAGGTCAAATTCTTGCCGTACATATCCGGCAGAGGCAAGGTCTGCGCCTTGTCGTAAAGTGCCACAACCGTGACGACGGCATTCGGGCGTGCACACTGCCATGCAAGCTCGAAGGTGTTCTCTGCTCCTGCAACCTCAAGCACCACGTCTGCACCGCCGTGATCGCTGTTCTCACGAACGAAATCAAGACATTCTTCAGGCGTGACCGTCAGCACATCGGGATAGTGCTCATTGACAAACTTAATGCGGTTCTCATCCTTCTCGCACATGTTAATGTGCT
>JAZNEM010000174.1:0-2386 GCA_045588595.1 Eubacteriales bacterium
AGCGGGATACGTATATATTATTTCTAACATCGGTGCGTTTGGCGAGAACATATACAAAATCGGTATGACAAGAAGATTAGATCCGCAGGAACGAATCGACGAATTGAGCGACGCTTCAGTTCCGTTCAATTTTGATATTCACGCTATGATTTTCTCGGACAATGCTCCCGCCTTAGAATCAGCCTTACATAAAGCTTTTGAAAACAAAAAGCTAAATATGGTCAATCAGCGTAGAGAGTTTTTCAATGTAACACTTGATGAAATAAAAGCGGTTGTTATGAAGAACTTTGATAAGTCTGTGGAGTTTATCGAAGTGCCAGAAGCCGAGCAGTATAGAACATCGTTAAAAATGAAAGAGAAAACCCATAATTGATAAAAGGTTCGAAATTGTTGGGGTAACTCAAAAGAGAGAAATCCGAAATTATTGCCAATCGGCGATGGTTTCGGTTTTCTTTGCATTTTGGCATAAAATGCGGTTTTCGGTATATTGTTATTAGCAAAAGTAACTTGAAATTTTGTCGGATTTATGATATAATATAATGCGTAAATAAAATCTGCGGAGGGGACTATAATGTACACCAAGCATAAATGGGCAAGCGACAGATATTATAATTTTAATTATGTAAAATATCTTCCAAAAGATTATGACGAAAGCAAAAAATATCCGCTTGTTTTCTTTCTGCACGGAGCCGGCGAAAGGGGTGATGATCTTGACGTGGCGAGCCGTCACGGATTTATGAAGCACGTCAGGGAAAACGGCGCGGAGTATCCGTTTATATTTGTCGGTCCACAGTGTCCCGCAGACAAATTCTGGGGCTGTTATACTGAATCCCTCCTTGCGTTCCTTGATTACATCTGCGATACGCTTCCTGTCGACACGGAAAGAGTATATCTTACCGGTCTTTCCATGGGCGGCACGGGAACATGGATGCTGGCAATGGCAGCACACGAAAGGTTTGCGGCAATCGCACCCATCTGCGGAAGCGGTATTTATTGGTACGGTGGCGTGCTCACAAAAACACCGATAATGGTATACCACGGCGATTGCGACGAAACAGTGCCCATACAGGACAGCATCGAGATGATGCAATCTGTCAACAAGCGCGGAGGAAACGCGCAAATAAAAATACTGTACGGTGTCGGACACGACGCATGGGATGCTGCATATGCGGGCGATGAGCTGTACACATGGTTGCTTTCGCACAAATTGATGAAGAAATGATGAAAGCAAAATTATGGTTCAAAATTGTTGGGTAAGTTCAAAAGAGAGAAATCCGAAATTATTGCCAATCGGTGATGGTTTCGGATTTTTTTCTTATATAAAATTAAGAATTCCAACAAAGAAAGGTTATTTATTGGGATTCAGTAAAATCGACAATACCAAAGTATAGACTAACGTGGTATAAAACTGTCTGTATCAAAGGTTTAGGTATTATTCGCAAAAATTTGGTAAAATAATAATACTAATAACCTTATGTAAGGAGAGTTTTATGAAAAAAAGAATAATAGAAATAACGAAAATGAAAGAGTTTGAAACACATTTAAGGGATGAGGAAAGGAGTGCTGCAACCATTGAAAAATATATGCGTGACGTAAGGTTCTTTGCTTCGTTTATCCGTGAGGAAGAAATTGACAAGCAGAAGGTGCTTGATTACAAAAGTAAGCTCGGCGAGGAATATGCCGTATCAAGCGCAAATTCAATGATAGCGGCAATGAATTGCTTTCTCCGCTTCTGTGGATGGCACGATCTGTGTGTCAAACAATTCAAAATGCAAAGACAGGTTTACTGTTCTGAGGAAAAAGAGCTTACCCGTGCGGAGTATATTCGATTGCTTGAGGCTGCTAACGCAAAGCACAACGAACGGCTCAACCTAATCATACAGACGATCTGCGGTACAGGTATTCGTGTCAGTGAGCTGCAATATATCACCGTCGAGGCACTTTACAACGGTGAGGCAATCGTAAATTGCAAGGGCAAGAACAGACGGGTTTTTATCGTTCCCGAATTAAAGAAAAAACTGCTCCGTTACGTGAAGGAGCAGGGAATTAGTACGGGAACGGTATTTGTTACAAGGGGAGGAAAGCCGGTAAGCAGAAATAGCATATGGAAGGATATGAAGGCTCTGTGCGAACAGGCAAAAGTTTCACCGAGCAAGGTCTTTCCACACAATCTCCGTCATCTGTTCGCACGTACTTTTTACGGTATTGAAAAGGATATAGCAAAGCTCGCCGATATACTCGGACACGCAAGCATCAACACGACTCGTATTTATATTGTTACAACGGGCGCGGAACACAAGCGCAAAATGGAGCATATGAGGCTCATCATATAAAAAAGCCCGATGCGAATACACCGAGACCGACGGCAACATAACGAGAGTTATGT
>JAZNEM010000175.1:0-11947 GCA_045588595.1 Eubacteriales bacterium
CCTTTGTCCGCAGGTGGATGCGACGTTATCGGTAATATCGAAATTTGCCATCGTGATACTAACGAAGAAAAAGCAGATAGCTTTCCTCACTGGAAAGCAAATGGCAAACGATTTCGTGCCGAACGTGTCAAAGGAAACAGAGCGGAATACGAAATTGTAAAGTTATAAAGGAGTATCTGGCTATGTTTAATTGGTTTAATAGCAGTAGCAAACAAGATGAAGATGCCGAAAGAAATCGATTGATGGGACTGTCCGAAAAAGAACTCATGGCGGAAATAATAATCAAACTTGAGATCATAAGCCGAAAATGTGATGAGATTGGCAGAAAGATTGTCATTTGGAGTAATTAAAAACTGATACGCAGTAGTCAAAGAAAACAGAAAACGGCGGTTCTCAAAGCAGAGAACCGCCGTCATTTTGCATAAAATAAAAATCGCAAAGTGTCAAAAACCCTTATGGAATATAGCTTTTTCGTGACAAATGTGGTCAAACATGTGGTCGTACCTATTTTTGAAGCGATTTTGAGCAAAAAAATAGCGGACGTTTTCGAGACGGCGCAGATACCAAAAAGCCCGAAAAAGCCCGTAAAATAAAGAAAATTCGGAGGTTCGTTATGAACCTCCGAACTGGGCTGAGTGACAAGACTTGAACTTGCGGCCTCTACCACCCCAAGGTAGCGCGCTCCCAACTGCGCCACACCCAGATCTTTACGACCCATATATTTTAGCATACTTTAGAAGAAAAGTCAATAGCTTTTGAAAATATTTTTGAAAATATTTTTCTTTTTTTATTTCTGTTTGCTTATGAAAATATGCATCTCAAAAAGAGGTTAACTTTTTGAGATACATATCACATGGTTTGTTTGTCAAATCTCTTAAATTTTATATTAAAGATTATTTCACATTCAAGATTATTTAAATAATAAAGAGTTGCGTTTGGGTGTTAAATCAAAAGGCTATCTACTCTCCGTGTGTCATTTTGTCAGATGTTTTTGCCTATATCAATTTTTTAGTTGGATTTGCCTCGCGAAGATGCTTTCAACATGGTTTGCCTGTACTCGCTCGGCGGCATACCGTAGCGGATTTTGAACTCTTTGTGAAAGTAACTGCTATTCTCATAGCCTACAGTATTGATAATATCTCCTATTGGAATATCAGTTGTCATAAGCATTTTTTCGGCGGCGTTGAAGCGTTGATTCATCAAAAGCTCCTTAAAGCTTTTTTCAAAATGCCTTTTTATCCAACGGCTGAGATATGGTGCGGAGAGTCCGAGCATTTGAGCTGCTTCGGTAAGCGTGGCGGTGCTGTAAGAGGTGCGTATATAATTTAAAATTTTCTTTTTGTTCTTTTCCTCGTACGATTCTGCGGAGATAGACTCCTGCGTTCTTTGCATGGCGGCAAGGTAGCAGAGTAGAAGCTCAAGCGACTGCTGAAGAGTGTATCCGTCACCGTCGCTCTGATAAAATACAGAATATATCATATTTTCCATAAGATTGCGAACGGGAATATCTTGAGAAGCGGAAAATACGCAAAAAATATTGTTGCCTCGCTCAAGGAGAGCCTCAAGCTGACGCATGGGGAGTGTGGAGCTTTGGCGTATTTTATTTAAGAGGGATTCGAAAAGTTCAACTGAGATTATAAAATTTATTCCAAGGTCTTGTTCACTTGCCGCGCGAATGGAGTGCTTTGTCTCCTTGCCGAGAATGATGATGTCATCGGTTTCAAGACGGACCTCGCGGTCGGAAAAGATGTGTGTTATAGAGCCGCGACAAACGTACATGACCTCGATATAGTCGTGGGAGTGGGCGGGGAATTCCTTAAAGCGAGGGTGTGCGCGCATACTTATAGGGGCGGTCGATTCGCCCGATATAATGTTTGACATGCGTCTTCGTTCGATTATAAATCGCTTTGATGGAGAATATATTGAACGGTGCGAATCGTTGTCCTTGCGAACGAGAATAAATTGCTCCTCGTCCGTAAGCTGCGAAAGACGGTCTATTATTTCTTGTTTCATTTTTACCTCGTTGATAAAATTTGATTTTCATGGTAAAATTTTTGATTTAAATAAATTTAATATAATAACGTCATGACAACAGTATATCACAATTTTAACCTCATTTCAAGAGCGAGGACAAAAAAAGACACAAATTTAGTAAAAAAACGACCTTAATATATCTGCTTATATATGTTAAAATATAATCAGTAAACTGCGGACGGTTTGCAGTCCGCAAAAATAACACATAAAAACATAAGGAGAAGAATTATGAAAACCTATTATCTTGCTATCGATATTGGAGCGTCAAGCGGAAGACATATTCTAGGAAGTGTCGAGAACGGAAAGATCGAGCTTGAAGAAGTATATCGCTTCCCGAACGGGATGTCCGAGAAAAACGGACATATGTGCTGGGATCACGAGAGCCTTGTTGAAAACGTTATAAACGGACTCGCTAAATGTAAGGAGATCGGCAAGATACCGTCGTATCTCGGTATTGATACCTGGGGCGTTGACTACGTTCTTATCGATAAGGACGGAAACGATATAGGAGATGCGGTAGGATACCGCGACAGCCGTACCGACAATATAGATGAAGATGTATATAAAATCGTTCCCGAAAATGAGCTTTACGCCCGCACGGGTATCCAGAAGCAGCTTTATAATACTGTATATCAGCTCATGGCTCTCAAAAAGGAGTCTCCTGAACAGCTTGAAAAGGCAGATGCTCTGCTTATGATGCCCGACTACCTTGGCTATCGCTTGACGGGTGTAAAGCATCAGGAATATACTAATGCAACCACGGCACAGCTCGTAAATATCAAGACGGGAGAATGGGATCTTGAGATGATAGAAAAGCTCGGTCTGCCCACTCGTCTTTTCGGAAAGCTCAGTATGCCCGGCGAGACTCTTGGTAATCTTCGTCCCGAGATAGCAGAACGCATCGGATACGATCTCACTGTTATGCATCCCGCTTCTCATGATACGGGGTCGGCAGTTTTAGCAGTTCCTACGAACTCCGATAACGCAGTATACATAAGCTCTGGAACGTGGTCGCTCATGGGAATAGAACGCCTTGATCCCGACTCCTCACTTGAGGCAATGGCTCACAACTTCACAAACGAGGGCGGTGTCGAGCATCGCTTCCGCTTCCTCAAGAACATCATGGGGCTTTGGATAATCCAGTCTATCCGTAAGGAGCTTGGCGGTAAGTATTCTTTTGCGGAGCTTTGCGATATGGCGACCGCTCTTGGAGATACACCTTACCGTATCAACGTAAACGAACACAGATTCCTCGCTCCCAAGAGTATGATGGGTGCTATCAACGAAGCTTGCGGAACGACCGATATGCCTCTTGACCATATGCTTTGCTGTGTATATAACAGTCTTGCTAACTGCTACGCGGAGACTATCAAGGAGATAGCAGAGGTAAGCGGAAAGAAGCTTGAGGCTCTTCATATAATCGGCGGCGGAAGTAAGGACGATTACCTCAACGAGCTTACCGCAAAAGCAATAGATATCCCCGTATACGCAGGACCTACCGAGGCTACCGCTATCGGAAATCTTCTCGCACAGATGATAGGAACGGGAGTGTTCGCAACTATTGCCGATGCAAGAACTGCGGTATTTAACTCCTTTGACGTTAAAAAGGTTTTATAATTTAAATATAAAAGGGTAAAAAAATGAATCAAGAATACGTACATGCAAAAGCTAAATACGCATCTGTCGGAATAGACACCGATGCGGTCATAGAAAATTTGAGAAAAGTACCCGTATCAATGCACTGCTGGCAGGGCGATGACGTTAAGGGCTTTGACTTTGACGGTGAACTCAGCGGCGGAATTCAGACAACGGGAAATTACCCTGGAAGAGCAAGAACTCCCGATGAGCTTATGGCTGACATTGATAAAGTCCTTTCACTTGACGGAGGCGCACATAAGCTCAATCTCCACGCATGCTACGCAATATTCGAGAAGGGTGAGTACGCAGACAGAGATGCGCTTCTTCCCAAGCATTTTGCAAGATGGGTAGAATTTGCAAAGGCAAGAGGAATGGGCATAGACTTCAATCCCACGTTCTTCTCGCATCCTAAAGCAAACGGACTTACGCTTTCTTCGCCCAACGAGGAGATACGCGCGTTTTGGGTTCGTCACGGTCAGGCTTGTCTTCGTATCGCGGAGTATTTTGCGGACGAAACTGGAATTCCTTGCGTAATGAATATCTGGATACCCGACGGATATAAGGATATACCCGCGGACAGATACTCGCCCAGAGCTAGATTTGCAAGATCGCTTGACGAGATACTCGATATCGGATACGACAGAGAAAAGGTGCTCGTTTGCCTTGAATCAAAAGTTTTCGGCATCGGTCTTGAGTCTTATACCGTAGGCTCTGCGGAATTCGGACTCGGATACGTTTTGAGCCGAGGAATAGTACCGCTTATGGATAACGGACACTATCATCCTACCGAGGTCGTTTCGGATAAGATATCATCGATGCTTCTGTTCTCAAAGAAACTCGCGCTCCACGTTACCCGTTCTGTACGTTGGGATAGTGACCACGTAATAAGACTTGACGACGAAACGAAGGAAATTGCTAAGGAAATAGTCGCAAGCGGAAGAATAGACGATATCGCTATCGCGCTTGACTATTTCGACGCAAGTATAAACAGAGTTGCAGCTTGGACTATCGGTCTGCGTAATTTCCGTAAGGCACTTCTTATCGCTATGCTTACACCTCACGATAAGCTCAAGGCACTTCAAAATGAAGGTAATTATACCGAGCTTATGATGCGCGATGAGGAGCTTAAAGCTTATCCTTGGGGGGCTGTTTGGGATGAGTACTGCTCACGTTGCGGAGTAGCCGTAGGAGAAAGCTTCTACAACGAGATAGCTGATTACGAAAAAGAAGTCCTCTCAAAGAGAGTTTGAAGGACGCGGGGATGCGGAAGATGCGTTCGACCCTTTCTTGAAAGAAAGGGTCGAGCCCCAAAGAACTTCTAAAAAGAAGTTTTATATGCAGCCATCTTGTTTTACTTTAATTAAACGAAACGGACAGTCGAGGACGCCTGTCCCTACAGAGTTAAATGAAAATTGAACGTTTTTCCGTCGCCTTACGGCGAGTGATATACAAACGATCTTCTCAAACCTTGTAGGGACAGGCGTCCTCGACTGTCCTAAAAAACAAATTTAATTTTCACAAACGGTTATTTATAAATAACCCATTGTTTGCTTACTTTTCTTTCGCGAAAGAAAAGTAAGCGCATCCTCGTTTATCCACCAAACACTTCCAGAATTTTAAATCTTACGGTATATTTAGGTTCATCGGTTTCGGTTATCAGCTTGTACTGTTCGCCGGTAAGCCCGAGAGGAATGGTTTCGACGTTGTCAGAGGCGGCGGAGAGGCACATAGGAGGGAAGAGAACGCACCACCAATTCTGCCCGTTGCCATCACCTATAATAACACGCAAAGAGAGATAATTTCCCGCGGGAAAGCATATCTCACCGTACGAGCGCGTGGGATATTTTTCCTCCCCAAGCTCTATTTCCACGGGGTAATCGTAGCCCGCATCAAAAATGGTTTTTTGCGCAATTGATTCAAGCAAAGCGCGGTTTTCTTCCACCGCAGCGGCTGCGCTTGATCTGTCATTGCAGGTCAGAAATACCTCGGACGAGCCCTCAAGTAAGGCATCACGCACCTTTAATTTTAGCGCTTGGTCTTCGTCACTGTCTGAATTTGCTATAACGTGAAGCCGTAGTACGTTCTCATATATTTCGGCTTCACCGTGAACGGGAAGAAATCCGAGCATAATAAACAGCGAGCAAACGGTCAGAAGAATGATAAAAATTTTACGCATAAAAAGCTCCTTTTGCAAAAATTGACGTGTCATATAATCACATCATTGAGCAAAAAGGAGCTTTTTATTCGTGTTAAGTTGAATTTGGAAAAAATTTATTCCGTGTTTTGAATCGCAATCAAAATTTCACGATAGCTCATCGAACGATCAAGCTTTGCTTCACCGAAAAAACTTTCGATAATATCGGTTTTGTTTTTTGATTTAACGTAAAGGCTAAAGATATAAGGATTTGAAATGACCTTGTTATCATGCAGAAGCTTTGAGAGTTCCGTGACCGAGAGCGGAGAGGAAAGGTTCAGAATGACTTCACCATCAGACTTTATAAAGGCGTAGATGTCATTTGTGACCGATATCAAAAGACAAGCAAAAAAAGCGGCAGTGAGCGCCATCACGAAGATAGAGCTGAAAATACGCCTGACCGCTTTTTTATTGGAAAATGAGTTTTCTTTTTTCAAAACACATACCTCCGCTGAAATCATAAACCGCTTAAAGCCAAGATATTATAAGCGCGATTATGTAAACGCCAAGGCACGCGATAGCCGATGGAGCTTTGATAACTTCGAGATATGAATCGCGGATTTTCGGAAGCTCGTCATTGATGGGTTGTCTGTAATCTGCCGAATGACCGCGGTAAAGGTGATTTTTGTAAAGCCTTGACGCTTCTCCGCAGAAAACAGCGGCCGATGCAATAAAAACGAAACCGACGATAAACATAAAAAGCTTCGTTGAGTTCGTTATATTGTATAGCGTACTCATATAGGGTTGCCCGAAAAGTCCGAAAATATTATAAAGAAAATGTGCAAGCATAGCTCCAAACAGGGAGCGCGTAGCGTAAAGCGTCATCGAAAGGATGACACCTGAGAAAAGATAAACGGGGAGATTCGCAAAATTAAAGTGCAGAAGCGCGAAAAATACAGAGCTTAGAACGATAGCACGCGTAACTCCTCCGCGCTCGTATTCGTGACAGAGAATACCTCTGAAAACGAATTCCTCGCATATCGCGGGCAGAACAGCGTACGCGACTAAAAGATAGAGTCTTACGGGAACTGTTCCGTTGTCGCGTGAGATAAACGTGTCGTAAAGCGAGAAATTTTGCGAAAGATTTTCAAGACCTCCGAAAAGAAAGCCGAGCAACAGACTTCCCGATATCATCAAAAGCGAGGAAGCCAAGATCAGAACGATAGAATTTGCGCCAAAAAGTCGTAAACGCAAATTTTTTACGTATTTTTCTCCGCTGAATTTACACCATATAGCACCCGGAAGCAAAAACACCATCATTTGAAGAATAACGATACTGTAATACTCATTTTCTCGGTTGATAAGAGTAAGGTCGATTATCTTGGAAAGCAACAGAAGCACATAGGTCGAAAGAACAAGAGAAGTCGGTTGGATAAAGACAGTGCGGCTTTTTTTATGAGTTTTGCTGGCTTTTGCCGTTTGGGAATTATTCTTTTTCATTGGGAAGAATTATCCCCCTTTCCGTAATTATCATATCGACAGTCATATCGGTAGGCTCGTAGGGTAAGGTGTCTACAACGAAATCTCCGTAGGCAATTCCTATTGAGCTTCCTTGAAAATCCTTTAAAAAGCGGTCATAATAGCCTTTGCCGTAACCTATGCGGTAGCCGTATCGGTCGAAAACGAGTGCGGGAACGATACAAACGCAGTTTGAAAGATCCTTTGCGATGATCGCGTCTGCCGATGGCTCGGGAATGTTGTAAGCTCCGTTTACCATATCGTCAAGGTCGCAAACATATTTAAAAGTTAAGGTGCAGTCGTCGCTGTTGCTTACAGGAAAAGCAACTCGCTTTCCCATCGCATAAAGATTTTTAATAAACGGACGAATATCGGGCTCGTTTTTTACGGGATAAAAAACAAGAACGGTGTCCGTGTTTTTTATGATAGGAAGCTCGGATAGATTTGCACAGATAGTAACGTCAAGCATCTTGCGTACTTCTGCAGAAAGAGCAGCGCGTGATTTTTTGTAATACGCGCGTATCTTGTGTTTTTCAAGTAAAAAATCGGAAATATTCACGTCAGTCAGCTATAACAGCATGGCGCAGGTCATTTGCCGCTTTTTCACCACAGAAGATTTCAACGATCTTAAATCCCATGTCGAGAGCAACGCCCATTCCCGCGGCAGTGATCACCTTTCCATCAAGAACTACGCGCTTGTCGGATATCTTTGCGCCCACAAGTCTGTCTTCAAACCCAGGGTAACAGATCGCCTCCTTGCCGTGAAGGATTCCCATATCGCCAAGGATAGAGGGGGCGGCACAGATAGCCGCAATATAGGAACTATTCTTCAAAGCCGTTTCAATAGCTTTTTTCACTGTATCAGATGCGGCAAGGTTGAGTGTTCCCGGCATACCTCCTGGGAGGAATATAAGTTCCGCATCAAGCTCGGTAAGCTCGGAATCAACAATATCGGCTTTTACAGTAATGCCGTGCGCACCCGTTATATCGTGACCTCCGATTCCGACGGTAGTGACCGAAAGTCCCGCGCGGCGCATGATATCAAGAGGGCAGAGGGCTTCTATTTCCTCCATACCGTCAGCAAGAAACATATATATCATTGAATTATCTCCTTTCAAAAGAAGTTCAGACCTTGAAGTATTCCTCTAAAGCATCAAACGCAACGGTAGATTCCTCGCGAGATGCGAGATCCTTTATCTTGACAGTGCCTGCTTCAAGTTCGGAAGCACCCATGATAATAACGTGGCTGTAATTTTCCTTGACCGCGTAGTCTATCTGCTTGCCGAATTTCTTCGTCGCAAGATAGATGGACGAAGTGATTCCGGCATTGTATAGCTTGTCCGAGAGAGCCATGTAGTGTTCGTAGGAAACGTCGGAGAAGCGAGTGATGAGAACCTTTCTTTCGGAAAGCGTCTCGGGAATAAGACCGTGAGTTGAAAGGAAGTTTTCAAGAGTAACGTCGCCCATACCGTAGCCGACACCCGAAATTTTTGCGTTGTTTACGAAAAGACCGACGAGGTTGTCATATCTTCCGCCGCCGAACATTGCGCGGTTGTTCTCGGGCGCGTTGTCGAATACCTCGAAAACAGTGCCCGTGTAGTAGTCAAGACCACGGATTATACCAAAGTCAAACGCGCAGAAATCGGCAAGACCAATGCGTGCAAGCATATCAAAGAGATGCAAAAGCTCTTGAGAGCCAACAGAATCGGGACAGAGGGCGGTAGCCTCTTCAACGGTTGCGGAATAAAGAGAATCAAGCTTTGATATCTGCTCATCATTCATTCCGAGCTTCATGAGCTCCTGTTCATAGACCTCGCGCGGAATCTTTTTGCGCTTGTCTATGACCTTGGATATCTTGCGGCAGCCTTCCATGTCTGTGTTTGCGATAGTCGAAACAACGTCGTTGAAGAAACGGCGGTTGCTTATATGAACGGTGAACATAGAGGAGTCCGCACCGAACGCTCGAAGCAGACGGATAGCGCTGACGATACATTCAAGGTCGGCTTCATAAGTATCGCAGCCGAAAACGTCAACGTTTACCTGCCAGAACTCACGCAAGCGACCGCGCTGAGGATTCTCACAACGGTACATGTTCGGGAAAGAGAACCAACGGAGAGGGAAGTTGAGCTCACCCATTTTAGCCGCGACCATACGCGCGACGGTGGGAGTCATTTCGGGGCGTATAGCCATGTGGCGATTGCCCTTGTCAAAGAAATTGTAGGTCTGCTCACCAGCAAGCTCCTCACCGCTTTTTGCGGCGTAAAGCGCGAGAGATTCGAGCATAGGACCGTTGTATTCTTCGAACGCCGAGGTCTCAAGGACGTTACGGATAACGCCGAAGAACCAATTGCGGAGACGCATATCGTTAGGATAAAAATCACGAGTTCCCTTGTAGGGCTGTGTAGAAAGAAGCTGTGCGCACATTTTAAAAAATCCTTTCAAATATAAACATAAACTTTAACACTTTATTATATCATATAAGATACGCTTTGTCAATCACGCAAGGGAATAAAAGAAAAATAAAAAACAACTTTTCTATAATAAGACAGTGGACAGTTCAGAAAGTCCAAAACTGTCCACCGTGGTTTTATCTTATATCGTATATAGATCTTAATTTAATTACTGATTTTTTATATTCAAAAGATCGTGAAAACTCATATTCATGTTCCGAAAGAGCAAGTGCTTTTACTTCATTGTCTCGATAAAACGGATCATCCATAAGTCCGTTTTCCATTAATATAGAATAAAGTGAACCCGGTATTTTACCGTCACATTCATAACCGTTGCCGGATAGATGCCACATACCCGCAAGATCGTATTTTTTCATAAATATCCTCTGTATGTTTGTTTTAGTTATTACCATAATATTCTATCATATAGAGTCTCTGGTGTCAAGCATTTTGAAGATATTAGCACTTATTGAAAGGAGATCAAATAAAAACAAAAATAGTTTTCAAAAATCTATTGACATTCTTCTTTTTGTGTGGTATAACTACCCAAGAAGAATATCTTCGAAATGAGGAGCTTTGAAAGTGAGGGCGTGTAATGTCTGCGTCAAAAACGAAGGATCTTAATATAACCGAAGGACCGTTGCTCAAGAAAATCATAATTTTTGCTATCCCCTTGATACTCACGGGACTTTTGCAACAATTTTACAATGCTGCGGACCTTATCGTCGTGGGTATGTTTGAGGGCGAGATGGCTCTTGCGGCAGTAGGTTCTACGGGTTCACTGACAAACCTTATCGTCGGACTTTTTATGGGGCTTTCCGTGGGTGCGGGAGTCAGCGTTGCGCACCTTATAGGAGCTAAACAGTACGGCGAAGTAAAGCGCGTTGTGCATACGGCTATACCGATGGCGTTCGTTTTGGGCGTTGCGGTCAGTATCGTCGGATTTATTTTTGCCCCCGACCTTCTTCGTATGATGGATAACCCTGAAAATGTAATAGGGCAGGCAACCGTTTATATTCGTATAATTTTCTTGGGACTTCCTGCGTCAATGGTGTATAACTACGCCGCATCAATGCTTCGCTCGTCGGGAGACGCAAAGCGTCCGCTTATATTCCTCTCGATCTCGGGACTTGTAAACGTAGGACTTAATTTCATACTTATTTCTGCGTTTCATATGGGAGTCGCGGGTGTAGCTATCGCAACTATAACGTCTCAATATCTCTCTGCGATAATGGCGCTCGTATTTATGATGCGTTCAAAGGGATATCTACGCTTTTCGTTTAAAGATATCTGCCTCGATATACCAAAATTAAAGAAGATACTTTACATAGGCGTACCTTCTGGAATGCAGAGCTGCTTGTTTGCTGTCGGAAACGTTATGATACAGTCTGCGGTCAATAGCCTTGGCGATACCGTTGTTGCGGGGAGAGCCGCGGCGGCAAATCTTGAGGGATTTGTATATATAACCCTCAATGCGCTATATCACGTATCGATAACCTTTGTAGGTCAGGCGGTCGGCGCTAAAGCGTATTCAAGGATAAAGACTATCGTAGCGTACAGCTCGGCTGTCGTGTTTGTGCTTGGAATGGCTTATACTGCGGTCATTCTCGGATTTAACCGACAGCTCGTAGGTCTTTACGCACCCGATAATGAGGTGGTGCTTAAAGAGGCGTTCAACAGTCTTAAGATAGTTGTTCCCACGTATTTCCTGTGCGGTTTTATGGAGATATTCAGCGGCGCGATACGCGCTATGGGAAAATCTGTGACCGCAATGGTGGTGTCTCTGATCGGCGCGTGCGGTATCCGTGTTCTTTGGATATCTACCGTCTTCAAATTCGTTCACACCTCTGAGATAATATATTACTCGTATCCTATAAGCTGGTTTTTGACCATGTCATGCCAGTTGATATTTTTGGTGATCTTTGTCAAAAAGGCAAAAAAGGAAAAAGAGCTCGAAACGAGCCCGCTCAAAAAGCTACATTCAAAGCTCTAAAAATATTTAAGACCTCTCTTAAAAGGGAGGTCTTTTTGACTTTGTTGCATGATCTGATTTAAACAAATTGCGGTTTGTCGGTGAGAGTTAATCACGATTAACTCTCACCTCCGTCAACAAATCTTTTGCGGTTGCGTCCCGCAAATTTGCTACGCAAAACCGATTTGTTGCATCTGCGCT
>JAZNEM010000176.1:0-5984 GCA_045588595.1 Eubacteriales bacterium
ACACAGTAAATTCTTTTCAGGAAAGTTTTTGCGGAGCTTTTTTCAAAAAGCGACATCGCATCCCCCCGATAAATCAAAATTTGAAGTCCAAAACATTCAATCTCCCGACTCTCTTTTGAGGGTCGGGATTTTTAATTTAAAACCAAAAATAAAAGATCTTTTTTGCGGAGCAAGGGAGGGCGCGGAGCTAAAAAGCAAATTCGGAGATATGCGCAGTTTTTTGCCTATTTCCTTATCCCTATCCTTATCATTATCCCTATCCTTATCCTTATCGGCTTTTTTGGGTTTCCAAAAAAACCGTTCGGTTTTTTTCGCAAAAACAGATATTCCGCACACATTTTTATACATTTTCACCAGTCGCCGACCAACGCTTCATATTTTACTATATTATATCATTTTTCACCGTTCCAAACAATTCCAAACCGTCTCATTCTGTCTCAAATTAATAGATGTTATATTGACATAAAGGGGAAAAAATGATATAATAAAACCGAAAAAACCAAAAAAACCGAGCGGTTTTTAATTCAAAGAAAGGCATAAACTAAAAAAATGAAACTCTATCCTTTAAAACTCTCGCATATATCAAAAAATGCCCTCTGGGGCGGTAAAAAGCTTTTGACCGAATGGAACAAGCAGACCGATGGCGACTCTATCGCGGAAACGTGGGAGCTGTCGGTAAGAGACAAAGAAATGTCAGTGATTCAAAACGGCACGGCAAAGGGTATGACACTTCGCGATTATATCTCTCTTTGCGGTGCGAAGTGCGTTTCGAACTCCTATTCACTCGACGCGCCTTTCCCTCTTCTCGTTAAATTTATCGATGCGAATGACCGGCTTTCCGTTCAAGTCCATCCCGATGATATATACGCAAAAGAGGTCGAAAATGATGTCGGCAAAACTGAAATGTGGTATATCGCGGATGCCGAAGAGGATGCCTGTATAATCTGCGGACTTCGTGACGGAGTTTCGGTAGATGACTTTAAAACGGCAGTTATGGAGGGTAAGACGAGCGATGTCCTCAAAACTGTACCCGTTAAAAAGGGCGATAGCTTCTTTATCCCCGCGGGTCTTGTTCACGCAATAGGCGCGGGCGTTCTCATTGCCGAGATACAGCAAAATTCCGACCTTACTTATAGGGTTTTCGACTACGACAGAGTCGGCGCGGACGGCAAAAAACGACCTCTGCACGTCGAAAAGGCTCTCGATGTTACTCGCCCTTGGAGCGATGCGGAGCGCAATTCAGTTGCCTTTGAGCGCGGTCAAACTTCCTCCGACGGAACGCTTCTCGCAAACAGTAAGTATTTCTCTGTCATAAAGAAAAACGTTTCTTCTGATTCGACCTTGACAGTAGATAAAGATAGCTTCGCTCACCTCCTTTGTGTCGGCGGTGAAGGCTCTCTTTCATTTGACGGGATCAATTACCCCATCTCTCGCGGTGATAGCTATTTTCTACCCGCAAATTTGGGAGACGTTACCCTTGAAGGCAATCTTGAACTCATTATCTCACGAGTTTAATGAATAAAACGGACAGTCGAGGACGCCTGTCTCTACAGAGTAAAAGTAAAGCTAATCGTTTCTCCGTCGCCTTACGGCGAAGGCTATACAAACGATTTTCTCCATACCTTGTAGGGACAGGCGTCCTCGACTGTCAAAAAAACAAACGCATCCTTTATTTCGGCTTACCCTTTGAGAAAAGAGCGGCGAGAAAACCAAAGCACAGGGCAGCGGACGTACCGATCGCAGCAGCGGTAAGAGGACCTGCGAGGACACCTATAAGACCGCGCTCATCGACGGCTTTTTTAACGCCCTTTGCGATAAGGAATCCAAAACCCGTAAGAGGAGTCGTTGCACCCGCGCCCGCAAACTCGGCAAGAGGCGCGTAGAGTCCGACCGCGCCGAGAAAGACGCCCGCAACGACGTAACCCACAAGAATACGCGCGGGTGATAGCATCGTTTTATCGAGCAAAGCTTGCGCCACAACGCAAAAAGCTCCGCCCACGGCAAACGCGATAATAATATCCATCAAAATTTGCATTTTACTCTCCTTTTTTAGCTCCCGAAATACGCAAAAGATGCGCAACGGCAGGTATAGCCTCCCCCTGCTGAATACTTGAGGGACTCATCATAGCACCCGTTCCTACAATAAGAATATCTCGAAGCGCACCGCTTTTAAGCCTCGGCAAAAGATAGGAGGCAAGCACGACGGCAGAGCAGCCGCAACCCGACCCACCCGCATGGGTATCCTGCGATCTTTTGTCGTAAATAATAATTCCGCAATCGTTGTATCGCGAGCTGATGTCAAGCCCTTGCGCCAAAAGAAGCTCGCAAAGGATATCTCCGCCCTCGTGCCCAAGGTCTCCCGTAACTATCATGTCAAAATCCGAGGGAGATGCGTCCGAGTTCTTAAAATACCGCAAAAGCGTGTCCGCTGCCGCTGGCGCCATAGCCGCGCCCATGTTTGAAGGGTCGTTTATTCCCTTTTCTAAGGCGATCCCCGGAAGAGCTTCGGTTATCCTTACCTCTCCCTCGCGCTTTACAATAAACGCTCCCGCGCCCGTGACCGTCCATTGCGCCGTGGGAGTTCTCTGCGCACCGTATTCGATAGGCGTGCGGTATTGCCGCTCTGCAGAGCAATAATGCGACGAGGTCACAGCGGCACAGGTCTCAAAATATCTCGCATTGCACATCATTGCCGAAAGCATGAGTCCCTCAATAGCGGTCGAGCACGCACCGTAAAGTCCAAAATATGGTATATCAAAGTCAAGAAGACCGTATGACGAGCCAACACATTGATTTAAAAGGTCACCCGCAAAAAGCGCGTCGACGTCTTTTTCGGACGCGCCTATCTTTGAGAGCGCCACGTTCAGCGCAAGTCGCTGCATCTCGCTCTCGCTCTTTTCCCAAGTGTTTTTTCCAAATCTATCTGTCATATCGTGCAGGTCAAAGCAGTCGCCGATAGGTCCGTCTGCCTCCTTTTTTCCAACCGCGCTGCCCGATGATACGATAGCCGCCGAATCAAAACGTAATATCTTGTTTTGCATAGGTAAGATCCTCTCTTTATGAATTTGAAATAATCTGATAAAAACAAACAAATTGCGGTTTATCGGGGGACGCGAAGGACGCGGGGACGCGATGAGGGAAACTTTTTGGAGAGTTAATCTTTTAAGATTTACTCACAGTTTCCCTCAAACTCCCTTCAAAAACTTTCAAAAATATGGCTTTGCATAGACATTATGGCTATTTCAAAATTTATTTTAGGAAGTTCTTTGGGGCTCGCCCCTTTCTTTCAAAAAAGGGTCGAACGCGTCCCCGAGTCTTTCGCGTCCTCAAAAATATTATTATCAAAATTATTTTCGCTATACCTTGCAATCGGAAAAATATATGATATAATAATTATAGAACAAAATACCAAAAGGAGAAATAACATGAACTACATACTCAAAAACGACCAAATTACCGTTACACTTTCAAGCTTTGGCGCAGAGATAACCTCTGTCAAATGTGCAGGCGGCTGCGAATACATATGGCAGGGAGATAAAAAATATTGGGCTAGTCAAACTCCCATTCCCTTTCCTGTATGCGGAAGATTTTATCAGGGGAAGTACACCTACGCTGGAAAGGAATACTCAATGGGAAATCACGGCTTTGCGCGGCACTCCGAGTTTGAGGTAGCGCATGCCGACGAAAAGAGCGTGACCTTTGTGCTCACACAGAACGAACAGACTCTTTCGCAATACCCCTTTGACTTCGAATTTGCAGTAACTTATACGCTCGACGGTGCGAAAATAGAGTGCACTCACGTTATAAAAAACACTGGCAAGGAAATACTCCCCGCCACCGTTGGCGCGCATCCGGGCTTCAACGTTCCGCTCGACAACGGCAATTTTGACGATTGGTATCTCGAATTCAGCGAGGAATGTTATCCCGATAAGCTTATTCATTCCAACGGCGGTTTCAATACGGGATTAAAGCGCGCGCTTTATCTTGAGGACTCCAAAAAGCTTGCGCTAAAGCACAGCCTTTTCGATATCGACTCGATATTTATGAGCAATATGGCGAAAGCCGTAACGCTCAAGAGCGATAAATCGGAGAGATTCGTTCGCCTTGAATACGCGGATATGTCGTATCTCGGCATCTGGCATAAGCCGCAGTCTGACGCTCCTTACGTTTGCATCGAGCCGTGGTGCGGACTGCCCTCGTTTGACGGTAAGATAGACGACCTTGCCACAAAGAGCGATATGTTCCGTATCCCCGCGGGAAGCTCCAAAACCGTCCGCTATTCAATTACTTTTGGTTGATAAAATTATATTTGTCAATAATTTGCTCTCCTCATCCGTCAAAACGGTCGTTGCGTCCGCCCGTTTTGCCACCTTCTCCGCTGGAGAAGGCTATGGAGAAAACCGTTCTCTTACCTCTCGCCACAATGGTTTGCATATACTAAATACATTCGATCTAACACAACAACAAAATACCGTTGTTCGCACTTACCCAAAGCCTTCTCCAGCGGAGAAGGTGGCACGAGTTTACGAGTGACGGATGAGGAGATCAAGGCTTAATATATTCAAAACGGCGAAAAAACAGGAGCTTTCAATACAATCATGCTTTATAATTATAATAAAAAATTAGTTCCAAATGCAAAAACATTAAGAAAGAATATGACACCCGAAGAAAAACATCTATGGTATGATTTTTTAAAGGAATTACCTATTACCGTTAACAGACAAAAAAACATAGGAAATTATATTGTTGATTTCTTTATTTCCCAAAAAAGAATAGTAATAGAACTTGACGGTCCTCAACATGAAATGATAAAGAACAAACAAGCTGACGATCAAAGAGACAAGGAGCTTCGCAAATTAGGAATTGTGGTTTTAAGATATACAAATGAAGATATAAATAAAAATTTTAATTCGGTTTGCGAAGATATATTGAAACATCTTGAAATCAATAAAAATAATTAATATTGGAGAAGTTATGTTCTACGAAAACGAAAAGCAATATCACATAGCCGCCGCGCGCGGAGAGATAGGAGGCTACTGCATTCTGCCGGGTGACCCCGCAAGATGCGAAAAGATAGCCGCGTATCTTGAAGAGCCGTATCACCTCGTTACTAACCGCGAATACAATATCTTCTGCGGAAAGCTTTGCGGTGAGCTCGTCACCGTTTGCTCAACGGGTATAGGCGGCCCGTCCACCGCTATTGCCGTAGAGGAGCTTTTTGCCTGCGGAGCGCACACCTTTATCCGCATAGGCACTTGCGGAGGCATAGACACTCGCGTTCGCGCGGGAGATGCCGTTATCGCCTCGGGAGCAGTCCGTCAGGACGGAACTTCACGCGAATACGCGCCGATAGAGTTCCCCGCCGTTCCCGATACGAACGTCCTTTTTGCGCTCGTCAGAGCCGCGCAAAACCTAAATATCCCCTACCACACGGGAGTGGCGCAGAGCAAGGATTCATTTTACGGTCAGCATTCACCCGCGCGTATGCCCGTTTCCTCTGAGCTTCTCGGAAAATGGGAGGCGTGGAAAAGGCTTCACGTTCTCGCAAGCGAGATGGAGGCGGCAACGCTCTTCACGGTCGGAGCGGCACTTGACGCAAAATGCGGCGCGGTATTTCATACCGTTTGGAATCAGGAACGCGCAAACGCGGGACTCGACACAAACGCCGAGGAGAGCCACGACACCGATTCCGCGATACGCATAGCAATCGAGGCGATAAGGTTGCTTATTAAGGAAAATAAGAAATAAATGTTAACATACCTATAGGTGCATTTACGAATCGCCTGTCAAACGTTTAATTTAACCTAACGTAACGGACAGTCGAGGACGCCTGTCCCTACAAGGTTTGAGAAAATCGTTTGCCTATACCTCGCCGTAAGGCGAAGAAAAAACGATTAAATTTGATTTAACTCTGTAGGGACAGGCGTCCTCGACTGTCCGTTACGTTAGGTTAAATTAAACGTTTGACAGGCGATTCGTAAATG
>JAZNEM010000177.1:0-34868 GCA_045588595.1 Eubacteriales bacterium
CTTGCTCTCATCTGCATGTAAAAAGTCAAAACCTGCTTCTTCTCTTGAAAAGGGAGAATTTTGACAGTTAGCAAGACATGTCTGCGGTTCAAGACAGATATATCCGTCACTGCCACCGTTGTAGATAAGACGGAATCCGTATTTTACATCGTTTTCATAAATCATACGCAATCCGCTTTTCACATCTGTAAGCGACATTTTACCTTGCCCTCTGTAGTGGCGGCTTGTCTTTTCCTCAAAGGGCTTGTATGTGCCCTCAGATAATGAAGCCGACGTAGCATCGAATTCGGGCTTTATGCCGGTAGGAAGGTAATTTATCTCCATATTGCGCTCATATTCCTCGGATATATCGGCAAAAACGCGAATATTTTCAGGGCGGCTGTTATTGGTAAAAAGAGTATTGAACGTTGTGTGAAATCCGAGAAACAGTGGCATATTGTACTTTGACAGGTTGGTGACCGTTACCGTGTGGTAAAAGCTATCGTCTTTCAATTCGTATTCCATCACGATCTCAAACTCGTGAGGAAAAGTGAGATACGGTGATTCTGACGTTGCAACGTAGCGGCATTTAACCTTGTTTTTACAAATCCCGATTGGTTCAAATTTCGTTCTGTGAAGTTCACCGTGCAGATGACAGCATGTTGAAGGTTCATTGATTGGAAACACGTAATGTCTGCCCTCAAACTCAAATATGCCGTTTTCGATTCGGTTGACAGGGAATAGGATCGGCATTCCGTAAAGATACGGATTGTCAAGCTTTATATTTTCGGGAGGCTCGCGGAGCAACGCCGCGTGATATTTTTTATTTCGCAGGGAAATGCAGTTTGCCCCATGGAGCAGATCGATGACAGCACTCCAATCATCACTCGCAAGCTTGATCGATCGTTTCATTTTTTGACGCCTCATATTCTGCATCTGCCAATTCGCAAAATTCCTTGATCAACTTGATCTCTTTAGGATCATAGGGGCGATGGTTGGGACGGTAGAGATCGTGGAACCACTTTGTAAAATCAACGTTTGTATTTTTTTCGCTTTCATATTTTTGCCAAGTAGACTCCCATGGCTCATATGTCTGATACTTGCCTGCAACGAAACCCCAGTTATAGCAGCCTATTTTTTCAAGATAAAAGAGAGGGAATAAAGAGAAGATATCATTTCCGAGACAGCGCCCTAACCACTCGGTATTGAGTATCGGACGTCCGAGCTTTTTCAGACGGTGAATTATCTTTATATGCTCCTTGTAATCATAGTAAAAATGATAGGAAATTATGTCGGAATTATCAAGCGCATATTGCACTACGCTATCTAAGGGGATATCTTCGTTTCCGTGTAATCTGTAAAGTCCTGCCGTTAAAGGCTGGGAGGGGTTACAAGCGCGTACTGTCTCAAACATTCTTTCGAGCAATGGAAGTGCCAGAGGCAATCTGTTGCTGTTTCCGGGCTCATTGTAAACGTCCCAAATGCAGATACGTTCGTCGTCTTTATATTTGGTAACTATCTCCTTAACCATTTTGAAATAATCTTCACGAGATTCTTCTTCATCAAGATAAAAATGCGGAGCAGGACATGAATGCAGTCCGTGCTGAGAATGCTTTTTGCCTCCGTGATATCCCCAATCGTACTGTTGCTCGCCGATATAGGGCATTTTCCAAAGCTATGTTTTATGCGGCATACAGTCGTTTGCAAGAACTATCATACAAGAAATACCGTATTTCGCGCAAAGCGATAGATAGCGGTCAAAACGCTCCATAAATCCGTCATGCTCTTCCTTCCATACAACGTATTCAATGATAAGACGAACGGTATTAAAGCCGGTCTCTTGCATCAGCTTAAGCTCTTCCTCGGTGGTTTTGAAGCGCTCTTCAAATCCAAGCTCCTGCCACTGGTCTACACGGTTAGCACAATCAGCGCTCATATAGTTGCATCCGCGCATCCACGGGCGAGCATTGTACCATTCCCAAGCCTTCTCTTTACTCCATCTCATAATCGGTTCTCCTTTTCGTAAATTATTTTTCGTTAATATATGCAAGCATATATTAATATTATATATCCTTAAGAGTTGACAAACAAGCCAAAACATGATAAAATTATTCCAAAAGGTTAGGTGGTGCATATGAAATATCATAACGAAAATTTTAACGGAAACCTTGACTTTCGAAGCAGATTTCATAAGAATTGGTGGGTAGAGCTGCATCTCCACGAATACAGTGAGATCCTTTATTGCAAAAGCGGCGAGGGGGATATTTTGATAAACGGACGAAATATTAGGCTAAAGTCTAATGAATTCATCTGGATTCCGCCAAATTACGTTCACCAATACGCGTTTCAAAATGCAGAGCTTGTCTGTGCTGTGTTTTCAAACGATTTTATCCCCTTGTTTTTCTCCACAACCGAAGGAAAAAGATTGGTCGTTTCGGCAATCCCCGCGGATGAATTATCCTCTACCCTGGAAGGCTTATATTTATTGAAAAAAGATCAACGCCTGAAGGTCTGCGGAATTTTGAATCTGATTGCCGCAAAGGTAATTGAAAATTCTCAATTTGAAGAATCCAACTGTATGGATGGAGTTCTGTTTCAAAAGGTTATAACCTATCTGTCTACTCATTATACGGAGGAGATCAAGCTTTGTCAGCTTGCCAAATTATTTGGGTACAACGAAAAATATCTGTCACATGCCCTACATTCCTTAACGGGAGTACATTACTCACAGCTACTGGCATTTTATCGTATCGAACACGCCAAAAAGCTACTTTCACAACAACCGCAAAAAAGCATAACAACCGTTGCAATGGAAAGCGGTTTTTCTGCAATCAATACCTTTCACAGAATATTTTTTAGGCATATGGGAATGACACCTCTGCAATATAGACATACATTTAAAGAAAAATAAAAACTTATCAAGCACATTGCATTTTTGAAGTATAAATCGCAACATTTTCGCAAACACTTCCCCTCTTGGTATTCGCGAAGGCTAAGGTATATCAGAAGCTACATCGCAGAAGTCAAAGAAAAAGGCTCTCGGATAAAAGTAGTTTCCCAAAAAAACTTGCACAGATTTGCAATTTTCAAACTCATATTTACAGTTTTCTTTTTTTGCCATTGGGATAAACAATGAAAAAGCGTAGATAAATCAAGGCTTTTTGTGATATACCGTTCATTTCGTATCTTTGGGTATATGATAGGAATAGAGTAAAACAAGTTTTTGATGCCAAAGGGTATGAATTTTTGAAAAAATAACGGATTAAAAGAAAGGAGAGATAAACAGCTCGAGTGTTAACATTTAGAGCTGAAAAAGTCAAGGAAAATCAAGGGCTTTCAGCTTGGTGTCAACAGGGGGTAGGCATATATGGTCTACCCATGCTGTTCTACAGAGTAGCACGGTGAACGCAACAGTAAGTGAACCGTGTACCACACACAATAGGTGCTTTTTAAGCCCCTATTTTTGAGCAGCCGGCTATAAAATTGTCAATAGGTTTTTGAAAAATTTTTCTTAAGCCCAATGAATAATATGCAAATTTTAAAGCACCAGTCAAGGGTAAAACGAGCGTGCTTCGCCCGCCCTTGACAGCTGCTTCAAAATTCGCTGAAAACGCAATTAAGGGCTTAAGAAAAATTATGAAGTTCAGACTTACAAATTACAGTTCATCAGGATTGTAATAAGGTTTGTTATCACGGAGAACGGCGAATATGATGTTAGTCATTTTTCTTGTGACGTGTCCGATGGCGTTCATATAAGGCTTACCCTCCGCACGTTTCTTTTGGAAAAATGCTTTCATATGAGGATCAAAGGTAGCGGCAGCTGTAGAAGCCTGCCAAATAGCTCTGCGTAAATATGGAGAGCCGCGTTTGGACATATGGTTATGTGTTCCAACAAATTCACCGGATTGAGTCACCGTAGGATCGATTCCGGCAAATGCGGCGAGTTTGGCGGCAGAGTCAAATCTGGAGATGTCTCCGATCTCGCTGAATATGGTAGCACCTAATGTCGGACCAATGCCAGGAATGGTGGTTATGTATGTGTCGAATTGAGAAAACAATTCAGCAATCTTGGAATCAATCTCGGCAACCTGTTGCTCGGAGAAGCGAATATGTTCCATGTGTTGCTTAATTAAAATCCCCATAGTATTGTGTTCAAGAATAATACCGAATGAATTTTGAGCAAGCGCTTTTATTTCCTCAGCCTTTGCTGTTCCGAAACGCTTACGGCTTGGAATCTCTATGAGTTGAGTAAGCTTCTCCGTGTCGATGTTAAGAATCTCATCAGGCGTAGATGCAGTGCGTAAAAGTTCTGAGGATGTAAGACCGAATACATCTGTGAAAATGGTTTCATATTCAGGAAATGCTTGATCTAATAAGGCAATTACCTTGTGTTTTAAGTCAGCAGTCATATCCACAATGAAGGTTCGGGCACGGCAAAGTTCTCTTAACTCGTAAACGACAGATGGAGGCATACCGCCTTCGGTATATCTGCCGAAACGGATAACCTCGGCTATTATGAATGAGTCATGCTCATCGCTCTTTACTTGGCGGATATACATTCCGCGCAGAGCGTTAGATTGGATGGGATTAAGAACGTGAACGGGATATCCTTCACGCTTCAACGCGGAATAAAGTGCAAGCCAATAGTGGCTGGTGGATTCCATACCGATGATGAAATCCGAAGGCTCTTTGCTTACGGATTGTAAAGTTGCTTTTAACTTTGAAAATCCAACAGCATCGTTTTTGAAGTTGAATGCTTTTTTGACGATGTTGCCTTCGCGGTCAATAATAATTGCTTCATGACTGCGCTTGGCAATATCTACACCAACAATAAACATTAAGGTATTCCTTCCTTTCAAGAATTCGGACAGCATCCTCACATCCTTATGGATCACAACCTGCTGGGAAATTAGAAGAAAGCGTGTAGCTTCGACATCCGGCCAATAAATGAAAGCCCATAAGGCAGAGGCCTCAAACTGCTAACAGTGAACAGAAAGTCACAAGGATAATAGAAGAGTAGCCCCTGTCCGTTAGGGGTATTATATCACATCCAAAAGTAGTTTGGAAGAGATATCTGAAAATAGCAGAAAGCCGATCAAACTGCTTGCAGAAAAACTATGTTTTCACGGAGAATAGAAGGTCAGTGCTTTCTGCATAGATATTCACCTATTATGCAATTTTAACGGCAAAATACCTACGGTTTATATTATAGCAGGATAAAGCCGTGTCTCATTCACGGCGTCACACATCGCACGGCAACGCCGAGCGAAAGGTAAAAGCCTAGGCGTTTCAATGGCTTTTCAAAAAGCGGTGTATAGGTCACAAAACAAACAAAAGGTGTCTGCTGGCGCCAATCTGAAGAAAATTCGGGCACAAACACCTCAAAACAAAAGGCGTATCAAGGGATAGACAAGGTCTGCCCTTGGCGCCTTTTTCTTATTATCCTCAAATGATAACAAATTGATAATTCTCAACGATACCGCTGGATATATACCAATCTTTGTGGTATTGTTGTTAGTAAAAAGAAAGGAGAAATATATGGTAACAAAAAAGCTATTAACAAACGGAAACGCATTCAAGCGAACAGACGGTCGATGGGGTGGAACAGTATGGTATATGGACGAAAGCGGAGAGAGGAAAAGAAAGAGCTTCTCTGGAACGACTAAACAAGAGGTCAATAAGAAAATGACCGCATATATTGAGAACTTCAACAATGAAATAGAGACCTCAATAGAATCCAACAAAACCCTCAAAGAGAGCATGACAAATTGGCTTCAGGTCTTCAAATTCCCATCGGTAGAAAGAACAACATACGACAGATACGAATGTACCGCAGAGAACCAAATATACCCCTTGATAGGCAACAAAATCGTCGGCAACATCACAGCAGCCGACATCAAAAAAGTCCTCAATCATTGGATGAATGAGGGGTATGCTTATACGACAGTGAAAAAGGTACACATTATCCTCGGAGACTACTTCAAGCATCTGACACAAGAAGAGTTAATTACGAGAAACCCAATGAATGCTGCCCCAATGATAAAAAAGAGCAACTTTTATGCAATTCAAGAAAAAGAGGACTTGCCGACAAGCGAAACAGTTACAGTATTCACGGCAGAGGAAATTGAAAGATTAAAGACAGAAGCAAATAAACAGTACAAGACAGGCAAGAAACTATACCGCCAAGCAGGTGCGTATATCCTTATGCTAAACACAGGGTTGCGAGCGGGCGAAATGCTGGGCGTTCTGAACAGCGATATAGACCTTGAGAGACGAGTTATGCACGTGCAAAGGGGAGCGAAGGTCATAAACAAAAGAGACGGCGTGAAGCGTTTTGACGGCTCTACAGAGGTCAAGGTAGGTAAGTTGAAAAGTACGACAAGTAAGAGAGATATACCACTGAATGATACGGCAATAGAAATGATAGAGGAACTGAGAAAAGAGTTCTACTTCGGAGAGGATAGTCCTCTAATCTGCGATGAGAATGGAAACTACACCAAACCCGACATATTCAGAAGAAGATACCACCGATTGCTTGAAGGCGCTGGAATAGAGAGTAAAGGACTACACTCCCTCCGCCATACCTTCGCAACTAACCTTGTAAACGGAGTAAAACAACCCGATGGAACAATCAAGTCACTTACAGTCAAGCAAGTATCCGACCTACTCGGACACTCCACGACACAAGTAACTGAGATGTACTACGTAAAGAAAGATACCTCAATGCTAAACGGAATAACTAACGATTTCTGCCTATAACGACGCAAAAATTGCATCGCAGAAGACAAATAAAAGGCGACTCTCAAACGGAGAGTCGTCTTGCTTTACATAGTCATATTAAAATCGGTGTTTGGATCAGTAATAGCTTCTTTAAAAAAGTCAATTAACAAATTCATTACCCCTCCGGCAGCATAAATTGTTGCTGCCATAAGTTCGTCCGTATCGATTTCTGAAAAGTTAATATCATATCCATGCTCACGAATCAATTGTGTAAAAAAGGCGCGTTCTACACGTCCGTTCCCTTCACGGAATGGGTGAATATGATTGATATCATTATATAGTTCGGCAATACGGTAGGCAAATTCATCAAACGTCAAATTTTCAAGATAACCATTTGGGATCTTGTCAAAGCAAGCGATAGCCACACTTTCAATTTGTTTGAAATCCGTAAAGCTTGTTCTTTTTTTAGAGATGTTTACTGTTCGTATTTGCCCAGCCCAATTGTAAAGATCACAGAATAAAAATTCATGAATCTTTTTATAGTGTTCAAAATCAAAATTTCCTTCAATGGGTGCATCATCAAGCATTGCGGTTTTTGCAAAAGTGATCTTTGCCTCGATTTCCGAAAGTTTATTTTCATCTCGGATATCAAATTTATTTATTAGGCAAGTTGTACCTTCATAGCAATTATCTGACGATGGATTCAAGCTATACTTCATGAATGCCCCTCTGTTGCCATAACTTGTTTCAGATATTCTTCAAAAGTGATTTCTTTGCGCAAAAGCCTTTGACAAAGCTCTTTGCAAGAGTCCGATACCTTTAGTCCTTCCATATTAATGGATGCCTCGGCATTGGCTATTGCTTTTAGAATCGCAGTATTACTCATAAGAAGCTACCTCCTATTGAAATCTAAACTTATTATACCATAAAGTCCTTGATAATTCAATAGAATTTTTTGATAAAACTGATGCTCTATTGAAGCTCTGATGCTTTTTTGATGATGTACCAAACGGAATTATTGTCACCCGTTGGACGAAACAGAACGATGATACTCTTGTGTCCATAAAAAATCCACCTGAAAATCCGTCAAAAAAATGCATTCCAGACAGAAAAACACGCAAAAACACCATAAAAAAGAAAAACCGAAGCCGTTTGGCTTCGGTTTTTGGCAGGGGCAGGAGGATTCGAACCCGCGACCCACGGTTTTGGAGACCGGTACTCTACCAGCTGAGCTATACCCCTGTATTTTCGTTCGAATATCGAACAGAAGTATTATATCACACTTTTTTCTCTTTTGCAACCCCTTTTTAAAAAAAATTAATTTTTTATTGTGTTTTTGCGGAAAATTTTATCATTTTATATATATATCCTATTGACTTCTTAGGGCATTCGTGTTATAATTTGCCCGACATCGCAACCTGAAAACCTATACAAAAAGGAGTATTAAAAATGCGAAATATTGACATTAAAGATATCGTTAATACAATGGACAATGCCGACAGCTTCTCTATATTTTTCGTCGGAGACAGTATTACCGAGGGGGCTCGCGCATCGTCTGATGAAACAACGTACGTTGCCTATGTTGCCGAGGGACTTGCAAAAAAATACGAAAATAAGCGCGTTGTCCGTTACGACGGTAAGCGCCATCCAACAACGGACGGGGAACTTCTGCCGTTATTGAAATACGACGGTCCTATAGAAATACAAAGAGGAAACAACGGTATTCTTTCCGTCATACGTTCAGGTATAGGCGGAAACACCGTACAAAGACTGCTCAACAGAAAGACCGATTTTATCGGTAAAGAGATCGGTGGCAGAACGGCAGATCTGTTTATCATAAACGTTGGCATAAACGACGCTCTTAAGTGTGACCCGTGCAAGTACGTGACAAGCGAGACTTTCGCTGATAATCTCAACTCTCTTATTGACGAGATCGAAAAAGGCGCACCTAACGCCGACATAATTCTCATGACTCCGTCCTACAATGACACAGGCGATTCAAACATAAGCAATCTTGATCCTTACGCAAATAAGATGTGCTCTATTGCCAAGGCAAGACAGATCCCTTTGATCGATCTTCACAAAGCATGGATGGATCATCTTGTTATCGGTGCTGAAAACTATGGTCAGCAGGATTGGCTTTCGGGTGTCGTTGGCGACTCCTGTCATCCGAGCGACATAGGACACAAGGCTATTGCTCAGACTATTCTTGACAGCTTGAAATAAAAAATATCAGAGATGTTTAACTAAAATAAGGCAGAGAATGTAACACATTCTCTGCCCTTTTCCTATTTTGTAATAGTTTTTTATTCAGCTTAGATCTCAGGAATAACGATCTCAACCTCGCGGCCTGCCTCAGCAGACTTTGCGATACCGTCGATAATTGCCTGATTGTAAAGGATCTGGCTTGAAGGTACGGGAGCGGGAGTTCCGTTCTTGCAAGCATCAAGGAACGTACGGATCTTGAGATCGAATACGCCTTCCTTCTGCTTAAGGATCGGGATCTCGGTCTCGGTCTGAAGTCCCGCAACCTCGTGGTAGATCTTCATAGCTCCGCCGACGTCGCCGTTCCAGCACTCAGTAGAAGGAATTCTGAGGCTTCCCTTTGTACCCATGATGATCGTGTCACCGGGGGTGTCAAGGTTCATAGCCCATGCTATTCTGAAGTCGAGGATAATGCCGCCCTCAAGACGAACGAATGCTGCCGCAAAGTCGTCAACTCCGAAGAGGCTTGCGTATTCCTCACCCTTGCCTGCCTTATATCCCGAGTACTTGGGATCAGTTCCGAAGAACGCGGACTTATAACCCGAAACGGTCAAAGGCTTCGGATAACCGATAGCGTTAAGAACCATATCGAGAGAGTAGCATCCGATATCACCGAGAGCACCGATACCTGCGGTCTTGTCCTCGATAAAGGTCGTACCGAAAGGAGTCGGGATACCTCTGCGGCGTCCGCCGCCTGTCTGAATGTAGTAGATCTGTCCAAGCTCGCCCGATTCAACGATCTTCTTGATCTGCTTCATGTTCTCGTTCATTCTGGGCTGGAATCCGATAGAAAGAACCTTTCCGCTTGCCTTCTCTGCCTTCATTACTGCTACTGCTTCATCGAGAGTAACGGTAAAGGGCTTCTCAAGAAGTACGTTTATGCCTGCGTTAAGCGCATCAATAGCGGGCTGTGCGTGCTGACGGTTATAAGTACAGATAGAAACCGCATCAAGCTTGAGGCTCTTGTCCTCGAGCATCTCCTTATGAGAAGCGTACTCGGTTTTAGCTCCCTCAACGCCGTGCTTTTCCATGAAAGCTTTAGCCTTTCCGGGAACAAGGTCTGCGCCCGCAACGATCTCAACGTCGGGCTGCTTGAGGTATGACTTCATGTGTGAATCTGCGATCCAACCACATCCGATAATACCTACTCTCATTTTTTTGCCGGTGTCAACTGCCACGCCTTCATCACGTGCGGTAAAATCGTTGAGACCGTTCATCGAATTATCTGCCATTGGTAATTTCCTCCGTTTATTTTATTTTTTGATCAATATCCCAAAGTTTTAAGATATTCTCTGCTCTTTGCAATGCTCTCCATGGGAGTAAGACCCATAGAAGGATTATCCTGCTCAACAACTACCCAAGTAGCACCTGCTTCTTCGGATGCCTTGAGGATAGAGGGGAAATCCTGAAGTCCGCTTCCAACGGGGCGGAACTCAAAGTTACCGGGACGCTTGGGAGCTTTCTTCTCGATACCGATAAGCTCGTACATATCCTCGGATTTTTCACCGAAGAAGTCCTTGAGGTGAACAACGGGAGCGCGTCCTGTATATTTCTTTACGTACTCGGAAGGATTCTCGCCGCCGACATTTACCCAACAGGTGTCAAGCTCGGTCTGAAGAAGATCCGCGGAAACCTCTTCGTAAAGGATATCAAGCGCGTACTTACCGTCAAGCTTGATAAATTCAAAATCGTGATTGTGGTAAAGCAAGGTCATTCCAAGCTTATTAGCGGTCTCGCCAAGGATCTTAACGTTCTTTATTACCTCGGGGAAGCCCTCTGTTCCGGGACGGTCCTCGGGAATAAGATAAGGAACTGCTACGAACTTACAGCCGATAGTCGCGTAATCAGCAAGAACTCCCTCGGGGTCTTTGATCATATCGCGATAAGGAACGTGAGCCGAGATCGGAATAAGTCCTATCTCCTCACACATCTTCTTGATCTCTTTGGGATCGTTTCCGTACAGACCTGCAAATTCAACGCCGTCATAACCCATTTCTTTGATTTTTTCAAGTGTTCCGCGAAGATCTGCCTTTGCGTCCTCACGAACGGAATAGACCTGAACTGCTACTGGAAGTGCCATTGGTACTTACCTCCTAAATTAAAATTGGTTTAGTTTTATTATACGGCAATTTATTGCCTTTTTCAAGTCAAAAACCCGATTTTTAAAGACAATTATTGCTATATTCTTAATCCAAACCATTAATAGCGCGTTTTATATCCTCTGCTATGGAATTAATTGGACGGTATGCGTCGACAACCGCGATATTTTCCGTCTCCTTAAGGTCATCGATGACCGTCATAAAGGTGTTTCTCACACGCGCGAGTATCTCCTCCGTCTCATATATCTCAACCGATTCTCTTCCCTTTCTTATTCTCTCAAGGCTCTGACTCGGCAAAAGGTCAAGATATATACAAAGGTCGGGCTTCATAATATCGGGGCAAGACAGATTCATTTCCTTTACCCATGCGTAATCCGTCGACATACCCTGATAAGCAAGGGTAGAATAATAATATCTGTCGCAAATAACGTACACGCCCTTTTCAACGAGCGCGCGTATGCCGTTTTCCTTGTCGTTGTTGTGCGCAATACGGTCAAGCACAAAAAGCGCAGCCATCTCGCACTCGCTCTTCTTTTTCTTTCCCGAAAGAGCCGCGCGCAACTCCTTCCCCGTAGGCAGATCGGTCGGCTCTGCGGTAACGACCGTCTCTATTCCCCGCGACCTCAAAAAATCGGCAAGAAGCTGCACCTGTGTCGTTTTTCCGCTTCCGTCTATTCCCTCAAAAACTATAAAACGTCCCTTTGACATATCAAGCTCTTCCTTTTTACATATTATTAACTCGCAGAGATATCTCTCCGCTTTTTAGTATGTGTGTATCTCGGTTTTCAAGAATTACCGTGAGCGCCCCCTCGTCTGAAATGCTCTCCGCGAAACCGCTAAAGCTCTCTCCGTTTTCAACAAAGTTCACTTCTTTTCCCAAAACTATCGAGCTCTCTCTATACTCTTGCATAAAATCCTTGTTCGGCAGACCTCGTATAAGTGATACAAGTTCCTCGGTAATAACGATAGCAAGCTCCGAACGATTGCCCTCTTTAGCCATGATCGAACCCGCGCGTCCTTGAAGCTCATCGGGAAATTCGGAGGTATACATATTGACACCAATGCCTATGACCGTAAAAAATCTCTCTCCGAATGAAAAGGATTCAGCCAATATCCCCGCTATTTTTTTATTATCAAGATAGATATCGTTTACCCACTTTATGCCCGTTTCCACACCGCAAACTTTACGTATCGCCCTTACAACAGCCACGGCGGCGGCACTTGTTATACCGACGGTGTTCTGAAATCCGCCGTCTATCGAAAGCAACAAAGACATATAAAGTCCCGTACCCTCTGGAGAATAAAAGCTTCTGCCCATTCTTCCGCGCCCTGCGCTCTGCCTTTCGGCTATTATTAAAGCAGGCTCGCCGGCACCATCAAACGCTCTGCGCTTCGCCTCGTTATTCGTTGAATCTATCTCGGAAAACACGCATACATCGACGGGAACAGACGCAAGGCGTTCTGATATGATCTCCCCGTCAAGACGGTCAAAGTCAAAATTATTCATTTACGCCTCCCTGAAATCTGTAATTACAGATCAAGTATATCATAAAACTCAAAAATTTTCAATAGAGTACACCTTTTTTGTGACGTTAATAAGAAAAATATTATAATTATTATGAATATTAGCGAAAGTTTCTTGCAAAGTTCGGGTTGATGTGTTATAATAATAATGAATTATTATGCATAATGGTAAACTATACTCATTTTCAAGAAAACGGAACGTAAAACACACTATGAATAAAGATATTAATAAGAGCTCTCTCATTCTTGCATCTGCCTCTCCTAGACGAAAGGAGATACTTTCTTCCCTCGGTGTAGATTTTTCTATACTGGCAGCAGATGCGGATGAATCCTGCGATATACAAACCCCATCAGCGTTTGCAATGGAGCTTGCGCGACGTAAAGGTCAGGCAGCATACGCCATCATCGAAAAAAAGGACTGCGTTATCCTATCGGCAGATACGATAGTAGTCTGCGACGGTGAAATACTCGGAAAGCCCAAAGACCGTGCCGATGCGATAAGAATGATAAAAAAGTTAAGCGGAAAAACGCACAGCGTTATCACAGGAGTCGGAGTTACAGTTCTCGGTGTTACGACCACCGACTACTCGGAGACTTTTGTGCGCGTTGACGAAATACCTCAAAGCGAGATAGCAAGATACGTCGATAGCGGTGACCCTATGGACAAAGCGGGCGCGTATGGAATACAGGGCGCGTTCTCAAGATGGATATCGGGAATAGACGGCTGTTATTTTGGAGTCGTCGGGCTTCCTGTAAATTGCCTTGCAAACCTTTTTAAAGAAGTAACGGGCAAGGAATTGACCGATTTTAATAATTGATATTACCCCTTGATAAATAAAAATCTTAAAGAAAGGAGCGTGCGTCATTATGGCAAAGATAGTCGGTATCGACCTCGGCACTGTAAATACTCTCATGTGTCTCAAGGGCAAACCCGGATTTATGCAATGCCCGTCTGTCGTGGCTATAAGCAAGACGAGCCGCGAGGTAGTGGCTCTCGGTCAGAAGGCGCGCAATATGCTCGGAAAAACGCCCGAGGGCATCATTACGATACGCCCGATGCAAGAGGGAGTTATAGCCGACCCCGACGCAACGGCAAAAATGCTCCGTATATTCTTTGAGGAAACGGGAGTTATCTCCTTTTTCAGCCGCCCTTCTGTAATAGCAAGCATTCCTTACGGAGTTACAGAAGTCTCAAAGCGAGCCCTTGAGGAAGCTCTTTTTGAGGCAGGAGCGCGCTCAGTAGCACTCATCGACGAGCCAATGGCTGCGGCGCTCGGAACGGGTATCCGTGTCGGACGTGCAAGAGGCAGCATGATAGTCGATATCGGCGGCGGAACTACCGAGGTCGCTGTCATAAGCCTTGGAGGTATCGCGACAACAAATTCTTTGCGAACCGCAGGCAATCGACTTGACGAATCGATAGTAAAATATTTGCGCGTTGCGCGAGGTACGCTTATAGGCAATACCACCGCTGAGGACCTCAAGCTAAAAATAGGCTCTGCTCACCCATCCTTTGATGTGGGAGAAATGGAGGTCTGCGGAAGAAATCTCCGCAACGGACTCGGCTCTATAATAAGAGTGTCCTCGGGAGAGGTACGCGAAGCGATGTCCGAAAATCTTGAACATATAATACGCGCGATAAACGCAACGCTTGAACAAACCCCGCCCGAGCTTTCATCGGATATTTACGATTACGGAATAGTTCTTACGGGCGGCGGCGCGCTGACCAGAGGCATAGGCAAGCTAATTGAGGAGCGAATGGGTCTGCGTGTAAAGTTTGCCAAGCGTCCGCTTGAAAGCGTTTGCGCGGGTATCTTGCGAGTAATAGAAACAGAGGACGAATTCGGCTCGCTTCTGAAATACCGTGGACGCTGATAAAACCGAAATAAATTCAAAAAATCTATAAGGAGGTCACATGAACGACTTTGAAAAATTGAATATCGAAGCTGCCGCGTTGACCCCCAATGAAAAATTTTCAAAAAAGCTTCAAAAATTCAACAGCTTTTATCTTCAGCTCGTAGTTCTTTGCTCGATAGTCGCAGCTGCTACGATAGCCGTCGCTATAATAGCCGACGTTATCATAGGAATATGCGTGGCAATAACACTTGCTATCATTTACGTTTATTTCAGCCGTGACGAATTAAGGCGTTCCTTAGGAATAGCTTGTTTCGTCTCTAACGCAAGCTTGAGAGTCACCGCTATACGAGCTGTGAAATCAATAAGCACGACGGACGTATTCGTGCCCGCGCGCCTTATGTGGTACGACGTTACAGAAATAGCAAGCGGAGCTTTGGTAAACAAAAGAAATGCCGAGCTTGAAAAGCTGTACGTTCCCAAAACGGTCACTCTTATAGAAAAAGGGGCTTTTGACGGTTGCGAGACCTTGAATACCGTCATTTTTGAGCATAGTAATGACGAATTCAAAAAAATAACGGTAGAGGAAGACCTTTCTCGTTTTGAGCTCGTTTTCGACTTTCCCTTCTCCAAAATCAAAAAGGAGGAGCAAGCGAAATGAAATTTCTGAAATCCAAATTTTTTGTTGTATGCCTCGTTATCGCGCTTATCCTTGTGCTTGTGCCGTCAATTCTCGCGGCAGTTGGTCGCACGGATATTTTGAGAAGTGCCGTCGTTACCGTATCAAAGCCGTTTGCTTGGTGCGGAACGCAGATATCCGAAGCATTTAACGGTTTTACCGACATATTCACGGAATATGATGAACTAAAGGCTGAAAATCAAAAGCTCAAAGAGGAGCTTGAAGCTTTGAAAAACTCTTCGTATAACGCAGAGGTCGTACAAAACGAAAATGAATGGCTCAAAAAATATCTTAATTTCCATACGGAACACCCCGAATTCACTCTGACCGATGCCCGCATAATCGCGCACGAGGCCGGAAACTTTTCTACCGTTCTCACACTTGACAGAGGAAAAATACACGGAATAAAGAAAAACATGCCCGTCATCACCCCCGAAGGCCTCTTCGGACACGTAAGCGAGGTCGGACTTGATTGGTGTCGTGTTATGACGGTCGTTGAAACGGCTACCTCGGTCGGTGCGTATACAGACAGAACTGGAGCAACAGGCGTAGTCGAGGGTGACCTCGAACTGCGAAGCGGCGGAAAGTGCCGTATGACGTATATCGAGGCGACCTCGGATATACGTGTCGGAGACAAGGTGTATACAAGCGGTGATGGCAGTATATACCCATCGGGACTTTTGCTTGGCTCTATAAGCTCGATAACCGCGGACGAAGCAAGCCGCACGCTTATCGCCGAGATAACCCCCGCGATAGACTTCACAAACACGGGCGAATACGACAAGCTCGTTGTCATCTGTGGATACGTAGGGCAAACGGAAGGCGGTAACAAAAAATGACTAACCGCAACATGAAAACTCACGGCGTTCGTCCCGAACTTATTAAACGCGTTATAATATATGGAATACTCATTCTGCTCACATCATGTGCGCAATGCTCGTTTTTTGCGGGTCTTAAAATATGTCCCGCGACACCCGACCTTATTATTGGCGTAGTTCTCGCGGTTTCTCTACTCGATTCAATAAAATCGGCAGCGGCTGTAGGAATTGCCGCGGGATTCGTCACCGACTCACTCGGAAGTGCGGGAAACTTTTCTTTTTCCGCTCTGTTTTATCTTGTTTGTGCCGTTATACTCGGCTCTATCGCATGCAAAATGCTTCCGAGATTTCTTTCGTTTTTATGCTTGCTTATTCCCGCTCTTGCATTAAGAGCGGCATATACAATGCTCTGCGTTTTTCTGAAAATTCATGCGATACCGCCACTTGCTATTCTCCCGTCGCTTCTTTTGCCCGAGATAATAGTAACCGCGGTATTGTGTATACCTCTTTACCCAATAGTAAAACTTTGCGTTATTCCCATGAAATCCCGAAGCCGCTTTAGCTTTTGAGTCGGCTTTCTTTTGAAAGGTGGTTATATTTTGAACAAGCTCAAATTCAACATCGACTCCTCAACGGGGTACTTGTCCGAAACAGATACAAAAAAATATTTTTCAACGATAGGCTTTGCCGTATTCGCACTCGTAGTTATTCAATATATCTCAAGTATTGCGATCTCGCTTATCGTTTCTATGTTCGCACCGTGGATGTTTTACAACATTATAGCTTCATCAATACTCAATCTGCTTCCCATATATCTTGTGGCAGTTCCAGTGTTTATAAAAATGATATCGCGATTGCCTGCGGTAGATCCGCTCTCCGCTCCTCTCGGAGCAAAGGGCTGGTGGGGCGGTCTTTGCTGCACTATAACTATGATGATGCTTGGAAATTATCTGTCTCAAATAACAATCATTTGGTTTGAGACAATGATGGGCAGACAACAGACAAATCCGGTTGAGACCATGACCGCAAATACTCCATGGTGGATAAACCTTATATTTATCGCCATTCTCGCACCTATACTTGAGGAGATAGTTTTCCGTAAAATACTCTGCAGACATCTGCTTCCTCTAGGCGAAGGATATGCGATAGTTCTTTCTTCGGTCATATTCGGACTTTGCCACGGAAACTTCTTCCAATTCTTCTACGCATTTGGTGTCGGTGTGATACTCGCACTTATTTACGTAAAAACAGGAAAACTTATACACACCATAACTTTCCACTTTATAATGAATTTCCTTGGAGGAGTTTTTGCACCGTGGCTTCTCTCAAAGCTCGAGCTCGATAAGCTCGCGGAAATACTCGAACAGATGGCTACCTCCACACAAATGCCCGATGCTATCCTACCGTACGTTCAACCTCTTATGCTGTTAGCGATATATGAGGTTTTTATGTATACAGCGGTGATAATAGGAACTGTTCTGCTTATCAAAGCTCGCAAAAAGTACTCTCTTGACTCGGGTATTCTCCCTCCTCCCAAAGAACACAGGATCGCCAACGTATTTCTTAACACGGGTGTAGCAGCGGCTCTCACGGCATTCACATTCGTGTTTATTCTCTCACTTCTTCTTTAAAAAGCTATAAAAAGGATATTATCAGGAATGAAAATTAAAAATTTTCAGTCAAAGCAAAACGTAACGCATCGATTTGTTATTCCTGCAATAGTTTTCACGCTTATCTGCGTCGTGTTTGTCATCGTGCTTGCCGTGATACAGATAAAGGGAGCAAAAAATCCCGATGAACGACGGGACGTAACAGTTCGCACAGTCACCGTTCCGGGACTCCGCGGTGAGATATATGACCGAAACGGCAAACTGCTCGTCGGAAACGCTACCACCTACGACCTTGTGTTTGAATACGGCGCTATGCCAGATACAAGAAGAGAAATAAACGCTTCCCTGCTCTCTATACTTGAGGGTCTTAGCAAAACGGGAAACGGAGATAAGCTTTCGGACGACCTTTTCATACTCGACGGATATTACCCCGACTATCAGTACGTTTCAGCTATGTCGGATAAGGATTCGAACGAATATTATCACTATCTGCGCGTTATGAAAGCAAATGAGCTTGACCCCCAAAAGACGTCGCTTGACGACCTCGTGGATTATTACGTTTCACGTTATAAGCTCTCTGAGGAGCTTTATTCAAACGCTGAAATAAGCGCTCTTATCCGTATCTATTACGAAATGGAGCGAGTAGGCTTTGGCGCGTATCAATCTTATACGATAGCCAAGGATGTCTCAATGAGCGCTGTCACCTACACCCAAGAAGCGCGTATTGAGGGCGCGTCATTTTCGTCGGGAACTGAACGCGTTTACGCATATCCCGGTATCGCCTCACACATTCTCGGACGAGTCGGAAAGATAACGGCTGAAAACGCGGAATATTACAGTGAACTTGGCTATCCAATGGACGCCATGGTCGGAACAGAGGGCTGTGAAAAGCTTTTTGAGGAATACCTGCGCGGCAGCGACGGTATAATGGTCATAGAATACGACAAGCAAGGAAATATAATAAATAAATATTATAAGACCGAGCCTATCGGCGGAAACGATATTTATCTTACGATAGATATAGATATTCAGATAGCCGCCGAAAACGCTCTTGCCGAAAGCGTTAAGTCGATATCGGGGGCAACAGGCGGAGCGGTAAGTGTTCTTGACCCAAAAGACAACGCCGTACTTGCACTCGCTTCATATCCGACCTACGACCTTACTCGCTTCGACGATAGTGAATACGTAAAAACGCTCATAAATAACGGACACTCTCCTTTCCTTAACCGAGCGATCAACGGAATTTACGCCCCTGGTTCTACCTATAAACTAGGAGTTGCTCTTGCCGCGCTTGAAGAAGGCGTTATAGATGCAAACACAACCTTCGTTTGCAAGGATACAAACGGAGATAATAAGGGTGATTACCACGCTCACGGCAACCCCTCTTGTACACATGTAGACGGCATCACTGACGTAACAAAGGCTATAAGAAATTCGTGTAATATTTTCTTTTATAACGTGATTGATACGGCTTTTCCGAATATAGACAGCGTTACGAAATATACCACTCGCTTAGGGTTAGGCGTTCCTACGGGAATAGAGCTTCCCGAAAGCATTGGTACTGTTGCAGGTCCTTCATACACCACGACAGCTTGGTATCCGCGTGACGACCTGTCGGCAGCTATCGGTCAGTCGGACCATGGCTATACTCCGCTTCAGCTCAGCGTCTATACCTCTTCACTTGTGAACGGCGGAACGAGATACTCAGCTCATTTGCTCGACTCGGTACATAAATTTTATACGGGTGACACGGTGTTCTCAAAAGGATCGGAAGTTCTTGACAGTATACCAATAGATCCCGAAGTATATAAGATAATCGAAAACGCAATGGCACAGGTCGTCAGTGAAAACCCCGAGGTCTACGACGCGTTTAAAACGCTCAAAGTAAAAGTCGGTGGAAAAACGGGTACGTCTGAAGTGGATAATAAAAACGATTACGCCGTTTTCACGGGAGTTGCTCCTCTTGAGTCTCCCGAAATAGTCGCCTCTTGCATTATAGAACAAGGTAAAAACGGTTATAAAGCCGCTTATCCCATCGGTAAGATCTTTGAAGCGTATTTTAATAAGAAATAATAATGCTGCCTTTTTCTTTCGCGAAAGAAAAAAGCAGCCAAAAACAAAGCAATACAAGGGGTATTATAATAACCCCTTGTTTTAATTCAATTTGTTTCTTAGGATAGTCGAGGACGCCTGTCCGTTTTATTCCATTAAGTTAAAACAAAACGGCTACATATAAAGCCTTTTTAGTAAAGTTCTTTGGGGCTCGACCCTTTCTTTTAAGAAAGGGTCGAACGCGTCCCTCGCGTCCCCAGCGACCTTACGCTTTGTCTATCTTTAGGATCAAGACAGAGAGGTCATCTGTTGAGCCTTCTTTTTTAGCGTAATTCACTACGAGCTCGGCAGTCTTTTCGATACCGAGTGTAGAAATATTTCCGCGCAAGAGGTCAAAAAGCCATGGGCATTCCTCTTTTCCCTGCGTAATACCGTCACTGACCATAACGACAACGTCTCCCGCACCCACGTCAAAACCTATCCGCTTTGTATCGGGCTCTCGCAAGATGCCGACAGGAAGAGTCTTTGAGCGTATCTTAAAGAGTCCGCCATCACGCAATACATAGGTCGGAGCAGCTCCGCTCTTAAAGAAAGAAGCTTTTCCGCTCAACATATCAAGCTCCCACAGGTCAACTGTCGCGGAGCATTCATGCAGACTTCCGCTTCCCTTGTTGCGCAAAAATCCGTTTATCATTCGAATAGTTGACTCGCAACCGTTTCCGGCGGATAGCATCTTTCTCAAAAACAGAGCACAGATGCCCGAAGCAAATGCAGCATCTCGCCCAGCTCCCATTCCATCGCTTATAAAGGCGTAAGCTCTGTCCTCGTTATCATAGAAAATGCCCGCCGTATCTCCGCAATATTCGTTCTCACCGTCTGCTCGCAAGGTGCGCAAGGCAAAGCTTACAGAAAGCTTTCTTGTCTCGCACAAAACAATGTTTTTTGTGCCGTCTGAAAGAACGTCTTCCCTTTCAACAACAAATCTTTTTTCGCAAAGCTCAAGAAGCGAGTCAAATATTTTCTCTTTGTTTCTTTCAATATCAAAGCCATTTTCCATGCGCAAGACTATCCGCTTTTTGCGATCACCGAAGACGGCTGCCGATCTTATTTGATTTGATATGGGAGAAATCTTTAAAAGTCCATGACATATCTTTTTTGAAAGTATCTCATCGTATTCGTACTCTCCGCCTCCGCGTGTCATCGCTCCCGCCAAGATATCGGATACCGTCGCGTAATCCGATGCAAAAATCTCGGTCTTGTCGTATTGCAATATCCTGCTCGCGTACGCGCAGGAATTATGATTTATCTCGTCAAGTATATCGGGAAGCCGAGGACAACGCGCAAGAAGGGCCTCTCCCGCATCGCGCATATTCACGCTTCCGTCTCGGTGCAAAACCGAGCAGATGTTTGCCACCTCGGAATCGGTCTTTCTGTAATTTTGCTCCCAACAGCTCTCTCTTTGCGAACACCCCGTACAAGACGAATCGAAGGCATTATCGCAGATGCGCCTAAGGTCTTCCTCGTTAGGCCGCCTTAAGACCTCTCCCATAGATTCAAAAATATTCGAAAGTGAATTAAAGCTCTCGCAAACCGCCTTTATCTTCATTTCAGTATCGTATAATCTTACCGAATCTATCGCTGTCTCGTCAAGAAGCTCTGCTTTTTTTATTTCAACGTCTTTTACAGCTTCTTCAATAGCCTCCTCTTTCTTTTCCGAAATAAACAGCTTGTCCACGACCGCATAAATAATACATGAAGCAAGGATTGCCGGCAAAAGTCCACCGAGCGCACTAATTCCCTGTGTATATATAGCCCATGCCGCACCGACGAAAAAGGTTGCAAACGTTCCAAGAGTTACCGAGGTTGGAAAAACTATTCCTCCGCAAAGCGCCCCAAAAGCGAACAAAGGCGCGAGCAAGGGTGAATAACAAATACCCAATATCGCTCCCGCAAGCACTCCTTTGACCGTGCCCTCGCGTCTCACGAGATAAAGCGAGGCAAACATCGCGCCAAACGCAGCGGCGGAAATATGGTATATCTCAATATTTCGCGTTGCGAAAACAAGAACTCCCGAAAGAGCAATAAAGGCAACAACGTAGTAAAGCGAGCCCTCGCGCTTTTTTTGAGACAAGCCCGAAAATACAGCCGTCGTTATCGGTGCTACAAAAAGAGATATCAGCGCACCGTAAAGGTCATAATAAAGGAAACCGCCCTTAATCAACAGATACACACCGATAGCAAGCGCACCCACACATGAAGTCGACATTCGAAGCGCGAGATTCTCGTTGAAGAATAAGCCTCTTGCTTCAAAAAACGTTTTCTCTCCTATCTCTTTTCCCTCTTTTGCACTCCAAGGAGTATCAAGCACGAGCGTTGCCAATAAGCGTATCAACAAAACCGCTGTGTAGACCGATATACGCATTATTGGAAAAGTTCCCAATGTAGCTGACAAGCAGAGTCCTGAGAACACAAAAAGAGTTCTCTTCCCTGATGCGCATAAAAGCGCGACCCCGAATGGCGTTGCACCAAACGGCAAGGCAAATCCACCAAGCATATACGCCCACAAAGCATATATGAGTCCGAAAAAAACGTCCATCGCCCACTCTCCGACAGTTTTCTTTTTTCCGACAGTCTCGCTCTCGTTTTTTCTTCCCCCGTCAGTTAATACGATATCTTTAGCCGTGTTATTTTCTCGTCCGCTTTTATCCATTACAAATACCTTCCTTTTTAAGTCGTTACGTATTTATTTTAACAAAACGAACGCAAAAGTTTTGTCGTTTTAAGTAAGCGGCGCAAATAATATTCCTATAACCGTACGACAAAAAAGTATTGAAATTTTTATCCGTTCTCTTTTCCCGACACGGTCTGTTAAATACATTCGAAAAGCTTATCGTCGGCAAAAGAAATTTGCCGAAATAGGTCTTACGATTTTTTAATATCATTTTGAAAAAATTGTCTTAAAAATTTTATATTTTGCTTTATTCCTGTTGACTTTTTATCATTATTTTATTATAATGAATTTTGCGGAACACACTTTCTTGAAAAGGAGTATATATGGAACCTAAAGATTATACAGTTGTAAAAATAGAGGGCGAATACGCCTATCTGCGTGAGGACGGAACGAACGGAGACTGTGACGTGTTCATCGCGCTTGCGCTTCTCCCTCTCGGTGTTGATATCGGAACGAGACTTCACTGCGAAATGTTTGAATATACTATCATATAAACAAAAAACAGAACGTAACAGCTCTTTTTAACGTTACGTTCTGTTTTTTCTTACTTATTACTTTTCAAACGTAAAAGTTTCCCACGGAATATTTACTTCCGCCTTTTTGGTAAGGATATCGTCAACGTGCATAAGAAGCGGAAAGTCTGCAAGGTCAAGAATTTCCTTTTCAGCCGCAACACGTACAGCACGTGCAACGCGAACGGCTACGACGAGAGATTCAAGCGTTACACCGTTAAGCTCCTCCTTGGCTTCGTCAATATTAAGTCCGCGTCCGAGAAGGATCCCGACAAGGCGCGTTCTTCCGCCGTAAACGGTAACGTAAAGATCTCCCGCGCCTACGGTTAGATTTTCAAGCGTGTTCGCACCCTGATACTCAAGCAAACGCGCCATTTCCTTTACGCTTTGTCCGAATATCGCCGCCTGCGAATTAAAATGCAATTCGCTGTCAATACCAAATTTCTTCTGGTTAAGTCCGATAGTAAGCGCGATACCGAGGGCATATCCGTTTTTGAGCGCGACCGCGCTCTCAATTCCCGTTACGTCGGTGGAAAGACTTATGTGATAATAGTCGGTAGACATTATCTTTTTCATTTTGCGAAGTATTCCAATATCCTTTCCGCAGAAAGCTACCTCGGTCTGATCGTGCGCCACAAGCTCGTAGCTCGTACACGGTCCGCCGATAGCGTTAATAGAGAGCTTGTGTCCTATCTCGTCCATTTTCGCGTTCCATACGTCAGGATAAGTAAGAAGCTTACCTTCGGGCGTATCCAAAAGTCCCTTTGTAACGCTTAAAACGGGAATATCAGATGGGATCTTCGGGAGAACATGATCGCCGAACCAATCGACACCGAAGCTTGAAACACCGCCGATTATCATGTCCGCGCCGTTTATCGCACTCTCCATTTCTTCGATCTGATAATATTTTACACCCAGAGGAAAATCCTTGTTAAATTTCGGATGGCGATTCGTTTTTTTGCTCGTTTCAATTATCTCTCTGTCAAGCGGAGTTCCTACAAGTCTTACCTCATTTCCGTTTTCTCTTGCAGGAAACGCGAGAGCAGAGCCCATCATGCCCGCACCGATAATAGTTAAGATTGCCATTTCGTTTTTTCTCTCCTTATGAGTATTTTTTATTTCGTTATTTATTATAAACACCTTCGTTTGTTTTGTCAACGCTTTTGTTGTTCTTTTGTGGCTTTCATTGCTGCTGAAAACTTGCAAAAACAAGTCTTTGACGTTACGTGTTTAAAAGCACGCTTGTCAAAGACTCGTTTTATTTCATCTTATTTTTTCCATGTGTCCATAAGGAGCTTCATATAAAGTCCGCCCTGAACGGTTCGGTGCTGGAAGCCAACCATGCTTCCGCTTATCGTATCATACCAGTCGGTCATTGGAACACGGGTAACAGACTCGTCATACGCTTTCCACAAAGGAGCGATATAGGACATAAACGCTTTCTTTGATGACGCCATAGAAGCAGTCCATACGAGCCAGTCGGATTTTGTGTAATCGGTACGGCTGTCAAGCGGCATACCGTATTTATTGAAATGCTCTCTGTTGTTCTTAAGCTCCGCATCCATAAACTTCTTTGAGAAGAGCTTAGTTCCCCAGACTTTATCCCAAACCATGTTGTACTTCATGGAGAATGTATTCGGCTGATCGAACGCAAGATTGGACGAGCCGTCCTCATTAAGCGCGGTATGCATCCATACCGCAGCCATTCTGCGAGCCTTTTTCATATAAAGAGCCGCTTCCTTTTCCTCTCCCATCATATAAAGGAGCTTTGACATACCCGCGATACCCATCACCGCTTTGAGAGAAAGGTTACAGTTGTGAGCGAGATGTCCCGCGAAATCGTCGGTACAGAGCTGATTTTCGGGATCTGTTCCATATTTGAGCAGATACTCACACCATGTGCGGAGAACATCTATATGCGATGCCGCAAAATCCGCAGAGCCTGTAACCATAGCGACGTTTGCCTCCATAACGAGCATATTTCCGCACTCCTCAACAGGCATCTGGTATTCCTCTCTCATTTTTCCGTAATACTCTTTATTTTCATCTCTGCGCTTGCCGTATACCTGACCGTTAAGAATAGGATAACGTCCTACGTCGTGAGGAGCGAAATCATACTTGTATTCGTTCTTCCACTCGTCGCTGTCAGCATATCTGTAAACGGGGCGCATCATTCCCTTAACAAGCTCGGGATTATAGATAAGAAACATCGGGATCGAAGGATAACTTACGTCAACGGTTGCCGCGCAGCCGTTGGAAAAGCACTCCTTGGATATGTAAAGGATATCTCCGTTCTCGTCGAGCACAAGCTTGTGAGCCGCTATGACCTGACGGTATGCAAGAGCAAGAAGCTCTGCGTATTTTTCACCGCCGACTGCCTCTGCGTCGGCGTAAAGCTTATCGGAAAAGGCTTTACAAACAGGCATAAGGGAGTCATACTCGCGAGCCGCCTCGCAGATAGCTTCCTCAATAGTCTGACCGTCCTTATTCCAATAGCTCTTAAGATGCTTGCCGAAATATTCGATAGATTCAATATCGTCATAAGCAAAAAGATAAAGACGCTCCTCTCCCTCGCAAAGCGGCGCGCTGACTATTACGTTAGTCTGCTTGCTGTGTATCTCCGTATCTGTCGTGACTCCCTCTCCCTTTGCGGTAAGATAGAAATATCCCCAATCTATACGGTGGTCGTCTCCGCTTTTGTTAAGGGGCTTCTGAACAGAGTTACCCATCTTCATTCCCTTTACGCACTTGCAGGGGAATACCTCAAAAGTTTCAACGGGCGACTGTCCCGCGCGGTCAAGACAAAGCTCCTCACTCGCTCTTACACTAACGCTTACGTCGTGAGACTTTCCGTCTATTGAAACGTAAGAAACGGACATATAGGATACGGGACGGGTCAATAGACGGTAATCGTCGGGCAAAACGGGTGTGGTAAACACGGCGGTCAGACGGATACCGTCCTTTTCAAATACCGCGGTAGTCGTGAGCGCATCGATATCAAGCGACACCTGTACCATCTTGTGCGAGTCGCGGCGATAACCGAGGAAGGAATATTCCTTTCCGTCGATAGTTGCCGTTCCAAAGATAGAATTATTCTTTCCTGTCCAATGCATGGTTTTCGCAAAGTTCAAGGTCTCATTCGGAGACCATACCGAGAAAAAGGGGTCTACTGTTATTAAAGGAATAGCGGGGGCTCTCATTTTCATTTTTCTTTTCTCAACTTTCTAATTATAAATTTTTAATAAAATTTTACGCATGTGTCTTTCTGTTATTATATCGCACAAAAAGACAAAAATCAAGACCGATGAAAACTTTTGACCAACAAATGTTTATTTTTGTCCAATGATTGCTTAGAATTATAAATATAAGAAATTTTTTGTAATTCTCATCTTGACAATGCTTTTGATATATGCTAAAATTCAATCGGAGTAAAAGCTCTAAAAAAGTTTTAAGGAGTAAGATAATGGACAGAATTACAGTTGATTTTTCAAAACCTCTTGGAAAAGTAAAACCCATGCACAGCGTAAATAACGGCCCTGTTTACAAGTTTGCGGCCGATCAAAGAATTACAAATATCGATCATTTCAAGGCGGCAGGGATTCCCTACGCAAGAACACATGACGCGTCTTTTTTTGCAACCTACGGCGGAGAGCATATCGTTGACGTAAACATGATATTTACTGATTGGTCTAAGCCTGCCGATGACCCCGCGTCTTACGATTTCGTACTCACCGACGAATATATGCGAGTAATTGAGGCGGGCGGCGCGAAGGTCTACTACCGTCTCGGCTCGAAGATAGAGCATTGGTCGAAAAAATACAATACTTTGCCCCCTGCCGATTTCAATAAATGGGCGGTCGTTTGTGAGCACATAATCCGCCACTACACAGAGGGCTGGGCGGACGGATATCACATGGATATCGAATATTGGGAGATCTGGAACGAGCCTAACCTCGACCCCGACGATTCGACTCATAAGCGTTGCTGGGGAGGTACGGCAAAACAGTTCTATGAGCTTTATTGCATAGCACACAAGCACTTAAAGGCTTGCTTCCCTCACCTCAAGATAGGCGGTCCTGCCATAGCGGGCATGAGTGACGGAAACTGGGTAAACGGCTTCTTCAAAGTATTGAACGAAAACGGAATAAAGCCCGACTTTTTCTCATGGCACTGTTATAGCGCAACTATTGAGAAGGTTCAAGGAAAAATACGGCTTGCTCGTGAGGTTCTTGACAGGTACGGCTTTAATGAGACCGAGAGCATACTTAACGAATGGAACTACGTCAAAGGTTGGATGGATGACGAATGGATATACTCCTTGAAGATGGAAAAGAGCCTTAAAGGTTCTGCGTTTATCGCCGCCGTTATGTGTATGTCGCAATATGAGGCTCTTGATAATCTCATGTTCTACGATGCGCGTCCCTGCGGAATGAACAGCCTCTTCTCCACCGATTTCGTATTTGAGCGTCTTAAGGGATATTATCCTTTCTATATGTTCAATCAGCTTTATAAATTGGACGAAGCTGTTGCAGTTGAGCGCGAAACGGAGGACGTTTGGGCAGTTGCCGCCAAGGGTGACGAGCAGAATGTTATGCTATCGTATTACAACGATGACGATAACGCACCCGAAAAGACCGTAAAGGTAGAGTTCAAAAACGTCGAAAACGCAAACGGTGTTCGTCTTGAATACTACTGCCTTGATGAAACGCACGACTGCGAGATAATCCGTGAAGAAGTTTTCACTTCCAATGAATTTTCTGCATACATTAAAATGCCGATACACAGCACGTATCTTTTGAAGATAGTTTCTCTTTAATCAAACATTTAAGCCTCTCAACATTTGTTCGAGAGGCTTTGTGCATATTATAAAAGAAAAATCTTATTTTCTATTGACATTCGCCAAATAAAATGCTATAATCTTGTGGTGCTCAAAAACTATCATTATTATATTATATATCTTTGGAGGTAATCATGCAGATATTACTCACTCTGTCCATCGCTCTTTTTGCGGGACTTATGCTTTCGCGTTTGGCAAAAGTTTTGAAGCTCCCCGCAGTCACAGCGTATCTTGTGGCAGGTATCCTTATAGGGCCTTTCCTTTTCGGATCGCTCTTTATTCCGGGTGCTGAAGGAGCAAAATATTTTCTTGGATTCACGAAAGACCAAATAAACAGCTCTTACTTCGAAATAATTGCTGACGTAGCACTCGGATTTATCGCGTTTTCTATCGGTAACGTATTTCGTCTGTCTCAGCTCAAAAAAACAGGCAGGCAAGCAACGATAATCGGCATTTTCCAAGCAGTTATTACTACACTTCTCGTTGATGCTGCTCTTATCGGACTTCACTTCCTCATGCCGAACGTGCTCTCGCTCCCCGCGGCTATCGTTCTCGGAGCAGTAGCCTCCGCAACTGCTCCCGCGGCAACGCTCATGGTCGTTCGTCAGTATAAGGCAAAAGGACCTGTAACAGACGTTCTTCTTCCCGTAGTCGCGCTCGACGATGCTGTCGGACTTATGCTTTTCGCGATATCCTTCGGCATAGCAAAGGCTATGATGGCAGGACCTATAAGCCTTGTTTCCGTAATAGTCGAACCTATTCTCGAGGTGATCCTTTCCCTTGTTCTTGGAACGGTCATGGGTTTGCTCTTCTCATTTTTTGAGAGATTTTTCCATTCCCGCTCCAAGCGTTTGACCATGTCGGTCACGTTCGTATTCCTTACCGTTGCTCTGGCGATGATAAAATTCGATATCGGCGGCGTGCACGTAGGCTTCTCTTCTCTGCTCGTATGCATGATGCTCGGCACGATATTCTGCAACGTCTGCGACTTCTCTGAGGAACTTATGGACAGAGTCGACCGCTGGACAGCTCCCCTTTTCGTTATCTTCTTCGTATTGAGCGGCGCGGAGCTTGACCTCAGCGTTTTTACGAGCGTATCTATCGTAATAGTCGGTATCGTTTACATAATCTCGCGCTCCGTCGGCAAATATACAGGAGCATTTATTAGTTCAAAAGCCTCAAAAAGCGAACCGAATATCGTAAAATATTTAGGTATCACTCTTCTCCCTCAAGCAGGAGTTGCTCTCGGAATGGCAAACAAAGCGGGCGCAGAGCTTGGAGAAACAGGCGCGATAGTTGCGCAAATAACGCTCTTTGCAGTTCTTATATACGAGCTTGTAGGTCCTGCTCTTACAAAAATGGCACTCCTTAAAGCAGGAGAGATCAAACCCGAGGGCAAAACAAGTTCTCGCGGTATTATTCATCATAAAAAACATGAATAAAAAATATTTTATTCAAAACAACTCAAATATTGCATATACTATAAAAAAATAAGCATGAGGTATTTATTATGCAATACGTTGTTTTGCAGGTCGTATTAAAAGAAAAATTCATCGGTGCGGGGTCGAAAAATCTTTCAGAGCTTGAAGAGATAATAAATCAGCAAGCAGAAAAGGGCTATCGCCTGCATACTATCTCCACAGCATCCTCGGGAACAAAGGGATTGCTCGGAGGAGACAGAATTCAAGCGACACTGGTTTTTGAAAAAATATAAAGTTTTCAGTATAAATGAAAAGAGCCGAGATTTCGGCTCTTTTGTTTGCTCAATTTTTCAAAATGCTATCCAAATATGATCGAAGCTTTTGCTCGTCTCCGTCAAATACGTATCCCTTTATGCCTATTTTCTCCGCCGCTTTTGTGTTCTTTTCACGGTCATCTATGAACACCGTCTCACATGGGTCTATATCGCACTCCGCGCACAAATATTCGTATATTTCTCGGTCAGGCTTGACCTTTCCGCACACTGCTGAAAAGATACATTTGTCCACAAGCTTTAATATCGATATCTCGCTCGAATGCTCCGCAAAATATCTCGATATATTGGAAAGCAAAAATACCGAAACGCCAAATTCCTTTTTTATGTGCAGAACAAGGTCTCTCATTCCCTCGATCTCGGGAATGTTGTATATCCAATTATAATATATCTCGCTCGCAACATTCCAAAGCCTTTCGGGCAATCTCGCCTTTATCAATTCTACCGCCTCGGAATCGCTAATAGTTCCCGCGTCAAGCCTATCCCAATAAAGACGGTCGAACACCACCGCCTCAAGCAATTTTGCGTCACTCGGCTCGGAAACATATCTTCCGACCATATAAGAGGGCTCAAAACGAACCAGAACCTGTCCAAAATCGAAAACAACGTTTTTTATCATAAATCCAAACCTTTTAGATCACTTAATGTAGGTCATAAGCTCATTGGCAACGTCAACGAGATATTTCGCAAAGGATACGCGCGTTGAAGCGGGTTGCCTGTGAACCTTTATTTCATAATTAAAAAGTCCGTCAAACTCACAAAGAGCAAGGCCGTGCATAGCATCGCGCCAATCCACACTTCCCATAAACGGAGCTACGTGATCGTCATCGATTCCCGTATTATCATTTACATGAAGCACCTTGAGTCTCTTGCCCACGTAGGCAAGTCCCTCGGATTGCTTTACACCGCTTATGTTTGCGTGTCCGAAATCCCAGCAAACGCCTATTCCGAGCGCATCCGCTACCTCACAAAGCTCCTCTGGTGTCTGGCAATATCTGTGAGAGTGCCTCATTCCGTGAATGACACGCATATTTTCAATGACTATATCCAAGCCAACCTTTGATGCATACTCCGCATAAGGCGCGAGATGCTTCATTACAGAATCATACTGCGCCTTCGCATCGTAATCTATCATAGGAACAGTTGGTGCGTTGGGGTGAACTACTGCGTATTTAGCGCCGAGAAGCACCGCAGCATCGATAGAATTATACATCTTTTTATCAAATATAGACATGTATTCGGCATCTTTCATTCCACCTCCGCCAAGAAAAGGAAGATGGCAGATCTCGAATTTTACACCTATCTCGTTAGAATCGATAACGGCATTTTCAACAAGCTCTTGCCAACCGTCCGACAAAAGATCTAACATTCCCATGCCAAAATTAGCCGCATCAAACCCATTCTCCTTAAAAAAGAGCAATCCCTCTTTTATATACTCGGAAATACCCTCTGTCGTTCTGTAACAGAGATTAAAATCTGAGCTTATGCGTAATTTATTCATCATTTTCGCTCCTTTTAGTTTTGTAAATAAATTATATCACACTTCTCTTTTTATATCAATATATTTTTGAAACTTTGAAAAGTTTTCAATACAAAAGAAAACATTTTCTCTATTGACAACAAGCGTCAAAAAGAGTATAATATTCTTGTATATTTTGTGTTTTAAGGAGAACTCAAATGGAACTTAAAGGAAAAATAATAAATTTTCTCGGAGATAGCATAACCGAGGGAGCGGGCGTTTCAAATCATGCCGAAAACAGATATGACAACCGCTTAAAGAAAATGTATGACCTCGCAGAAGTATATACCTACGGCGTTGGCGGATCACGTCTTGCGCATCAAAGTGTTCCGAGCGCTAATCCTCGCACCGACCTTTGCTTCTGCGGCAGAGCTTACAACATGAAAAAGCATGTAGATATCGTCGTTGTTTTCGGCGGAGTCAATGATTACATCAGCGGTGATGCTCCGTTTGGAGACATGAATGACAAAACTCCCGCCACATTCTGCGGAGCGGTATATTTTCTAATGAACATTTTAAAAGAAATATATGCCGATAAGACCGTCGTATTCATGACTCCCGCGCATTGTAACTATAACGGCGTATCGGACAAGGAAGTCTCTCCCCGTCCTATCAAAAAGCCTTGCGCAAAGCCTCTGCAAGCTTACGTTGACGTAATAAAGGCACGCGGAAAAGAGCTTGACGTTCCCGTTCTTGACCTCTTCGAGAACCTCGGATTAGACCCCAACGATGAAAATATCAAAGAAAAATATACAGTAGACGGACTTCATTTTAACGACGAGGGACACGAATATATAGCAAAAGCGCTCGGAAAATTCCTTACTTCGCTTTAATTTTATATAGCAAAAGCACTTGCGTTGCAAGTGCTTTTGTTTTTGAGACGGATATTTTATTCTTTTGCTTTAATAGTAACGTCACCTTCGACTTTCTCACACTTCAGCGAATTGCATATGACATCACCGTTTATTTCTTCCGCTTCAACATTTCCTTTTACCGCTATATCACCGTTACAAGTTATATTTCCCGAAAGGTTTCCTCCGCAAGTTATGTCGCCACCGGCATCACAACAGCCTGACAAAGCACCTCCGACTGTAATATCTCCTCCGGCATCGCAACCGCCGGACAAAGCACCTCCAACAGCAATATCTCCTCCGGCATTACAACCGCCGGACAAAAATCCGTTGACTGCGATATTACCGTCTGAATTGCAGCCTCCCGAAACATTTCCGTTTACTACAATATTACATTCACTTTTTACATTTTTTGCATTGCCTTTAAATTCAAATGTAAATCTATCAACAATAGGATCGCTTTGTAAAATTTTTCTTCCTTCGCAGACAACTCCGCGAATAGTGCTGTCGTCAGCCCAAGGAAACTCTGTGCAGAGGTAATAAGAAGTTTCAATCTTGACCTCGCGGGAAAATAGTTCATCAATATAACAATTAAAAGCGTCCGCTAAAGTCGGCAAAAGCATAATGTCGGGCATACTCATTTCAGATTCCCACTTTGAAACCGCCTGATTTGACACCCCAAGCCTTTCTCCAAACTCTGCCTGTGTCCAGCCTTTTCCTTTTCTCAAACGCGCAATATTTTTTCCGATAGACATAATGATCTCCTAAATTTAAATTCAAAATCGATTCTGTAATTATATTATACATCAAAAAATTTTGAAAGTAAAGATAACATTTGGAGATTTGATATTAAAAAATTCTCCGTTTGGTTGGAAATGGGTCAATGGTTTAAGTTAAAATAAAAGAAGCCAACAAAAAAAGCCACGCCTGCTAGCGTGGTCTTTTTGTGAGTTCATAGGTCAATTATAACACCTTCTAAAAATTAATTGCGGTTAAGTATTTGTTCAATCGTTCCACCTTGTTGAATATATTTTTTCAATTCAGCAGACAACATTGTTACAGTTTTCAACTTATTTGCGTTGGCTTCATCTAACTCTTTTTGAGCCCATTCAGATGAATGATATTCTTCCGAATCTAAAATAAAAAACAAATTACTATCTTGTAATTCTTCAACTAATTTTGCTTGAAAACCATCTTTATTATAATCATTATCCAGATAATCAATATAACAAGAATACCCCTGATTTTCTACCCAATTGCGAAGCAACAAGAAAAAATCCTTATTAATTGTTTTATCACGAAACGTATAAGAAAAGAATATTTTTTTCATTGAATCATAGTACTCCTGACACAATCGTAATCAGTGCTTCTATCAAATAAATCACATACATGCCATGAAACACATTAACAAATAAAAAATCAGCATTCTCGCATTTTTTACAAGGTTGACACAAGCAACAAGAGCCACACTGCTTAATAGGAATTTTTACAAAAAGAATCTTAAGCATCAATATGCTTTTTTTGCGTTCAGAAACGATATTATTATAGGATTCATATTCTACGATCTTATCATTCATTTTCGCTCTGGTCTTCTGTCTAATATTGTCAATATAAATTTCATAAATATAGCAAAAGATCGGAATGGACAAACCAATTATAAAAAACACGATTGAAGGCATTTCTCCAAAAGCAACTGTATAATACAAGGTCAAAAAGCTGACATAAATGGTAATGGATAACTTTTTAATCGATGTACTTTGATGAGAAAAATCCTTCACAACCGCATGATATTGATCCACCTCAGTAAGCAGCAGTTCGTTTTTTGCCTTAATTCCCTCTGATGTCTGCACTATCGTTTACACGTCCTTTTTCTTATAATACGTAAAAGAGGCCCACAAGTCTACTAAGTCAACAATGGACTCGCAGTATAGACTTGCAGACCTTGTTTGGCTCCCCTTGTTGGACTTGAACCAACGACTCCCTGATTAACAGTCAGGTGCTCTACCGACTGAGCTAAAGAGGAATATTACGGGAGGAACCCGTTTTTCATTCCCTGATTAACAGTCAGGTTTACTTCCGAAAACATAGTCGCTTTGCGCGCCTCGATACACTCGGCTTCAAAGCTCGTTGTTTTCGTTATCTCCCGTCGAAAAAGGATACTAAATCCTTTTTCTCGGTCGCCTACCGACTGAGCTAAAGAGGAATAAAATTAGGATACATTAACTTGTAACGTATCCCAAAGATGTCGGCTATGACCTATTTTTCCGGTCCGTCTCCAGACAAGTATTTTCGGCACTGCAAAGCTTAACTTCCGTGTTCGGAATGGGAACGGGTGGACCCTTTGCGTTAGAATAACCGACTCGCTGTACTTTTATGCACAGCCACTCAAAAATGCGTTAGCTTTTTTGAGTAAGATGTCAGCGTTGACCTATTTTTCCGGTCCGTCTCCAGACAAGTATTTTCGGCACTGCAAAGCTTAACTTCCGTGTTCGGAATGGGAACGGGTGGACCCTTTGCGTTAAGAACACTGACTGCTGTCAACTTAACCTATTATATAACGCTCATATAGAACACTAAACTTTAGATTTTAACTGACAGCCACCTATATTGGCAACGGCAACTTGCCGTGGTGCACCTTCAGGGATTCGAACCCGGGACCCACTGATTAAGAGTCAGTTGCTCTACCAACTGAGCTAAAGGTGCATTTAATTAGCGGCTCCTCGGATCATGCCCATTGAAAACCGAAGAAAGAGAAGAGAGATAAGAAAGCGAAACTCAAGAAATTTTAGTGTAAAGCTTGAAAACTTGTATATATAAGTTCAAGCCCTCGGTCTATTAGTATCGGTCAGCTAAACACATTACTGTGCGTACACCTCCGACCTATCAAACTTGTAGTCTGCAAGTGACCTTACCTAGTCAAGCTAGGAGGGATATCTAATCTTGAAGCACGTTTCACGCTTAGATGCCTTCAGCGTTTATCGCAACCGTACGCGGCTACCCAGCTATGCCCTTGGCAGAACAACTGGTGCACCGGAGGTACGTCCGACCCGGTCCTCTCGTACTAA
>JAZNEM010000178.1:0-6851 GCA_045588595.1 Eubacteriales bacterium
CCTGCCCGTAAAGCTCTCAACAGGAGTATCAACTCCAATCAAAAATACGTCAAGCTCCTCGCCGTCGCCTCCCAATACGCCCTTAATATATCCGTAATTTATCGGGTACACCAAGGTCTTTTCGCCCTTGTGATGCACGTAACCGATAGGACGGTCTATCTCAATATCCACCGTTTTCCCTAAATATGATTCAACCTGCGCGTGACGCTCGGATAGTGTCATGATATTCTATACCTCCAAAGAAAAACTAACTTAATTATAAAACTAATTTTTCATTATGTCAATATGAAAAATTAGTTTTTCAAAAAACGGACACATCACCCGCAAATACACGTAAACGATGTGTCCGATTCTTTATTTGATTTCCTGTTCTAAATTATCAAAAAGCGGTGACGAAAAAAACTCTAAAATCGTAATTTCCAATCCATCACAAATTTTTTGAATCGTAGACACGGTAGTGGTAGTATTGCGTCCGCTAATAATGTTATTCAAGGTCGATTGCGTAATACCGCAAATGGTGGATAGCTTATTCAACGTAATATTACGCTCCTGACATAAATCTAAAATTCTCGATTTTACCGCTTCGCTAACTCTCATTGTGTCCTCCTAACTCCAATGGGTTAACTATATTTTACTCTATTAAAAGCAAAAAAATTACCTCTTTAGAGTTGACATTGTTTTAAAATTGTGTTATAATAGCACTATAACTCAAAAAATTTAAACAATTGAGGTTTGTTTTTTCGGCGCACTTACTTCGGTTGGCACTCTTTTTGTTTTTATTAAAAACAAAATCTTCAAGGAGAAAAAGAAATGAAAAAAATTATTTATATTGTATGTCTTATGTGTTTGTTGCTCTCGCTATCTTCCTGCAACACAAAAGATCCCTCAGATACACCGCAAAACGACTCTCCCGTCACCAGCACCACCCACCCACAAAATAATACACCCCAAACCTCCGAAGAACCTCAATCTCCGACGGACACAAATACTGCTGAAAAGCTTCTTGAGGGAAAGACCGATGAGGAAAAGGCTCTCTTTATATGGGAGTATCAGCGAAACGATGATATAGTATCATCTTACACTGCCGATATGAGCTTTTGCATAGAAGGTACTACACAAAACGGAATTGCCGTTGAGATGAATATGACGGGAAAGCTTGCAGAGGCAAACCGTTCCTCAAATACGAATTTATCATATTACGAAGATTCCGAGGTATCTTATTCCGTCGCCGGCAACGAATACCCGAAAATAGTAACAAAAATGGGTTATTCAAATGGGCGAATTTTCTTGTATACGAAAGACGGAACGTCAGAGTCAGGAATTTACGCGAGACATTCCGTTGATGATTGGAATTCGTACAAAAAACTGAAAGCAGGAAAAGATGACCAAGATCCGCCAATTACAAAAGAAAACTGTCGCAGTTTGCGTTTTGAGCAGCTTGCAGACGGTTACCGTGCGGTCTACACCGATTTTACCGAAGACGTAATGAAACAGATCGATGATTCATTCGGTTCGCTATCCAATGGACTGCTCGACCAAAAGCATTCGAATATGGAGATCACCGTTGAGACAGATAATAAGCTGCTCCCTAAAAAAATAATTATAAATTACATATATGAGAACACGGAGGACAGCGTTACCCCCAAATGCTCTATAAGCGCGGAATATCACGATTACAATAATACAAAAATTCCTTCGGTTGATTTTTCCTCTTACCGAGACGTTGGAAACATTCTCGCAATAGAGCGATTTAATAAAAAAAGAGCCTCCCTTACAGAAGCTTTGACGATATCATTCGCGCGTGAAGACACTACCATAGTAAAAAGCGGCGGAACGACAGTATCACAGTCAACTACCTCTTACAGCGTCGTAGCATGCGGACTGTATAATAATACCAAATATTCCTTCTGCATTATGGATGAGAATTCTGACCAAATATGGAGGTATGAAAACGGTATTTACAGTTATTGTGCGAACGGCGCAGAGGTTAGCAACCAGTTGCTCTCCGATGCTCAGGCAAGAAGCATAATTGACACATTGATCGATATCGTTCCCATTGATGAAACTAAAATAACTAAGGCGAGCGAACCCTCAACAGGATACGATTTTGAGCTTACCGATTTTGATATTTCAATGTTCAATTCCCTTCTTGATACGCTCGGCGCAACCAAGAACGACATAAAATCTCAAAAAGCGGTAATAAACTATATGCACCTGTTAAACACCGACGATTTCGGTGTCTTAGGCTGCCGGATCACAATAGAGGTTCAGACTGCTCATGCCTCCTACACGATAACTCACGAAGCCATAGTATCAAGCGTTATGTCTGATTAAATATATCATATATCATAACGAAAAAGCACACCGCAAAGATTGCTTCATGCGGTGTGCTTTAATATTGGACACATCATAAGAGCAAAAGTCCAAAATGATGTGTCCGACTTTTTATTTGAATTATTCATAGTATGCCGATATCCTTCGCTACGCCGCCCCACGATGTCATTCTTGAGCGAAGCGAAGAATCCCGTGAGACTACTCCACTCGAGAATGACACGGCGGAGATATAGTTTAAAGTTTTAGATGTTACTACACAGTGTTCGTAAGCGGGGATTCGCGAAGCTGCCCTACAACACAAAACTTATAATACAGAATACGGTCTTCTCACCTGTATTCTTGTTACTCCAGATTCGCGTGCCGTGCGCGCATTTGCTCGGCATCCTCTCCGAGCGCCTCTACTGTTGCATCGCAAAACAGCAGCACCGACTGCTCAAAAAGCGTTCCCATGATCGAGGTCGTTGACGCGCTATCCTTTGTCGGTGACGGCAGAACGACGACCGCATCCGACCGTGCCGCAAGCTCGGAATCGGAAGATGCTGTCAGAGCGTATATCGTCGCCCCTACCTCCTTTGCGGTTTGCGCGCATCGAAGCACACTAGGCGTTTTTCCCGAGGCGGAGGCAAGGATCAAAAGATCGTTTTCCTTGATCGCGGGCGTGACCGTTTCCCCGACTACGTATACAGTACGTCCCGTTTGAGACAGACGCATAGCGAATGCGCGAAGCATCAATCCCGAGCGACCCGCTCCGTACAAAAAAATTCGTTCGTGGCCGTTGACCGTTTGTACGGTTTTTTCCACACAAGACGCGGGTATCTGCTCGAAAATCACCTTTAGTGCATCAAAATCGTATATCATATTTCCTCCTGTACGTTAAAAAGCTTGAAAGCTTAGCTCTTCGGACTTTCCCGAAAACAGCGTATAGTAGAGCCAAAGTACGCTGTATCGGTTTTTCAGATCCTTTCCGTAAAACATCGCGTCGTGAATTTTTTTCTCGCCGTATGTTTCCACACATTCCGAAAAATTCAGCCCTGCCGCCTTCATCATACGATCACATTCGAGCGCGGTAGGACACTCGGCAAGTATCGCTTTGATCGCTTCCCACTTCTCTCTGTAGATCGGCTTCAGATCCTCGCGATAACTGTTTGCTTCCTCTTGAAGCTTCTCAACTTCATCCGCTACGGATACATAAATGCGTTTCCACGCCTGTTTACGACTATCGGCAGATTCTTCGCAAAACTCAATTTTTTCCAATTTGAGAATCTGCTCTCGCATAAACGCCGTCAGTATCGTGGTGTACGCCACGTCAGTTCCATGTATAAGATGCTTTTGATGATTTATCAGACCGACTATCTCAAAAAAATGCGACAGATGATGCTCGCTTCCAGATCCCGGACGTGTTGTTTCAACCAGAGTAAGCGTCATACCGATCAGAACCAACGCGCGCATCAATTTTTTGATTGCTTCGGGGTCGCGAGCCACGATCCTCTCAACCGAATCTCTGATGTCCTCTGTTGTCTCCAGCACTATATCGTAAATATACTGACAAAAATGTTCGCCACGGATCAAATGCGACAATTTCCAGTCGTTAAGAGAGCTGTATTTGCCAATAATATCGCCATAGCCCGAGCGTATCATACTCATAGGAGCATTTTTTATAATATCGATGTCTCCAATAATAATATCAGGCGCGTGCGTGGTATGTGTAACCTTCATACCGCAAAGGATCAACGCTGCTCCCGAGGAAGCATAGCCGTCCATTGAGGGCGCGGTCGCAATAATGCCGCTTTTTATACCGTGACCAAACGACACGTACTTACAAAGGTCATTAATTACTCCTGAGCCAATACCGAGTATCAGATCGACAGCGCAATTCAAATGTGTTTCAATTTTGGCAATCGCTTGCTCATCGGGAACGAGCGGTTCGGTCGTTTCAAATAAACATACAGCACTCAACTTGTTGCCAAGCAAGCTTGCAACACGTTCGCCGCAGATAGGATATGTATTGCCGTCGGCGACAAGAAGAATGCTTTTGTAAGCTTCAAGCGCATACGTGAGCTTATCGAGCGCTCCCTCTCCAATTTCAAGCACGCTAATATCACAGCGATGCGTACGCCCACATTCACAAACAATGTCACGGTTTAACAGATTTTTAACGTTCATAAACAGCTCCTTTGACTTTAATGCTTGTATTTTATCAAATTGATTGATTTTTGTCAACAATAGGTAAAACTCTTGACATTTAATCACAAATGAGCTATAATAAGCGTATAGTCAATCAAATTCAATCAAAAGAGAGGTCGTATTATGCTGCAATTACAACGTCAAAAAGATATTATGGATATCTTAAAAATAAAAAAAGAGCAGACCGTCAAAGAGCTTTGCGCCGCTCTCTATTGCAGTCCCGCAACCGTACGGCGTGATCTTTGTGACCTAGAAAAGCAAGGTCTTGTCAAGCGGAGCTTTGGCGGCGCTGTTATCAATGAAGGCTTTTTCGATCAACAGCCTCTCCTTATTCGCGGTATTAAAAATGTCCCTCAAAAGCAGCGTATTTGCGCCAAAGCCGCTAAACTTATTTGCGCGGGACAGACGATTTTCGTGGATTCATCCTCAACAACATATTTTTTAGCTCCGTATTTGCGTGATATCCCTGATCTAACTGTTATAACAAATAATCCGCATTTGAACATCGTTCTCTCGCAAATGAAAGTAAACAACTATTGCACAGGTGGAAAAATGCTGAATAGCTCGATCGCGCTTGTCGGTAGCGAGGCGGAACGATTCGTTCGCGGAATTCGTGCTAATGCTTTCTTTTTTTCCGCGCGCGGCATTTGCGATGGAGAGATATTTGATTCGTCAAAGGATGAACGCGACATAAAAATCGCAATGCTGGAGCATTCAGATAAACATTATTTCTTATGCGACACTGCAAAGTTTGACCGATCTTACCCATACAAGATCGTCGATCGATCATTAATAGATAATATTATTACAGAATGAGCCGAAGATAATAGTAGAGGGGACGGTCAGCTTTGAAGTGAACCCAAAAGTTTAGACAAAAATTAAATATTAAATTGCTTGTGAATGAGCTCGGTATTGCACTGGGCTCATTCCTTTTAATTTGAGAGAGATTCTTTCGTTGTTGTAGTAATGTATGTACTCTTCCAACTTTTCAATGAATCCCCTCGGGGATTCAAATTTTTCGCCGTAATACATTTCAACCTTGAGTCTGCCAAAGAAGTTTTCCATTATGCCGTTATCCATGCAGTTTCCTTTTCGTGACATACTTTGCGTAATGTTATGCTCGGCAAGTAGCCGTTGGTATTCAGCATGTTGGTATTGCCAACCTTGATCGGAGTGAAATAGTGGTCGCGCGTCAGCGGGAAGTTTCTCAAACAACCCATTCAGCATAGCTCTGCTTGTAATGATTGATCGTCCCTTGCCTCAAATTCCTTTGACGACAGTATTCCAGATACTCATTGCAGCCCTCTTCAAAGGTCATTTGATTTGTTCTTGACATTTTGATTTTATTCATAAAAGCTCTCCTAATAAATTTATATAAAATTGATTTTTATAGGGGGAGGATATCCTTTTTCAAATACCTTATGTTATACTGGCAACCAAGAAGGAGGTGATATTATGAAGAGATTCAATGTATTTTTCTCTATATACGATGATATTGACAACATAAGTCATAGACAACGTGAACGAGCGTGTGCACTTGATATTGTGGAATTTACCTCAGTAAGAGTTATTGAAGCGGAGGACCTTGTAGAAGCAATGTGGGCATATATCAGAAAATATGAAAGCGATTTTGCTTCGTATAGTAGCGGAACAATACACGCAAGATAAAAACAAAACTGGACACATCACTAAGGCAAAACCTTAAAATGATGTGTCCAACTTTTTATTGATTTATTCGTAGGGGCGTTCTTCGAACGCCCGCGGGCGAACACAGTTCGCCCCTACGGAAGCCTTGCAAATAAAGGATTACTTGCTTGCCTCTTCGATTGCAACTGCAACTGCAACGGTCATACCAACCATGGGGTTGTTACCTGCGCCGATAAGTCCCATCATCTCAACGTGAGCGGGAACGGAGGAAGAACCTGCGAACTGAGCGTCGCCGTGCATTCTTCCGAGAGTATCGGTCATACCGTAGGAAGCAGGTCCTGCTGCCATGTTATCGGGGTGAAGTGTACGACCTGTACCGCCGCCCGAAGCAACAGAGAAGTTCTTAACGCCGTTCTCGTTAGCCCACTTCTTGTAGGTACCTGCAACGGGGTGCTGGAATCTGGTGGGGTTAGTGGAGTTACCGGTAATGGAAACACCGACGTTCTCAAGGCGCATAATTGCAACAGCCTGTGGGGAGCAGTCTGAGCCGTAGCACTTAACCTTCGCTCTGTCGCCCTGGGAGAAGGGAGTCTCCTTTATAACCTTAACCTCTTCGGTGTAAGGATCGAACTGAGTCTGAACGTAGGTAAAGCCGTTAATTCTGGAAATGATATAAGCCGCGTCCT
>JAZNEM010000179.1:0-3202 GCA_045588595.1 Eubacteriales bacterium
GGCGTCCTCGACTGTCCGTTTTATTCAATTAAAAACAAACCAATTGGCTACACATAAAACCTTCTTAGTAAAGTTCTTTGGAGCTCGACCCTTTCTTTCAAGAAAGGCTCGAACGCGTCCTCACATCCCCTTAAAACAAATCGGTAGACAAATAGCGGTCGCCTGTATCGGGGAGGAGGACGACAATAGTTTTGTTTTTATTTTCAGCTTTGGAAGCAATGGTAAGGGCGGCATGCAGAGCCGCGCCAGAAGAGATACCTACAAGCACTCCCTCAAGAGTTCCCATTTTACGCGCGGCATCATAAGCTTGTTCCTTTGATACGGTGATTATTTCATCATATACAGAAACGTCAAGTACAGACGGAATAAAGCCTGCACCTATTCCCTGCAATCCATGTGCGCCTGCGGGCTTACCCGAAAGCACCGCTGATGTATCAGGCTCGACGGCAATCACACGGACATCGGGATTTTTCGATTTCAAATACGCTCCCGTACCTGTGATCGTGCCTCCCGTACCAACACCCGCAATGAAAATATCGACCTTTCCATCGGTATCTTTCCATATTTCAGGGCCTGTTGTTGCTACGTGAGCCGCGGGATTTGCGGGATTTTCAAACTGCCCTGCGATTATCGCGCCTTCTATCTGTGTTTTTAATTCTTCAGCCTTTGCGATAGCTCCCGACATTCCAAGCTTTCCATCGGTCAAAACGAGCTCCGCACCGTATGCCGTCATAAGCTTTCTGCGCTCCATTGACATAGTATCGGGCATAACTATGATGACCCTGTATCCTCTTGCAGCCGCAACAGCGCAAAGACCGATTCCCGTATTACCGCTCGTCGCTTCGATAACGACCGAGCCTTTTTTTATAAGTCCGCGCGCCTCGTAATCGTCGAACATAGCGCGTGCCACTCTATCCTTTACGCTTCCCGCGGGATTGAGATATTCAAGCTTTGCAAGCACGCGCGCCTTTGTGCCATATGCGCTTGCAAGACGTGAAATATCAAGAAGCGGCGTGTTACCTATAAGCTCGTCAACAGAATTATATATCTTTGCCATAATTTTTCCTTTTCAATTTAATATGATTTCAAAAGCGTCCTCTATGCGCACTGCCTTATCGGTACAGACATTTACAAGCTCGCTTGAGCGCTCTCCGATACAAAATGAACGTTTTGCGTTACGCATCATAGGAATATCGTTTTCGCTATCGCCTATACAGACAGTATCGAATTTTGTCAACATTAAGCGCGTTTGCAGGTCGGAAAGTGCCGTGCCTTTATCAGAAAAACGGTTTACATACTGTACGGCTGTTCCGCTTTTACAAGCCCAATGCAAACGCAATCCACAATATACTGGAAGTCTCAAAGCACCGCCGTATGAGGTGACCTTGAATATTTTTTCCTTTATCTCACCAATTCGCGATATACGGGTAACATTTTGTATCTCAATTCCCATGGGCAGCTCGCCAAGAGCATAATTTCTATGCGCTCCGTAAAAAACGACACCGTTTTTCTCCGACGCAAAATAAGAGAGGTCAGAGGGCGCTATCGCGCGCTCATAAAGCGTTTTACCGTTTCTTATATAATACGCTCCGTCCGAGCAGATAAAGTATATCTTATCCTTAAGCTGCGGTAAAAATGATACAAGCTCGGAATACGTTCTTCCCGACGACACCGCAAAGGTTATTCCCTTTTTTATAGCGGATTCGATATATTCTATCACTCTTTCCGAGACAGCACTCTCACCATACGGTTTAAGCGTTCCGTCAAAATCTATTACTATAAGTTTAACCATGTTATACCTCTTTTTACTCGTTCGATTCATTTTATCACAATTTATCATTTTTGTCAATGGAAGTGCAATACAAAAAAGGAAATCTTCTAAAAACCTAAAGAAGATTTCCTGATATGTTTTTTATTTATTCGTCAAGTAAAGCAAACAACTGCAAGTCACTCGTCAAAGGAATTGCGTGAGAAAACTCATCGCACAAAAGCTTACAAGCTCGCGAAAGCGCGCCCGTATCGGTAGTACCCGAGCGTTTTCCGTTTGCCTCGTTCATAGCTATATGCTCACGCACGGTATTTAGAAGGACTAACACTTCTCTTCTGTTGCCCTCGGAAAGTATCTCCTTGAACTTTGAGTTTCGTGCACGGCTATCGTTTATCCATTCAAGGCGTTCGTCACGAAGCTCGGCTATGAGCTCGCGTATCTCCTTTTCGGAAAGCAACGGACGCATCATCGACGTAAGTTTTTCGTTATCCACAGGTACGTAAAGCATCGAATTAGGGTCGTTTCTGGGAGAAAGGATATAATATTCAGCTTTTTCTCCGCCCGCAAAGGATTCGCGGCGAATATCGATGATATCGCAAATCCCCTCTGCACGATATATCACGTAACTGCCTATCTCATAGCGCTTTTTAGTATCTGCATTTGCGTTATTCATTCGCTCACCTCGCCGTCAAAATTGTTGAACTCTCAACATATATATTTTAACATATTTCGCAAAGAATTTCAAGGGGTAGTTTAGACAAATTTTTTGAATTCGTTTTTAGTTATTTTCCCATAAAACACATTTTTTTGATAGGCGCATATACTGATTATGCGCACAAATACATAACAGGAGGTATTACCTTGCTTATAACCATTCCCTATGACCGAGAGCGCGCTGTAGCTTATGCTCGCAAATGGGCTCTTCAGCGGAATCCCACTTTTTTTGATTTTACAGGTATTGGCGGAAACTGCACTAATTTCGTTTCTCAATGTATCTTCGCGGGTTGCGGAATTATGAATTTCACAAAAACTTTCGGTTGGTATTATCTATCGCCCGATGACAGAGCTCCCTCGTGGTCGGGAGTTGACGAGCTTTATGATTTTCTTATAGGCGCGCCCGCTTTTATCGAGGCAAACGGCGGTGTCGGTCCATTTGCCTCTGACGCGTCTGTCAGCCGAATGATAGAACTTGGTGATGTCATACAGTTATCAAATGAAAACGGAGAATTTTATCACACCCTTTTTATCTGCGGTTTTACCGACGACGATATTCTCGTTTGCGCAAACTCTGACAATGCGCTCGACCGACCTTTGTCATCGTATAATTTTTCAGGGATACGTGTGATTCACATAGAGGGAGCGAGAGTTCAAACGCAAGAAACTTCGTCTGAAAACATCTCACAAACATAATGCGCAAAAAGTCCTGCCGATTCG
>JAZNEM010000180.1:0-21882 GCA_045588595.1 Eubacteriales bacterium
AAAGAAACCAAGAGCCTCCCTTGTGTAAAGGGAGGTGGCATTTTCGCAAGAAAATGACGAAGGGATTGTCAAAAAAGCAAGATTTTTATCAAAAAAAACAATCCCTCAGTCGCTTCGCGACAGCTCCCTTTACACAAGGGATCTTTTTTGTTTTGTGCAAATCGATAAATCAATTTCTGTAAATAGGCTTTGTCAGTGCTCTGTGAACCTTTTATATCATTTAGATAAAAGATATTCATCTATTGATTTTGCCGCAAGCTTTCCTGCTCCCATTGCTGAAATAACGGTAGCCGCACCTGTTACGGCATCACCGCCCGCGTAAACGCCTTTCTTAGTGGTAGCACCAGTTGATTCTTCAACGATTATACCTCCGCGGCGGTTTGTATCCAACCCCTCTGTAGTAAGCTTTATCAAGGGGTTTGGAGACGTTCCGATAGACATTATAACAGTATCTACGTCCAAAAGAAATTCGCTGTTAGGTATCGGAACGGGACGGCGACGTCCGCGCTCATCGGGTTCTCCAAGCTCCATTTTTTCGCATTTTATAGCTGCAACGAACCCATTTTTGATATCTCGCTTGTCATCGGGGTTATTGTACCCGAGTATCTCTATGGGGTTGTTGAGAAGCTTGAATTCAATTCCCTCTTCCATTGCGTGTTCAACTTCTTCTTTTCGTGCCGGAAGTTCTTCAAGCGAACGGCGGTAAATTATATATACCTTTTCCGCTCCAAGTCTTACAGCAGTTCTTGCGGCATCCATAGCGACGTTGCCACCGCCTACAACGGCAACCTTCCCACCTTTCATTATTGGTGTCATAGGATCGTTTCGGTAGGACTTCATAAGATTTGAGCGCGTAAGAAACTCGTTTGCCGAATATACACCTTTTAGCGATTCACCCGGTATACCCATAAAATTCGGCAATCCTGCTCCTGAACCTATAAATACCGCTTCATACCCCTGTTCGAACAGTTCGTCGATAGTTAGGGTCTTTCCTATGACCATATTAGTTTCTACCTTTACTCCCATAGCTATAAGGTTATCAACTTCCTTTTGGACGATTGCTTTTGGAAGTCTAAATTCAGGAATTCCGTATACTAAAACGCCACCGGCTGCGTGCAATGCCTCAAATACGGTTACGGAATACCCTTTTTTTGCAAGGTCTCCCGCACACGTTAGACCCGAAGGGCCTGAACCTACTACTGCAACCTTATGTCCGTTAGATTCGGCGATTTTGGGTGCATCGGAGACGTGAGCGTTATGCCAATCGGCTACAAAACGTTCAAGACGTCCTATACCTACAGGTTCGCCTTTAATTCCTCGTACGCATTTACTTTCGCACTGTGTTTCTTGCGGACAAACTCTTCCGCATACGGCAGGCAAGCTTGATGTTTTGATTATTATTTGATATGCGGCTTCAAAATCGCCCTCTTTTACCTTTGATATAAATTCAGGAATATGAATATTAACAGGACATCCCGAAACACAAGGCATGTTTTTACAATTAAGGCAACGCAACGCCTCGTTTATTGCTATATCTTCACTATATCCCATAGCGACTTCATTAAAGTTATGCGCACGGATTTGGGGATCTTGCGTAGGCATAGGATTTTTGTTTAAACTCATGTTTGCCATGTCACATTATCTCCTTTTTGAATAGATTACAAGCCTTATCGTGCGCGTGGCGTTCATATTCGCGATACATTGAATTTCTTGACATTGCCTCGTCAAAGTCGACCTCGTATCCGTTAAAGTCAGGACCGTCGACACAAGCAAATTTAGTTATACGCTCACCATCTCTGTTAAGAGTAAGACGGCAACCACCGCACATTCCCGTACCGTCTATCATAATGGGGTTCATAGAGACCGTACAAGGAATACCAGTAGGTCTGACTGCTTCTACAACAAATTTCATCATTATAAGCGGACCTATGGTTATTACCTCGTCAAAAGTCTCTCCAGCTGCAAACATATGTTTTAATGGCGCGCAAACATTTCCTTGTTCTCCATAAGAGCCATCATCTGTCATTACATAGAGATTGTTTGATACAGCTTTAAATTCATCCTTTAGTATTAAGAGATCTTTTGATCTGAAACCTATAATCGAAGTGACCTCGCACCCCATTTCGTGAAGCTTTCTCGCAACAGGCAGAGCTATGGCGCAACCTACTCCTCCACCTACGATACATACCTTTTTCAATCCATCTACCTTTGTTGCTTGACCAAGAGGACCTACGAAATCTTGAATATAATCTCCCTCGTTCTTTTGATTAAGGAGTGTCGTTGTTGCACCGACTACTTGAAAAATTATCGTAACAGTTCCTTTTTCACGGTCATATCCCGCAATAGTAAGAGGAATACGTTCGCCTTCGTCATCAACTCGCAATATAATGAATTGCCCTGCTTGTGCTTTTGCGGCAACAAAAGGCGCATATATATCCATCAACGTAACTGTTGGATTTAACGATTGTTTATTTATAATTTTATACATGATTTTACAAACCTCAAAAACATATTTTAAGATATATAATTATAACACATTTTAACACATTTGCCACCGTATTTCAACACTTGTAACAAAAATTGTTTTTGATTTTATTAGCAAAAGACGGCAAGACTTAAACCTTGCCGTCTTTATTGATAAACAAATATCAGTTATTACCGGTGAGCTTTGCAATCTCGTCAGCGAAATTCTCTTCTCGCTTCTGAATGCCCTCGCCCTTTTCAAAACGGTAGAAACCTGTAACGGTAATGTTGCCTCCAAGTTCCTTTGCGGTTCTTTCAACGTACTTACCAACCTTGATATCGTCTTCCTTAACGTAAGACATATCAAGCAAGCAGTTGTTGTCGTAGAACTTGCTTATTCTACCTGTTACCATCTTTTCGATAATCTGTGCGGGCTTCTTTGCGTTAGCGGGATCGTTAGCGATCTGAGCCATGAGAATGTTCTTCTCTTCCTCTATAACGGAAGCGGGAACAGACTCTCTGTTAAGATAAGGAGTGGGATATGCGCCAACCTGAAGAGCTACATTCTTTGCGAAATCAGCAAAACCGTCCTTATCAGCAACATCGGAATCAAAAGAAACGATAACACCGATAGAACCTGCACCGTGGATATAAGTGCTGGTAAGACCGTCAACAACTACAAAACGACGAATGCTGAGCTTTTCTCCGATAACGAAGATCATTTCTTTAAGCTTAGCATCAACGGTAGCAGAACCATCGATGTAAGTAGATGCCATAAGTGCATCTACATCAGCGGGCTTATTAGCGATAATGGTCTTAAGAAGATTCTTTACAAACTCCTGGAAAGAAGCATTCTTTGCAACAAAGTCGGTCTCAGAGTTAACCTCGATCATTGCGGTAACGTCGCCTTCCTTCATGATATCAACAATACCGTCAGCAGCGATTCTGCTTGCGGTCTTTGCTTCTGCCTTCAATTCGCCTCTCTTGCGGAGGATCTTTATTGCTTCTTCAACGTCGCCATTTGCTTCAACAAGTGCCTTCTTGCACTCCATCATACCGATACCGGTCTTTGCGCGCAAAGCAGCAACGTCCTTAGCTGTGATATTAGCCATCTTTTTTACTTTCCTTTCGTTATAATTTCGTAAAGTTAAACTTACTCAGCCTCAACCTCAGCTACTTCCTCAGCAGCCTCTTCGGTCTCGGTCAACTGCTCGCCCTGTCTGCCCTCGATGATTGCATCTGCAAGTGCTGCGGAGATGAGCTTGATAGCGCGGATAGCGTCATCGTTACCGGGAATGATGTAATCAGCGTCGTCAGGATCACAGTTTGTGTCAACGATAGCGATTACCGGAATACCAAGCTTCTTAGCCTCAAGAACTGCGTTTCTTTCTTTCTTGGGGTCAACTATAAAGATAGCTGCGGGAAGCTCTTCCATGGTCTTGATACCGCCGTAGTTCTTTTCAAGGTCGAAGATCTCCTTCTGCTTAGCTGCAACTTCCTTCTTGGGAAGCATATCGAAGGTTCCGTCTTCCTGCATCTTTTCAAGAGCGTTGAGACGACCGATAGAACGCTTGATGGTCTTGAAGTTGGTCATCATACCGCCGGGCCAACGAACGTTTACGTAGTACATTCCGCAACGAGTAGCCTCTTCCTTGATTGCTTCAGCAGCCTGCTTCTTTGTTCCTACGAACAAAAGTGTTCCGCCCTGTGCGGAAAGGTCACGAACGAACGCATAAGCCTCATCGAACTTCTTAACAGTTTTCTGAAGGTCGATGATGTAGATGCCGTTTCTTTCGGTGAAGATGTATTCCTGCATTTTAGGATTCCATCTTCTTGTGTGGTGTCCAAAATGAACGCCTGCTTCGAGAAGTTGTTTGATTGAGATAACTGACATTTTTATGTCCTCCTTCGGTTTTTTCCACCACGAAGCTCGCAATTTTTCGGTAAAAAAACCGACACCGAATCGCTTTGGCTTCCGTGTGTGTATTTTATTTTTTCGCATGGCTTCTCAGACCACGCAATTACAGTTGATTATACCACAATTTAATTTAATTTGCAAGTATATTCTTTTGTGTTTACAAAATATTTACATTCTTCTACCAAAAATTTCTCTTTTTTCTCGGCATTTCGGGAGAATAGCATTCTTCTTGCGGAAGTCTTACTAAAATTGCGTCTTCTCCGATACATTCTATTTTATCCCATGGAATGAATATATCGGTTTCCTTGCCCAATCCGAAAAAACCGCTTGCTCGCGTAACTATTATCGCGGTTATCTTGCCGTCTTTAAGATTGAATTCGAAATCCGACGTATACCCTATTTTAGTTCCGTTGCAAAGATTGATTATCTCTTTTTCACGGAGGTCGCAAGTGTTGAAGCGTTCCATAAAAATACTCCTTTGCATAGCTTTTTTTTAATGCTATGCAAAGGAGTTGGCGTTTATTCTATTGCTTAATTACGGCTCGTTTTGTATCCTAAAAAATAATATAGGAAAGAAAAAAGTATAGACGGAACAAATGATAGTAGAAAATACGGAAAAGGATTCCCCATCTCAAGACTGAAGAACGGACGTATCGGTTCGATCAAGAAAATAAAAGTAATGATAATGAGTATTCCAAGTGTAAAGCATACAAACGGAGTATTTCGCAAGATGCTTTTGTAATCGGTTGGTTTACCAAATCTAAGAACGAAAAACACCGTTAAATGCAAATACACAAGTCCTGCAAAAGAGCAGCCTTCCTCGTAAAGATATGGACCACCGAGGTCAAACATTCCGAAAATTCGGGGGAGTATTATTAACGCAGCGGAAGCTGATAAGGCTGAAATAAATAGTATCTTATCCTCTATTATGTGGCGTTTTATTTTTCCGTCCCACCAAACGCTTAGCTCTTTTTGATTTCGATAATTCTCATTACTTATTGAAAACAAAACCAAAACCGCGAGATCGATAATGAAGCTACAGAACAAAACATGTCTTGCATCCAAAGCGATGCTTCCAAATATCATAGGAACTGCAACGGTACACAGACGGATAAATTGTGTGCAGATCATATATCGCACGAATTGCTTGAGATTATTGTATGAACAGACACTTGCGCGGAACGCTGTAATAATTGAATTAAGACCTCCACGCTCTTTTTGAGGGCGTGGGATAATTATATCAGCCTCATTTTTTACCATTTGAATACACGAAGCATCTGATGCTCCTCCGCTTGTATCAAGGGATTCTACTTCTTCATAAAGATGGCCTGATATTCTTGGTTGTATGGGGGCACAAGAAATAAACAGATCAGCTTTTTCTATGGCAGATGGAGCATGATCGGAAAATCCGAGTATAGCAACCTTTTGCTTTTGTGAATGAACGTGATCTACAAGCTTTTCGATATCTTGTTCGGTTGAATCCTGATAGTATAAGTATTTGCCAAAATTACTTGAAACGGGTAACTGATTTTTTCTTAAAAAGTCTATTGATATTGACGGCATTTTCTTTATCTCATCGGGGATATCGGGCAATTTGATATCGCTTTTGCTTGAAAAGACGATAGTTTTTAAGCCCGAATTTTTCAAAGAGGATAGTTTGTTTAATAATTTATTGTCTACCGAAATACTGAAAACAAGCATTCCCGCAAATCGTCTTACGTTTCTTTGCATATCAAGAACGGTTATTATCATAACCTTTTTCCCGTTCTCGACACAGGTGCGCCAATAACGTTTCAGTCTTAATATGCCATCTTCTCCTATCGGACGCACCGATTCCGAAATTATTGTTTCCGAACATTCGTCAAATATATGATGGCTATATGATATGCAAATAAGTTGATCACTTCCCGAATCGGTATATTTGACCGAGTCGGCTACATTTTTCATTACAATGGGATAATGAGCTATATTAGGATATCTTATTGCAAGTGCTTCGTAATCTACCTTGGATAATTTACAGAACGTTTCTATTCCCTTTTCGTATTCAAGGTTTTCGGGTATTCCTGCCGAAAGGAAACGCTTGTTTGACATTGTATAAAGTCCTATCAAAACAGGCAAGGAATGAGCCGTAACGGTTTGAGACGATGAATTGCAGCATTCGCCCTCAAAGGTCATAGCGCTATGAAAAGCAAGCTCTCCGTCTGAAAACGGACTTCCGTCAAGAACAAATAAATAATCTGTGTTCGAAAGCTTTTCGAGAGCATCTGCGGAGCGTATTGCCGAGGGTGATCTTGAAAATATCAACTTTTTAGCGTTATTAATGAAGAATATCTTACAAAGTGTAGTTGCAAGTTGAGAAAAAGTTGATGCAGAAATAGCAAGAGCAGTTAAAAATGCCGCGGAAAGAGTTACGTTTGCTCCTTGTGTTTGGCTTAAAAAGAAGCTGATGAAACAAAACGGCAGAACTGCTATCAAAGATATCATGCTGAAAGCAGAGCAGAACTTTTTTAAACGTTTTAGCTCGGTTGGTATCTTATCTCTGTTTGTTTCTTGGATTCCGCCTGTCATTGCGCCAAGATAAGTATAGCGTCCTACTGCCGTGACTATACCTCTAGCGCTTCCCTGTTCTATTACAGATCCCGCGTGAATGATGTTTGTGTACTTCGTCGCATCGTTTTCGCTTGTACGGATATTAGCCGTTGCGTATTTTTCAAGATATTTATAATCGTCTTTGTTGACTCTCATACTCACAGCTAAAGCGTCAGAGGTCACAAGCCTTACGTCCGCACATACGATATCTCCTCGTTCAAGCAAGAGAACGTCACCCGTAACAACGTATTTATAATCCATACTGTAAAGCTTGCCGCCGCGTACTACGTGCGCGGTAGGACGGTAAAAAGATTCAAGGGATTCAAGCGTTCTTTGCGAGCGATAATAAATGACAAACGAGACGCACAAATTTATAAGCGTGACCGCAAGTATAGCGATAACACTATATGAATCATCAAAGAATACTGCGGCAAAAGAGGTCAAAAGCAAGAGTATCAATGCAAAATCCGAAAGCAAAGAGCCAAGCATTCGCAACGGAGACATTTTTATTGGAACGAACAAGCTGCCGTTTGCGCGGTCATAACGAGACCTAGCCGCCTTTGGAGAAAGTCCCGAGGCGGCATTGGTCTTTAGTTTTTTTTCTATTTCAGAGATATCAAGCGCAAACCATTTTTCGTTTTTCATTTTACACACTCAACAACAAGCTTGTTATTTTTCTTTGAATATTTCAGTAAAATAGAGCTGATCTTTTTGTCGTAATCGGATATGATGGCTTCTGCGATAAGATCCTCAACGTTCTTCTGGATAAATCTGCGCATATTACGCGCTCCGAATTTGTTTGAGAAGGAGCTTTCGGCAATAAAAGAAGACGCATCTTTGGTATATCTGAAATCGATCTTCTTTTCACCGAGTGATATTTTAAGTTCGTCCAACATGATGCACGCGATCTTTTCAAAGTTATCCTTGGAAAGAGATCTGAAGGTTATTATCTCATCTACTCGGTTTATAAATTCGGGTCTTAAGAAGGAAGAAAGTGCCTTCATTGTTTTATCGTTTGACGCATCAGCTTCATCTGTGAAAAATCCGACGGTTGCGGAAGTGCGGTCCGAACCTGCGTTAGTAGTCATTACAAGAACGGCATTTTCAAAATTGACAGTCTTACCTCTTGCGTCGGTTATTCTTCCGTCGTCAAGTATCTGTAAAAGAATATTCAGTACGTCGGGATGCGCTTTTTCTATTTCGTCGAAAAGAACGACAGAATACGGACGGCGACGAATTTTTTCGGTAAGCTGTCCCGCTTCATCATACCCAACGTATCCCGGAGGCGCTCCGATAATGCGCGATACGGAATGCTTTTCCATAAACTCGGACATATCCAATCGTATAAGCGTTTCAGGTGAATGGAAGAGATCTGCGGCAAGGGTCTTTACCAATTCGGTTTTTCCTACACCCGTAGGACCTGCGAAAATGAAGGATACGGGTTTTCTTTTATACGCTATTCCCGCGCGGTTGCGTTTTATAGCGCGCGATACAGCCTCAACGGCTTCGTCCTGTCCGATGATACGCTTCTTCAAGCGTTCTTCAAGATGGTCTATCTTCTTAAATTCGTTTTCGCTTATATCGGTTGCGGGTACACCCGTCCATATCTCAATTACGTTTGCGATATCCTCTTCGGTCAACTCGATGCTTTCACAAGACGGTTCAAGCTCTTTCAAGCGTTCGGAAAGCTTCAATTCGTTTGCTCTTATACTTGCTATCTCTTCATAGCATTTTTGAGCGGATTTTTCATCTGAAGGCGTATCGCTTTCAAGATGCTCTCTCTTTTCACGAAGATTGAGAAGATCCTCGCGTATCTGCAAGGTCTCGTTAAGTGCGGCACTTGTGAGTGAAAGTCTTGATGCTGCTTCGTCCAAAAGGTCGATAGCCTTATCGGGCAGATATCTGTCGGTTATATAACGCTCCGACAAAACGACTGCGCGGCGTACGACCGCATCGGGAATATGAATGGAATGAAATTCTTCATAATAATGCTTTATTCCCTCAAGCATTTCGACGGTCTCCGAGATAGAAGGCTCGTTTACCGTAACAGGCTGAAAACGTCTCTCAAGCGCGGAATCCTTTTCGATATATTTGCGGTATTCGTTAAGCGTTGTTGCGCCTATTATGCGTATTTCTCCTCTTGAGAGTGCGGGCTTTAAGATATTTGCCGCGTTTACACTTCCTTCCGCGTCTCCCGTGCCGACGATGTTGTGTACCTCGTCGATAACAAGGATAACGTTTCCTGCCTCACGAACATCCGAAAGGAGTCCTAAAATACGGGATTCAAATTGACCTCTGAACTGCGTTCCGGCAACGATGGCGGTAAGGTCTACAAGATATATCTGCTTTCCTTTGAGCTTATACGGAACGTTATTGTCTGCTATTTTTTGAGCAAGAGCCTCTGCGATAGCTGTTTTTCCGACACCGGGTTCGCCAATAAGACAAGGATTATTTTTCTGTCTTCTGCAAAGTATTTGTATTATTCGGTCGAGCTCTTTTTCTCTTCCGACTATTTTATCAAGCTTTCCGTCTGCGGCTTTCTTTGTAAGGTTGCGACAATAAGTGTCAAGAAATTTATAGCGCTTTTCCTTCTCGCTTTTTTTCTTTTCTTTTGAATTCCCGTTTGACGATTCATTCTTCTTAACGGGAAAGTTTCCACCCTCACCGAAAAGTTTGGGCAGATCGATAGCCGGCGCACCACCGTCCTCGGAGTCGTCATTTAAAGACGGAAGATCCGAATTCATTTGCTCAGCAAATTCTCCAAGCTCGTTTTCCATATCTTCAAGTTGTTCGGGAGATATACCAAACTGGTTCATTACGTTGCCGAGCATATTTTCCACGGGAATACCAACAGTCTTTGCGCACTGTATGCAAAGTCCCTCGTTTATTTTATTTCCGTTTTCGAGTTTCGTAATAAATACGACAGCCACTCTTTTGTGGCATTTTGAACACATAACCATAATTTTTTAACTGATGCGGATATTCCGCATTATTTTTCCTTTCGGAGATTTAAAAGTTTGCCTTTTTTGGGGGCTTCATTTTTTAAATAAGCATAATGCTTTATATAAGCACCCGTGGTAATAATAGCACTGAGAACTGCGGGTATAAATATTATTGCCGCAATAATTGGATTGGTGCTAAAGAAATCAGCAAATATTATAGACGCGGCAATAGTTGCATAGAATATACATACCGTAAGCTTTCCATACCATTTACTTACAACGGCTACATCACGTTTTTTGATAACGAAGAATCCGGCGATCAATGTAAATAATTCTTTTGCAAAAAACGGAACGACGAACCACCACGGTATCAATCCGTCTATAAGCAAACAAACGAGTACTGTGCACTGCATCAGTTTATCCGCAAACGGATCGAGTATTTTCCCAAGCTTTGTTATCCAGTTATTTCTTCTTGCCAGATATCCGTCTATAATGTCTGTAAGTCCTGCTAAAAGAAAGATCACTAAAGCTATATAAGCTTCCTCAAAATAGAAAAAGCAAAAAACAAATACAAACACAAGTATAATTCTAAGAACAGATAGCATATTAGGAATATTTTTTAGTTTCATTTTATTTACCCTTTACTTCTATGTTATTTCAAATCAATTTAATTGCGGAATACCAAATATTGAGCTTTTGATTCTCCGCAGACTAAAACGGTATTAGAGTTGTAAACAAGCATTTTTCCGTTTCCCGAAGTTAAAAATTCTTCAGCTTCGTTTTTGGTATTAAGGCGTACTATACCGTCTTCGGTTTGGAGAAATATATATTCTCCGAAAATACCGATATCAGTTATACCCATATGCATAAAATCATTGTATAACAATTCACCGTTTGCGTTAAACGCAATGATCTCATTTTGAGAAGCGACCGTAACCGAAACGGCAACACCGTTATCGCTTACACAATATCCCGTAACGTTCCCATTTATGTAATCATACGTTTCAGCTGAGCCCACATCAAAGCTTTTATCGATTATACGAACAGCGTTATCAGTAACTATCGCGAATTTTTCTTTTGATATAAATCCGCTTTTAAGAGGAAATTCACCCATTAATTCAAAGGACTCGGTTTCCTCTAAAGTATCGAGGTCTCTAAAAGAAACGGTAGTCTGACCCGTACCGTTGCCAATGCCGTAATAAACGAAAGCCAAAAGATTTCGGTCACTGTCTATTGCTATATCAAACATATAAGCGTCAAGTCGGTATTTTGCGAGCTTTTCAAAATCATCGTTATAAATATATACGACCGTTTTACTGTCCGCTTCGCGAGTAACTATTGCTATTCTTCCATCGTCAGCAAAGCAAGCGTTTGTAACAGGATACGAAAATGTCTCGGTATAGATTCGCGCAAAGGAATTATATACCGCAAAGCTTGTTCCTGCCGTATCGTACACAAGCATATATTTATCGGAGCAAACAACGTGCGGAGAGGAAAATACCGAATCTGTACGCAAGGTGCGTCGTCCTGTTGCTGTAAAAGCCGAAATGCCTGACGGACTTACCGTAGCGATACCGCCTCTGTAAAGCGCAAAATTCTGTCTTGAATCAGATTCGTAAGACAAGGTCTCATAATTTGTACTCTCTGCGTCGACCGCGCTTGAGAAATCCTTTAGAAGATAAAAGAAATTATCATAAGTTATTTCTTTATAATTCAACGTGATCGAAAAGATCATAAAAAATATAAATATGAGCCAAAGCAATCGTTGAGCGACCTTGTAACCTGCAGAAACGGTTGCGTAATAAACGTCTCCGGCAGCGTTAAAGTCCTCGTGATGCAAAACTTTTTCTTTTTGAGGTTCGGGACTAAAAAAACGACCTACACGTTGAGCAAAATTCGATTTTTCAAAATTTTGTTCCGATTGCTTTTTGGAAGCTTTCTTTTCAAACGGTGTTTTCACGTTCCCTCTCCTTTCAAAAAATATAGTTTTAGTTGTAAACGACTTTATTCAAATAGAGTCCGCAAGCAGGAGCGGTAGAGCCTGCTTTTTTTCTGTCGTGTGATTCGGTTATCTCTTCTATCTGACATGGCTCTATTTTTCCATATGCCGTATCGACGAGCGTGCCCGTCATGATACGAACCATATTATACAAAAACCCGTCCGCACACACCTTGAAGATTATGATGTTATCTCCTTCTTTGTAAACCTCCGCCGCGGTTACCGTACGGACGGTATCGACGACCTTTGAATCGGCTGCCATGTAAGAAGAAAAATCATGTGTTCCAACGTATTTTTGCGCGGCATCGTTCATTCTTTTTAGCATAGTATTATCTATTATTTTAGGACAATGCCATGCGCGGTCATTCAAAAAAGGATTTCTGACAGGGTGATTCCATATTTTATAGATATATTCTTTATATTTTACATCATATCGCGGATGAAATTCATCATTTACCCATTCGGCAAAATTTACACATATATTTTCGGGTAAATAGCTTGTCAAGGCAAGCGGTATCCGTTCTATCGGAATATTTGTCTCAATATGATTTTCTTTCTTTTTTGAAACAGTTGCGCAAAATTCATTTGCGTGTACTCCGCTATCGGTCCTGCTGCATCCGACGATATCGCAAGAATATCCGAAAAGCTGCTCAGCCGCCTCATTGAGCTTTTGCTGGATAGTTATTCCGTTAGGCTGTACCTGATATCCGCAGTAATTTGTTCCAACGAAAGAAATATGCAAAAGTATTTTCATTATTCAGCCTCAATTCAAGGTAAATCCGATACCGAGTATATTAAGGACTATCAAAGCCGCGCCTAAAAATACTATTAATATAAGCGGTATGAAATCTTTGAATCTTAGGCGGCGAACATGCATTCTCGTTCTTCCTTCACCACCGTGATAACAACGGCACTCCATAGCTATAGCAAGGTCGCCCGCACGGTTGAATGCGGAAACGAACAGAGGGATAAGTATCGGTATAAGCGCTTTAGCGCGCGATATCAGTCCTCCGCTCGAAAAATCTGCGCCTCGAGCTTTTTGAGCAGTCATTATCTTATCTGTCTCTTCGACGAGCGTAGGAATAAAACGCAATGCTATCGTCATCATCATCGCGAAATCGTGTACGGGAACGTGAAGTTTTTTCAGCGGTGAAAGTACGTCCTCAAGCGCATCGGTAAGCTCAATAGGAGTCGTTGTGTACGTCAAAAACATACTTGTTCCGATAATAAGCGCGACTATTCTGACAATAATGAAAATTGCGGAATAGATACCTTCAGGATAAATTCGTATGAACTTCCATTCAAGCAAAGGCGTTTCACCGACCGTCCAAAAAATATTTATAAGTGATGTGAACGCAAGAATAACTATAATAGCCTTTAATCCGCCAAGAACGGTCTTGAGCGGTATTCTGCCTATGAGAATAAGAGCTATCGCTGAAACCGCAAGTAAAACAAAGCTGAATACGTTCTTGCAAAGAAATGAACAAACGATATAAAGAACAGCAATAATTATTTTTATTCGCGGGTCTAACCTATGCAAAGGTGAGGACGCGGGATAATACTGTCCGAAAGCTATACTTTTCATTTAATCAAACCTATCATTACTTTAATAATTTCAATAGCGCATCATATGCGCTGTCAACCGTATAATGTCCGCAATCTACGGATATGCCTTTTTCTTTAAGCAAAAGCATTAATTTTGTTACTTGAGGAATATCGAGACCGATGGTCGAAAGGAGTTCCGCGTTGGCAAATACATCCGAAGGCTCTCCGTTCAATACTACCTTACCGTCAGCCATTACTACCAAGGAATCACAGAAGCGAGCCATATCCTCCATACTGTGACTCACGATAACAACGGTGCTTTGGCTCTTTTTTTGATATTCCACGATGTTTGAAAATATTGATTCCCTGCCTCGCGGGTCAAGTCCTGCGGCAGGTTCATCAAGAACCAATACGTCGGGACGCATAGCGATGATTCCCGCTATTGCTACTCGTCTTTTCTGACCGCCCGAGAGATCGAACGGGGATTTTTCGAGAAGCTCCTTTTCTACTCCCGCAAATTCCGCCGCTTCCAAGACACGTTCTCTTATTTCATCATCTGAAAGTCCCATGTTTTTAGGACCGAACGCTATGTCTTTATATACGGTCTCTTCAAAAAGCTGGTATTCGGGGTACTGCATAACAAGACCTACTCGAAAACGTATCTTACGAATTTCCTTTGGCTTTTCCCAAATGTCCTTTTCGTCAAGCTTTACGCTTCCCTCTTGAGGCTTAAGGATACCGTTAAGCATCTGAACGAGCGTTGATTTTCCAGAACCCGTATGACCTATTATACCCGTTATCTTACCACTTGGAATAGAGAGTGAGACGTTATCGAGAGCAAGTATCTCATACGGAGTATCTTTTCCGTGAAGATAAGTAATATTTTCTAATTTTATTTCAGCCATATCACTTACCTCCTTCCGTTTTGGAAGAATCTTTTTTTAACGCCTTTTCCAAAAGCTCTGCGCATTGCTCGGGAGTTATACAATTTCCATCAAGTTCTATACCCGCTTTTCTCAACTTATGGATAAGCTCGGTACATTGAGGCACAGCCAAGCCGCATTGCTTTAACATATCCTCATGGTCAAAAACGTATTCCGGTGTACCGTCAATAAGTACGTCACCGTTATCTAGAACGATTATGCGGTCTGCCATAGCGGCTTCTTCCATGTAGTGAGTTATCATTATGACGGTAATATTTTTTTCTTTGTTCAAACGAAGAATTGCATCCATTACCTCGTTTCTTCCGACGGGATCGAGCATTGCGGTAGATTCGTCAAAAATAATGCATCTCGGCATCATTGCCATTATTCCCGCAATGGCTACGCGTTGCTTTTGACCGCCAGAAAGTCTGTGCGGTTCGTGATGAGCATATTCAAGCATTCCCACATCTGTAAGAGTATTCTTTACACGTTCTTGGATCTCTTTTGAAGGAATACCGAGATTTTCGGGTCCAAACGCTACATCGTCTTCAACTATCGTTGCGACGAGCTGGTTGTCGGGATTTTGGAAAACCATGCCTACGGTCTTTCTTAACGCCAAAATATCGTCGTCAGTCATATTGGGATCGGTTATATCCTTGTCTTCTAAAAATATCTTCCCCGTTGAAGGCGTTAATATCATATTCAATAGCTTTGCAAAAGTAGATTTACCCGAGCCGTTATGTCCCAAAATAGCTACGAATTCACCTTCGGCTATACTAACGGAAAGATTATTGAGAACGGGACTTGCATGAGGATCTTCTCCCTCATATCTGTAAGAAAGAGCCTCCGTTCTTATAAATTGATCTTTCATCAAAATTCACCTTTTTATTTTTTATTTTATAGAATCGTTGCTTTGCCAACGTGCACTTGCTCCGCAAGGAATAGACAAGCCTGTTTGGGTAACTTTTAAACCAAGCTCTCCCGATTCGAGATGACCGCCGTAGACAGATGCGACCTTAAGTCCCAAAATGTATTGCATTGCCATTGGAGAAAGTCCTGTGGTGTAAGAGTTTACCAGAAAGAAAAGCGGCTCATCAGAGAGAAGATTTGAAGCGAGCGTGATAAGCTCGTCTACGCTCTCCTCTATTTTCCAAACCTCGCCCGAAGGACCTCTTCCGTAAGACGGCGGATCCATAATGATCGCGTCATATCTGTTTCCTCGGCGAAGCTCACGCTCAACGAATTTTTTGCAATCGTCTACGATATAGCGTATAGGTGCTTCCGATAATCCCGATATAGCGGCATTTTCCTTTGCCTGCGCTACCATTCCTTTTGCGGCATCTACATGGACGACAGAAGCTCCCGCCGCCGCTGCGGCTATGGTTGCTCCACCCGTATAAGCAAAAAGATTGAGTACTTTTATTTTTCTGCCGGAATTGGATATAAGCTTTGAAAACCAATCCCAGTTAGCCGCTTGCTCGGGAAAAAGTCCCGTATGCTTAAAGCCCATGGGCTTTAATACGAAGTTGAGTTTTCCGTAAGAGATGTTCCATTGTAAAGGAAGCTCATTTTTAGTCCAGCCTCCGCCGCCTTTTGAAGAGCGTTTATATACGGCATCGGCTTTCTTCCACAAGTTGTGCTTTCCAACGTTCTTCCATATTATTTGCGGGTCGGGGCGTCGCAAAATATATTTTCCCCAACGTTCAAGACGTTCTCCGTCAGATGCGTCGAGTAATTCATAATCTTTCCATTGATCTGCTATCCACATAATTTTTCGTCCTATTTCTGATTGTAATATTGCGCAAGCCTTGAGCCTCCCGAATGGGCGTGACATACTGCGATCGCAAGTGCGTCAGCTGTATCATCAGGCTTGGGCGGCTTACTTAAACCGAGGAACATAGTCACCATGGTAATGACCTGCTTTTTTTCGGCGCGGCCGTATCCAACCACGGCTTGTTTAACTTGAAGAGGAGTATATTCCGATATCTTAACTCCGCATTGATGAGCACACATGATTATAACTCCGCGTGCCTCTGCCACTCGTATACCTGTGGTCTGGTTGGTGTTGAAGAAAAGTTCTTCGACTGCCATTTCATCGGGATGGTATTTTTCTATTATTTTTTTGAGCGAGTCATATATCGTTGCCAATCTTTCTTCCGTGGCTTGTCCTGCCGGAGTCTGTATAGAGCCGTAGCCAAGCGTACGAAAGCGAGACCCCGAATATTCGATGACTCCCCAACCGACGATGGCGATCCCAGGGTCTATTCCAAGTATGATCATATACACCTCCACAGAATAATCCATATTACATTATATCACATTATTTTATTTAAGTCAAATATAATTTATAAAATTGTAAAATTTTGAATACTTATTTACAAAATATTGATAATATGATAAAATATATATATGATTTCTTAATAATGCTTTATTAATAAAAATAAAAGAGAGATTTTTGATGAATATTATTAAATTTAAAGTCGGGGATGTTTTAGAGCTTAAGAAAAAACATCCGTGCGGAGAAAATCATTTTACGGTCTTGAGAGTTGGCGGCGAGATGCGTCTTTGCTGTATAGGATGCGGACACGATCTTATAATAGACCGCATAAAGCTTGAAAAAGCAACTAAAAAGGTTTTATCATCTCAAGAACCAAAGGAGATCTAAATGACGGCTAATGCACAAAAAAAGACGCCAAGGGCGTTTTTACTGAATATACAGAAGCGTATAAGCTCTGCGCCCTCGTCCTATCTTGCGTTTTGTTTTTTGATACCCGTTTTACTGATGTATCTCATATATCTTGCTATGGAGATACATCCTTTTGGGGACGGTTCTGTTTTGGTGCTTGACCTTAACGGACAGTACGTATATTTCTTTGAGGCATTGCGAAATGCAGTAACGGGTGACGGTTCTCTTTTATATTCCTTCTATCGCTCTCTTGGTGGAGAATTTATGGGAATGTACGCATATTATCTGGCAAGTCCCTTGTCGTATATCGTAGTTCTCTTCCCGCAAACGCGTATACTTGAAGCCTTGCTTTGTATCATTTTGTTAAAGACGGGACTTTGCGGTCTTACCTTTGGATATTATCTTCACAAAAATACTGCAAGACCTAACAAGAGTGCGATCTTGACTTTTTCGGTCATGTACGCTTTATGTGCGTTTGCGGTGGTCCATCAAAACAACTTAATGTGGACTGACGCGCTGATCTGGTTGCCGCTTTTGACCTTGGGGATCGAGCAGCTTATCAAAAACGGTAAGTACAAGCTTTTCGTTATCGCTCTGTCCTTCTCTTTGATGAGCAACTTCTATATAGGCTATATGGTATGTATATATTCGGCAATTTATTTTCTGTATTACTATTTTTCTAACGAGCCAGAATTTCTTAATCCTAACGGAAAGAGATTCCACTTTATAAAAACAGGTATCAGATTCGGAATTTTTGCTATCCTTTCTGCTGCCATTTCGGCGGTGATACTATTTTCCGCGTATTATTCACTTACATTTGGAAAAAATGATTTCTCAAATCCAAACTGGGCTATACGCGCAAAATTCGAGTTCCTTGATTTCTTTACTAAATTTTTGCCATCAAGCTATGATACGGTACGTCCCGAGGGACTTCCCTTTGTATATTGCGGTCTGTTGACACTTATTCTCGTGCCGATATACTTTATGTCAAAGAATATACGCTCGCGAGAAAAGGTCGCGTCTGTATTGTTTATAAGTGTATTCATTTTATCGTTTTTGATAGCACCGTTGGATCTTATATGGCACGGTTTTCAAACACCGAACTGGCTTAATTACAGATATAGCTTCATGCTCTGTTTTTTCTTGCTTGTTTTAGCGTATAAAGGATTTGGCAATCTTCGCAAAACGAGTGAAAAATTCGTACTTGCGATTTGTTCTTTTATAATTTTGTTTGTTGCTATATGTCAAAAAATGGAGTTTGAGACCTACGTTACGTCAAGCAAAAAGTTGCTTGAGTTTCAAACCGTTTGGCTTACCGTTATTGCTACGGTTACCCTGCTCGTTGTGCTTTGCTTGCTCATACGTTCGAAGAATCCCCGCAAACGCGAAAGCATAACGGCTATATTGGCAATAGTTGTTTGTATTGAAATTTTCTGTAGCAGTCTTGCGTGTGTGGTTCAATTTGATGACGATGTGGTATATTCAAAATATAGCGGATATAATGAATATTTAGCCGAGATACGTCCCGTTGTAAATTACGTAAAGGAATACGATAATAGCTTTTACCGTATGGAAAAGCTTTCGCATCGCAAGTACAATGACAACATGGCTCTTGCTATGCGAGGACTTTCTAATTCAACGTCAACGCTTAATGCTTCGACCCTGAAATTTCTTCACAACATGGGATATACCTCGAAATCACATCTTTCGCAATATAGCGGTGGAACTCCCGTAAGTGATTCTCTGCTCGGAATAAAATATCTTATCGATAAAAAAGATTCGAGTGCGTTGAAAAATTACTACGGAGAAATATATTCGGATGAAATTTACTCCGCGTATTATAATCCTTACGCGCTTTCGGTTGCCTATGGGGTGGATGATTCGGTTAAAAATTTTGATTTTGAGGACCATTATACGCATTATGAAAAGCAAAACGCTCTCGTTTCTGCTATGCTTGGCACTGAATCCACGTTGCCGATATACGTTCCTATACCCGAAAACAGTTATATTGAATCAAGCACGGGCTGTACGGTAGATTCCGATTCGGTTCAAGTGACTTATACCCCTGTTAACAGCGGAGACAACGCATCGTTTTCTTATATCATTACCGCACCGTATAGCGGTGAGTATTTCTTCTATATTCCAACGAAGATACCAAGAGAGACTAAAGTATCGGTAAACGGTTACAGTAAAGGCAGCTATCTTGGAAGCAACAACGACCATATAGTGCCTTTGGGATATTTTGAAAAAGGCAGAGATATAAAGGTTACCGTTACGCTAAAAGAAGAAGCTCTTACGGTCTACCGTAAATGTAATTATTTCTGGTATCTTGACAAGAACGTTTTTGAAGATGCATTTTCAAAATTGAAGGCTTCTCCTCAATTCATTATTGACGAGAATTATTCCGAGCATCATCTGACGGGAAAGATAACTACCGACAGCTCTGACCGTATGATACAGACCTCTATTCCCTACGATAAAGGATGGCAGGTCTACGTTGACGGAGAAAAGGTAGAAATATATGAAACACTCAACGCTCTTATGGCTTTTGATATCGCGGACGCGGGTGAGCATACGCTTGAATTAAGATACAATCCCGTATCTTTCAGGTTCGGAAGCTTTTTGAGTATATCGGGCACGGCTTTATTTATAGTTCTTTGCGTGTTAGATCTCGTTGTAAAGAAATTGCGCAAGACACCGCGTACTGTAAACGATACAAAATGGGAGCTTTTGGACTTTGATGAGGACTATGAGGAAATGCAGAGCTTAACGCCTGAAGATACAAATTCCGACAAAAAGACTCTTAAGGATATTTGGAACGCATTGAAGCTAAAGAAGATATCAGATAATAATGATAAACCATCTGAAACAGATGATAAAAATAATGACAAAACAGATCTTGGAGGCAATTGATGTTTTACTATATAAGCGGTAAGCTTGCAATGTTAGATCCGACTTTTGCGGTAGTTGACGCAAACGGAGTCGGATACAGGCTAACGATAACTCAAACGACATATTCCTCAATGCCGCCACACCGTTCGGTTCAAGAGCCGCCCATCGTACGCCTTTACACATATATGGCGGTACGCGAGGACGGTATAGAGCTTTTCGGATTTGCCACAGAAGAAGAATTAAGCTCGTTCAAGCTTCTTATAACCGTTTCGGGAGTAGGACCAAAGGCGGCAATTGCTATCCTTTCACTTCTTACCCCACAAAAGCTTGCTCTTGCTATTTGTACGGAGGATAAAAAAAGCATATCCGCAGCGAGCGGCGTAGGTCCTAAAACGGCGGCAAGAATAATACTTGAGCTTAAAGATAAGATGAAAAAAGAAGGATTTACGGGAGAAGACGATACGGGCTCTGTTCAGTCTCTTTCGGCTGATACTCTTGGCAAGTCCAACAAGCTCTCTGACGCGCAAGACGCGCTGACTGTTCTCGGATATTCAAGGAACGAAGCTATTAATGCTCTCAAGGGCATAGATACGGAAAATCTCGACGTTGACGACATTATCCGTCTTGCTCTTAAAAAGCTCATGAGATAAGGAGGTACTGACAATGGATATGGATAATGAATTTGATTTTGAAAACCGAATAATGACTACTTCTTTTACTCAAGCAGACAGCGATACCGACTCTTCCTTGCGTCCTAAACGTTTGGAGGATTATATCGGTCAGGAAAACGCAAAGGCAAATCTTCGCATTTACATGGAAGCGGCTAAAATGCGCGGAGAGAGTCTTGACCACGTGCTTCTTTACGGCCCTCCCGGTCTCGGAAAGACCACTCTTTCGAATATTATCGCGGCTGAAATGGGCGTTAATATTCGCATAACCTCAGGCCCTGCTATCGAAAAGCAAGGCGACCTTGCGGCACTTCTTACAAATCTTTCCGAAGGTGACGTTCTGTTTATCGATGAGATACACCGTCTTTCGCGTTCGGTCGAGGAGATACTCTATCCCGCAATGGAGGACAATGCGCTCGATATTATCATCGGAAAAGGCCCTGCGGCAAGAAGCATAAGAATTGATCTTCCCCGCTTTACGCTCATTGGAGCAACAACACGCGCAGGACAGCTTACCACTCCTTTGCGCGACCGTTTCGGAGTTATACTCAAGCTTGAGCTTTATACTCCCGAGGAGCTTGCTACTATCGTAAAAAGAAGCGCGAATATTCTCGGGCTACCCGTTACAGATGACGGCGCATATGAGATCGCATCGCGCTCTCGCGGAACACCGCGTATCGCAAACCGTCTGTTAAAGCGTGTCCGTGACTTTGCGCAGGTCGAAGGCAAAGAGGCGATAGACAGTCAGATTGCAAATTACGCGCTCCAAAAGCTTGAAATTGACCAGCTCGGTCTTGATAACACCGACCGCAGAATGCTTGAAACGATAATCAAGTTTTATAACGGAGGGCCTGTCGGACTTGAAACGCTTGCCGCGACTGTCGGTGAGGAAGCTATCACACTTGAAGACGTGTACGAGCCTTATCTTTTGCAGATAGGCTTCTTGAGCAGAACTCCTCGCGGACGTTGTGTTACAAGACTTGCCTATGAGCACCTCGGACTTAAATATAACGTACAGCCCGAGATAAAGCCCGCGGATCAGATAAATATATTTAATGAATGAGGCAAAGGCAAAAAGAAAGCAACTCTTTGTCGTACCTGCGATAAAGCAGGTACAAATCAAAACCACCGGTTCAACCGGTGGTTTGCACAGCCCCTATAAGGGGCAAATACAGGCTTAACCCCTAAAAGGGGCACAGAAAGTTTGACATCGCATTACAATCTCAGGCAGCCGCTCACGTGCGGCTGTCTTTTTTA